>NZ_JBHYPE010000017.1:0-149148 GCF_042746015.1 Streptomyces sp. NPDC058773
AACCCGTTCCTCAGGTGTTTGGGGTTGTGTTTTTTTTTTTTTCCCGCCGGGGGGGGGGCGGGCCCCCCCGCCCCCCCCCCCCCGGCCCCCCCCGGCCCCCGCTCGGGTCACTGTCCCAGGCACCACTCCAGCACCGCCGTGGCGCTGTGCAGTTTGTACTGCGCCTGCTCGAAGGCGATGCTCAGCGGCCCGTCCAGGACCTCGGCGGTGACCTCCTGACCACGGTGCGCGGGCAGGTCGTGCATGAACAGTGCGTCCGGACACCGGGCCATCACCGCGGCGTTGACCTGGAACGGCTCGAACACCCGCTGCCAGGCCGGATCGGACTTGCTGGTGCCGGTGGTCTGCCAGCGGGTGGTGTAGACGACGTCCGCCCCCTCGGGCAGCGACTCCATGTCATGCCGCTCGCTGACACGGCTGCCGGAGCGGGCGGCGAGGGCCTGTGCCTCGGCCAGTACGGCCGGTTCCAGGCCGTACCCCGGCGGTGTGCGGAATTCGAGCTCCACGGCGGAGAAGCGCGGCAGTGCCAGCGCCAGCGCCGCCGCCGTGTTGTTGCCCTCCCCGGCGTAGAGCAGTTTCAGGCCGTCGAGCCTGCCCAGCCGGCTCCACAGCGTGGTGAGGTCCGCCAGCGCCTGGGTGGGGTGCTCATCGGCGCTCATCGCGTTGACCACGGCCGGACAGTGTTCGGCGAACCGGCGCAGCTCCTCCGGCGCCCCGGCGGTGCGGATCACCAGCCCGTCCAGCATCCCGCCCAGCACCCGGGCCGTGTCCGCCAGGGTCTCCCCCGTGTTGAGCTGGAGATCCCCCGGCCCGAAGGTGACCACCCGGGCGCCGAGCCGCAGCGCCCCGGCGGTGAACGAGGTCCGGGTGCGCGTGGAGGTCTTGCTGAAGTACACCCCGATCACCCGCCCCCGCAGCGGTTCCTTCCGTACGGCCGGGTCCTCGGCGGCGATCTCCCGGCCACGCCGTACGATCCGGTCGAGGTCGGCATCGGTGAGGTCGCGCAGCGAGATCAGATGACGGGTGTCGGCCATGGTCTTCACTCCTCGGCACTGTCGGGGCGGTCGATGATGGCGGCCAGGCGGGCCGCCAGGGTGGAGACATGGGGCGGGAAGAGCGCGCTGCGGTGGTCGCCCGGGATGCGTGCGGAGCGGACTCCGCCGCGTGCCAGCCGCCGCCATTGATCGAGGTAGCGGTCGAAGTCCTGGCCGACGATGTCCTGGTATCCGCCCTCGGCCAGTTCGTCGCAGACCAGCACATCGACCGGGCCCGGGTACTCGGGGAAGCGGTAGTGCAGCCGCAGTTCGGCCATCTCCCGCCAGGACCGCAGCCGGTCGGTCCAGCCGTGGATGAGGTCGGCGTCCCGGGTGCCGTCCGCCCCGTCCCCGAACACCGCATCGCCGTCGTCGACGATGGTGCCCAGCACGTCCCGCAGCTCGGCCCGTGCCCGGTCGCGCTCCGTACCTTCGGGCAGCTCCCGCAGCATCGTCAGGAGGGCTTCCGCGCGGCGCAGTTGGGCCACGTTCTGCGCGAGCGGGTTGACGTCGGTGGAGGGGTACTCGATCGGGTCGATCAGGATCAGCCGGGTGTCGTCTCCGCCGGCCCGCAGCTCCCGTGCCATCTCCCAGGCGATACCGCTGGAGCCGCACCAGCCGAGGATGTGGTACGGGCCCTGTGGCCGCGCCTGCTTCAGCTCGGCCACATAGACCGCCGCCACCTCCGCCAGACCGGCCGGTGCCGGGGCGTCGCCGTGCAGCCCCGGCCATTCGAAGGCGCCCAGCGGACGTTCCCGGGTGTAGACCTCGGCGAGATGCCGGTACCAGTGGGCGCTGCCGCCGCCGGGGTGCACACAGAACAGCGGTGTGCCCTCGCCGGTCTCCCCGAGCCAGAGCAGCGAGGAGGAGTCCCGGTCCGCCGAGGCCCGGCTCGCCAGCCCGCGGACCGTGCGGTGCCGCAGGAAGTCCTGGAAGGTCAGCTCGATGGCGTGCCGGCGCGCCAGCTGGGCGGTGATCCGCATGGTGAGCAGCGAATGGCCGCCCAGCGCGTAGAAGTCGTCGTCCCGGCCCACCCGGTCGACGCCGAACACCTCGGCCCAGACCCCGGCGATCGCCTCCTCGACCGGGCCCTGTGGCCGCGCGTACTCCGCGAGGCCCATCGAGCGTCCGCCGTCGGGTTCCGGCAGCGCGGTGCGGTCGACCTTTCCGTTGGCCAGCCGGGGGAAGGCGGGCAGGGAGACGAAGTGGGTCGGCACCATGTGGCCGGGCAGGGTGCGCCCGGCGTACTGCGCCAGCTCACGTGCCGGAATGTCTTCCTGACGGGGGATGACATACGCGGCGAGCTGCTTCGCCCCCTGCGGGCCGTCGACCGGATGCACCACCGCGGCCCGGACCCCCGGATGGGAGGTGAGCACCGCCTCGATCTCGCCCGGCTCCACCCGGAAACCTCGGATCTTCAGCTGGTGGTCCCGTCGGCCGAGGATCTCGATCCGGCCGTCTTCCAGCCGCCGTCCGATGTCACCGGTCGCGTACATCCGGCTGCCGGGCGCGGTAGCGAAGGGGTCCGGCAGGAATGTGTGGGCGGTGCCCGCGGGCCGGCCGAGGTAGCCGCGGGCCAGTCCGTCACCGCCGACGTGGATCTCGCCGGTGGTCCCGAACGGCACCGGCTCCAGCCGCTCGTCGAGCAGATACGAGGTGGTGTTGGCCGCGGGGACCCAGGCGGGGGCCGTGTCGGCGGTGTAGCGGCTGCCGAAGCAGAACATGGTGGCCTCCGCCGGGCCGTACATGTCCCACACTCCGGCCTCG
Source organism: Streptomyces sp. NPDC058773 (assembly GCF_042746015.1). Classification (NCBI taxonomy): domain Bacteria; kingdom Bacillati; phylum Actinomycetota; class Actinomycetes; order Kitasatosporales; family Streptomycetaceae; genus Streptomyces; species Streptomyces sp. NPDC058773. Next base: position 2,802 of record NZ_JBHYPE010000017.1, read on the forward strand.
GTGGCTCCCAGGCGCCCGGTCATCGTGGCGCCCAGGGCCTCCCCGCCGGACACCCGGTGGAAGCCCGGCGGCGGGGTCCAGCCCGACTCGTCGAGCATCCGCCAGGTCGTCGGCGACGCCTGCATCAGCGAGGCGCCGGAGGAGCGGAGCAGCGCGGCCAGTGCGAGCGGGTCCCGGGCGTCGTCGTTCCCGGCGAGGATCAGCCGGCAGCCGTTGGCCAGCGCGACGAAGACATCCATCTGCCAGACGTCGGTGACCACCGGCACCACGGTGACCACGGCGTCCTCCGTGGTCAGGGCCATGTCCCGGGCCATGGAGCACACCCGGTCCGACAGGGCGGCGTGCCGCACCATCACGCCCTTGGGGCGGCCGCTGGAACCGGAGGTGTGCACCACGTAGATCAGGTCCTCGGGGTGCACCGGCCGGGCCGGCTCCGCGGAATCGGTTTCCGGCAGCTGGTCCGCGAGGACCACCTGGGGCAGTCCGGCCGCGGTCTCCGGGCCGGCGATCACCGCGCGCACCCCGGCCCCGGTCAGGATCGCCGCGTTCCGCTCGGGCGCATGCGCCGGATCGACCGGTGCGTAGGCGGCCCCGAGGTTCACGACGCCGAGGACGGCCGCGACCAGGTCCACCTCTCGGGGCAGGCACACCCCGACCAGGTCTCCGGCCCGGACGCCGAGCCCCCGCAGACGGTCCGACCAGGAGCGGGCGCGCTGCCACAGCGCGTGGTAGGTCAGCCGCTCCCCGGCGGCCTCGACCGCCACCGCCTGCGGGCGCATCCGCGCCTGGTCGGCGATGAGTTGGTGCAGCGCGCGCTCCGGCCGGGCCGCCCCGGTGTCGTTCCCCTCGGCCAGCAGCCGGCGGCGTTCGGCCGGGGGCAGCAGGGAGACCCGGGCGTCGCCGTCCGGGTCGGCGGCCATCCGCTCCAGCACCGACCGGTACATCTCGGCGAGCATCGCGGTGTGCCGTTCCGCGATCCAGGCGGACTTGGCCGCGAGGACCAGGTCCCCGGCCTCGGTCAGCGCACACAGCGGGAACTCGTTGAGGCTGATGTCGGTGGTGTCGGAGGTGTCCACCGCGTCACGGTCGAGCACATGGAAGTCGAGGTAGTTGAAGGCCACGTCGAGCAGCCGGCCGTCCTGGGCGAACTCGTGCTGGAGCTGGGGCATCGGGAACCGGCGGTGCGGCCACAGTTCCACCTCGCGGTCGAAGACGCCCCGGACCAGCTCGCGCCAGGTACGCGCACCCGTGGGGGCCACCAGCGGCACCGGGTTGAGGAACATCCCGCGTACCTGGTCACCGCCTTCGGCCTCGGCGCGGCCGTTGGACACCAGACCGGAGAAGAACAGGTCGCCCTCGGCGAAGGTCCGCCACACGGCGAGATGCGCCGCCAGCAGCACGCTCTTCAGCGAGGCCCCGGCCAGAGCGGCCAGATGCCGCAGTTCCGGCTCCAGATGCCGGTAGGGAACCCGGAGGTGGTAGTCGGCGGGGCCGTCCGGATCGGCCCAGGACGGCGGAATCGTCAGCCGGACCGTGTTCTCCAGGCGGCCGAACCAGAAGGCGCGGTCCTCCGGGCCGTGCAGGCTGCGCTGTTCCTGGGCGATGAAGTCGGCGAAGCGGACCCCGGGCGACGGAGCGGCCGGCGGCCGTCCGTTCGTCCTGATGGCCCGGTAGCCCTGGATCACCTCGGAGATGACCGAGTTGTGGCTCCAGCCGTCCAGCACCGCGTGGTGTTCGGTGAGCGACAGGTAGAAGCGGTCGTCGGCGATGCGGTGGGCGTGCATCCGGATCAGCGGCGCCGCCCCGGGCGGGAACAGCCGCCCGCGCTCCGACTCCCGGAAGGCGTCCATGGCGGACCGGCGTGCGTCGGCGGAGTGGTCCCGCAGATCCGTGTGGCCGAACCCGGCCCGCGCCGCGGCGTGCACGAGCTGGAGCGGCTCGGAGAAGGTTCCCAGGTCGAAGGAGGTCCGCAGCACCTCGTGGCGGGCCACGACCGCGTCCACCGCCGCGGCCAGCGCCGCGGCGTCGAAGGGACCGTCGTCACGGATCAGATAGCTGGTGATGTTGTGGTACAGGTTCCGGCCCGAGTCGGCGAGCATCTCGTAGACCATGCCGGCCTGCACACGGGCGAGCGGGTAGGCGTCCACCACCCCCTCCGGCACCTTCGCCCGGTCCTCGGTACCGATCAGCGCGAACGGACGGGTGCTTGCCTCCTCACCGTGGGAGGCGCCGCGGGTGGCGGCCAGTTCGGCGATGCTCTGATGGCGGAACAGGTCCTGCACGGAGTGGTCGAAGCCCTGAGCGCGCAGCTTTCCGACCAGGCGCACCGCGTGGATCGAGTCCCCTCCGAAGGCGAAGAAGTTGTCGTGCACCCCGACCTGCGGCACCTCCAGCACCTCGGCCCAGATGGCGGCCATGGCCTGCTCGGTGGCCGTCCGCGGTTCCACGAAGGTCTCCGGCCGGTCCCGTTGGGCGCGGTCCGGGGCGGGCAGGGCACGGCGGTCCAGCTTGCCGTTGACGGTGAGCGGGAGCTTCGGGACGACCATGAAGATCCCCGGGACCATGTAGCCGGGCAGCCGTTCGGCCACGTAGGCGCGCAGGTCGGCCACGAGGACGGTGGCGCCGTCCTCCGGCACCACATAGGCGACGAGTTCGCGGGCGCCCGGGGTGGGTTCGTGCACGGTGAGGACGGCGGCCCGGAGGTCCGGGTGGCCGGTCAGGCAGTACTGGATCTCGCTGAGCTCGACCCGGAACCCACGGATCTTCACCTGGTCGTCGAACCGGCCGAGGAATCCGATGTCCCCGTTGGCGAGCAGGCGCGCCTTGTCGCCGGAACGGTAGAGCCGCGCACCCGGCGGACCGAACGGGTCCGGTACGAACCGTTCCGCGGTGAGGGCGGGCCGTCCGAGGTACCCGCGGGTGACCCCCGGCCCACCGACATAGATCTCCCCGGGCACCCCGACCGGCACCGGCCGCATCCACGGGTCGAGGAGGTGCAGGGTGAGGTCGGGCATCGGCGGTCCGATGGGGCTGCGGTCGCCGGAGAGGTCGGACCGTCCCAGCGGCCGGCGGGTGACGTGCACCGTGGTCTCGGTGATGCCGTACATGTTGACCAGCAAGGGAACCCGGTCACCGAACCGGTTCCACCACGGCACGAGCATGTCCAGGTCGAGCATCTCGCCCGCGAAGATCACCAGGCGCAGCCGCAGCTCGTCGAGCGCCGGTTCGCCCCGGGCGGCCAGATCCACCAGGCCCCGGAACGCGGACGGGGTCTGGTTCAGCACCGTCACCCGCTCGTCCGCCAGCAGCCGGGCGAAGTCCCAGGGCGAGCGCGTCACGGCATGCGGGACGACCACGAGCCGCCCGCCGTGCAGGAACGCGCCCCAGATCTCCCAGACCGAGATGTCGAAGGCGGCGGAGTGGAAGAGCGACCAGACGTCGTCGCTGCCGAAGCCGTACAGGTCCTGGTTCGTGCCGAGCAGCCGGACCACGTTGGCGTGGGTGACCTGGACGCCCTTGGGACGGCCGGTCGATCCCGAGGTGTGGATGACGTAGGCGAGATCGTCCGGATGGGCGCCGGTCACCGGGGCGTCGTCCGGGAACGTGGCGAGCAGCTCCCGCTCGGCCGGATCGTCCAGCACGATCAGCCCGCCGGGCGCCCCGGCGGTCGCGAGCTGCCCGGTCAGGGTGCGGTCCGTGACGACCAGGTGTGCGCGGGCGTCGTGGATGAGGAATTCGGTCCGTTCGGCGGGGTGCGCGGGGTCGAGCGGCAGGTAGGCGGCCCCCGCCTTGAGCGTGGCCAGCACCGTGACGATCAGGTCGATTCCGCGGTGCAGACAGATGCCGACCAGGTGTTCACGGCCGGCGCCGGCGGCGCGGAGCCGGTGTGCCAGCCGGTTGGCGCGGGCGTCCAGCTCGGCGTAGGTCAGCTCCTGGCCGTCGGAGGTCAGGGCTACGGCCCCGGGCCGCAGCGCGGCCTGCTCGGCGAACCGCTCGTGCAGGCAGGCTCCGGCGTCGGCCGGCCGGGCGGCGGGGCGGGTCAGCCGGGCGGCCTCGGCCTCGCTCATCAGCGGTAGTGCGCTGATCCGGGTGTCCGGCCCGGTGGCGGCCGCGGTCAGCAGACAGACGAAGTGCTCGCTCATGCGCCGCGCGGTCGCCTCGTCCAGCAGCGCATGGGGGTAGGTCACCGAGCCCGTCACCGAGCCGTCCGGCCGCTCCTCCAGCGACCAGGTGAGGTCGAACTGCGCCTGCCGCTGCTCCACTTGGATCACTTCACCGGTGACCGCACCCGCCTCGAACCGGAACGGCTCGTAGTTCTGGAGGACGAAGTTCACGCCCACCAGCGGGTGGACGGACAGATCGCGGTCGACCGCCAGCGCATCGACGACGCGCTCGAACGGCACCTCCTGGTGCTCGTAGGCGTCGATCGCGGTGCCCTTGGCGCGCCGCAGCAGCTCGGTGAAAACGGGGTCGCCGGACAGGTCGGCGCGCAGCACCAGGGTGTTGAGGAACAGGCCGATCAGGTCCTGGGTGTCGGGGTGGGTCCGGCCCGCTATCGGGGACCCGACGGCGAAGTCGGTCTGTCCGGTGTACCTGTGCAGCAGGGTCCAGAACGCCGCCAGATAGACCATGAACGTCGTGGCCTGGTGCGTCGCGGCCAGTGCGGCGACCCGGCCGGCCACCTCGGCCGGGATGCCGAACGTGACGGTCGCGCCCGCGGGTTCCCAGACCGCGGGGCGGGGCCGGTCGGTCGGCAGTTCCAGCGCGGGCAGTTCGCGCAGCTGCCGCTGCCAGTACTCCAGCTCGTGGGCCAGCCGCTCGTCGGAGGCGTGCGCACGCTGCCAGGCCGCGTAGTCCGCGTACTGCACCTCGGGTTCCGGCAGGCCCTCCCCGGCGCAGAGGGTGGCCAGTTCGTGCGCGAGCCGGCTGCCCGACCAGCCGTCCACCGCGATGTGGTGCATCACGAGCGCGAGGACGTGCTCCTCGGTGGCCAGCCGGATCAGCCGGGCCCGCAGCACCGGGCCGGTGGCCAGGTCGAACGGGCGGCTGTTGTCGGCGTGCAGCAGGGCGTCCAGCTCTTCGGGGCGGGCGCCGGTGAGGTCGGTGCAGCACAGCTCGATGCCGGAGGGCGGGTCGATGGTCTGCACCGGTTCGCCGTCGGCGTCGACGGTGTAGCGGGTGCGGAGGATCTCCTGGCGGCGCACCAGCTCGTTCAGCGCGCGCCGGACGTCCACCCCGGACAGGTCGCCCTTCAGGCGGAACACCAGCGGTACCAGGTACTCGGTGCCGCCGGGGCGGAGCTGGTCCAGCATCCACAGCCGGCGCTGAGCGAAGGAGAGCGGTAACGCTCCGTCCCGTGGAACCACGGGGAGGGCGGGCTTCCGCGAGGCCGGTCCCCCGGAACGCTGACGCAGCCGGTCGCGGAGCAGCTCCGCGCCGCGGCCCGGCGCACGCTTCGGCATGTCAGAGCTCATGATTCTCTTCCCTGGGTTCAAGTGACGGCATGGTGGTCCGCGGCCGGTTCGGCGTCGGCGAGCCGCTCCAGCGCGGCCGCCTGCGCGCGGACGGTGGTCGCCTCGAACAGCACCCGCAGCGGGATCTCGATCCCGAACAGGTCGCGCAGTCCGGCGCCGAGCCGGGTGGCGAGCAGCGAGTGCCCGCCGAGGTCGAAGAACTCGTGCTCCACGCCCACGCGGGCGATCCCGAGCACCTCGGCCCACGCTCCGGCGATGGCCTCCTCGATCTCGTCGCGCGGGGCCACGTAGTTCTCGTCGTTCCCGTCGTTCCCGTCGGCGGTCTCCGCGTCGGGCGCCGGCAGCGCGCCCCGGTCCAGCTTCCGGCCGGCGGCGAGCGGCAGTTCGGCGAGGGTCAGGAAGGCCGCGGGCACCATGTACTCGGGGAGCCGGGCCCGCAGGAACGCCCGCAGCTCGGTGGGCGTCGGGGCCGGCGCGTCCGGCTCCGGCACCACATAGCCGATCAGCCGCGGGTCCCGGCCCGCGACGCTCCGCAGGGCCGCGGCGGCCGTCCGCACCCGCGGGTGCCGCGCCAAAGCCGCCTCGACCTCCCCCAGCTCGACCCGGAAGCCGCGGATCTTCACCTGGGCGTCCAGCCGGCCGAGGAACTCGACGGTCCCGTCGGCGCGGTAGCGGCCCCGGTCCCCGGTCCGGTAGAGGCGCTCACCGGGCCGGTCCCCGTAGGGATCGGGGACGAAGCGGTCGGCGGTGTGGCGCGGCTGCCGCAGATAGCCCCGGGCGAGCCGGAGCCCGCCGAGGTACACCTCGCCGGCCACTCCGACCGGCACCGGCTCCATCCGGTCGTCCAGCACATGGACGCGGGCATCGGGCAGCGGACGGCCGAGGGGGAGGCCGGTGTCCGACGGGCCGGTCCGCAGGTCCTCTTCGGCCACCCGGTGGCTCAGCACCGCGACGGTGGCCTCGGTCGGCCCGTAGACGCAGACGAACCCGGCGTCCAGCCCGGTGGCGAACCAGCGCCGGGCGTCGTCGTGGACGACCACGTCCCCGGCGACGACGAAGGTGCGCACGGTGGCCAGCCGGGGGTCGCGACGGCCGGTACTCCCGGCCATCTCCCGGTAGTAGTGGGGCGTGGTCGCCAGCTGTGTCACCCCGGTCCGGGCGATCAGTGCGGGCAGCTCCGCGGGGGGCAGCAGGCCCGGATCGCTGACCACCACGGTCGCTCCCAGCAGGAGCGGTGCGAGGATCTGCTCCATCGCGGGGTCGAAGTGCGGTGGCGCCAGGAGCAGCACCCGGTCGTCGGCGCGGTAGCCGAGCTGCCGGGCGATCACCCGCGCGTGGTGGGTGAACGACCGATGCGTGATCATGACCGCTTTCGGGCGGCCGGTCGACCCCGAGGTGTGAATGATGTACGCCAGGCGGCCCGGGTCGCCGGGCGGCGGCTCCGCCGGCGGGGCGGTGGCCGGTTCGTCGATCAGTACCGCCGGAGCGGGCAGTTCGCCCAGCCGGGACAGGGTCGCGCGGTCGCTGAGGACGACCGCGGGCCGGAGGTCGTCGATCATCCGGGCCAGGCGCGCGGCCGGCTGGTCGAGGTCCAGCGGGGCGTAGGCGCCGCCGGCCTGAAGTACCGCCAGCAGGACCGGGACCAGGGCCGGGGACCGGTCGAGCAGCACGGCCACCGGGTCCTCCGGGCGGACGCCGGCCGCGATCAGCCGGCGCGCCAAGGCGTCCGCGCGCGCGGCGACTTCGGCGTAGCTGAGCTGTTCCCCGTCGCCGGTCACCGCGAGCGCTCCGGGCGTGCGCACGGCCTGGGCGGCGAAGGCCTCGTGGGCGCACTCGGGTGTGTCCGGCCGGCGGGGCGGGTTCCAGCCGTGCAGCAGCTGTTCCCGCTCCGGCCGCTCCAGCAGGGGCAACCGGCTGACCGGGACCCCGGGCCGGGCCGCCATGACCGTGGCGAGGGTGCGGAAGTGGCCGGCCAGCCGGCGCACCGTCGCCTCGTCGAACAGCTCGGTCGCGTACTCCAGCTCCATCCGGTAACCGCCGTCGGGCTCGGCGGAGAGGATCACGGTCAGGTCGAACTTGGCGGTGGCGGGCCCGGTTTCGACCGGCCGTACGTCGAGTCCGGCCAGCCGCAGCGGGTGCGGCGGCGTCTCGCGCACGCCGAAGGTGACATCGGCCAGCGGGGAGCGGGCGAGGTCCCGTTGCGGGGCCAGTTCCTCCACCACGCGGTCGAACGGGATCCCGTCATGGGCGAAGCCGTCGAGGGCGCAGTCGCGTACCCGGGCGATCAGCTGCTCCGGCGTCGGGTCGTCGGAGAGGTCGACGCGGAGCACGACGGTGTTGACGAAGCAGCCGAGGGCCTCCTCCAGCTTCGGGTGCCCGCGCCCGGCGACCACCGTGCCGACCGCCAGGTCCGCCGCCCCGGTGTAACGGCCGAGGAGCGCGTAGAACACGCTCAGGAAGGTCATGAACGGGGTGGCGCCCCGGTCGCGGCCCAGGCGCAGCAGCGGCTGGGCCACCTCGGCGGGCAGTTTGGCCCGTACGGTCGCGCCGCGCCCGGACCGTACGGGCGGCCGGGGCCGGTCGGTGGGCAGCGCCGGCGGCTCCAGTCCGCTCAACCGCGTGCGCCAGTGGTCGAGTTCGGCGTCCAGGGCCGGGCCGGACCGGTGGGTGCGCTGCCACACCGCGTAGTCCGCGTACTGGAGGGCGGGCGGCTCCAATACGGGCGGGAGCCCGGTGACATGGGCCCGGTAGAGCTCGGACAGTTCGCGCGCCATCACGTCCGTCGACCAGTCGTCCGTGACGATGTGGTGCATCACCAGCAGGAAGACGTGGTCCGCCGCCCCGGTCCGGATCAGATGCGCGGCGAGGGGTCCCCCCGCCGACAGGTCGAACGGCCGGTCCACCAGCGCACGGATCAGCCGTGGCAGCCGCTCTCCGTCGGGGAGTTCGGTCAGCTGGAGGGGGAACGGTCCCGCCGGGGCGATCTCCTGGACAGGAGCGCCGTCCGGGCCGGTCACATAGCGGGTCCGCAGCACCTCGTGGCGGGCGACCAGAGCGTGCAGCGCCGCCTCCAGCGCCCCGGTGTCCAGTGCGCCGGTCAGCCGGAAGGCCCAGCTCACCTGGTAGCCGAGGCCACCGGGGTCGAGCTGGTCGAGGAACCACAGCCGCTGCTGGGTGAAGGAGAGCGGCACCGGCACGGACGGCTCCCGGGCGGGCAGCACCGCCAGGTCGGTCACGGCGTCCTCGGTGAGCGCGGTCAGCCGCGCGGCCAGCCCGGCCACGGTACGGGCCTCGAACACCATCCGTACGGAGACGGCGACGCCGAGGGCGGCGCGGAGCTTGCCCGCGACCCGGATCGCGAGCAGCGAGTGTCCGCCCAGCTCGATGAAGTCGTCGTCGGCACCGACCGCGTCGAGCCCGAGTACCTCCGCCATGACCGCGGCGACGGTCTTCTCCTCCGGGGTCCGCGGCTCCGGGGTACCCGGCGGCAGGGCGCCGGCCGGGCGGGCCCGCGGCGGTTCCGGCAGGGCGGCACGGTCGGTCTTTCCGCTGCTGGTCACCGGCAGCTCGGCCAGGGTGGCGAAGAGCGAGGGCACATACGCCTCGGGCAGTTTGCTCAGCAGATGGGCGCGGAGGTCCTGGTGGGCGGGCGGCTCGGCGCGGGGCACCACATAGCCGACGAGCCACGGCCGGCCGTCCGGCCCCGGACGCGGCACGACCGCCGCGGCGGCCACGCCGGGGTGCTGTGTCAGCACGGTCTCCACCTCGCCCGGTTCGACCCTGATCCCACGGATCTTCACCTGGTGGTCCAGGCGGCCGGCGAACTCCAGCACCCCGTCCTCCCGGCGGCGCACCACGTCTCCGGTGCGGTACGCGCGCGAGCCCGGCGGGCCGTAGGGGTCCGGGACGAAGCGGTCGGCGGTCAGCCGCGGCCGCCCGAGATAGCCGCGCGCCAGGCCCGCGCCGCCGACGTGCAGTTCACCGGTGGCCGTGCGGTCGCCGTCCGGGCCGAGCACCGCCACGCGGGTGTGGTCCAGCGGACGCCCGATCGGAACGGTGCCGGTCGCCGCGCCGTGGAAGTCCCATGCGGTGACATCGATCGAACACTCCGTGGGCCCATAGGTGTTGACCAGCAGAGCGGGGACCCGCGAGGTCAGGCGGACGGCCAGCTCGTCGGTGAGCGGCTCCCCCGCCGAGAAGAGCAGCCGCAGTGCGGTGCATCTGCTCAGGCCGGGTTCCTCGGCCAGGGTCCGCAGGAAGGTCGGCACGCCTTGCAGCACGGTGATCCGCTCGCGGAGCAGCACCTCGGCCATCAGCGCGGGGTCCCGCTCGGTACCGTCCGGCGGGATGACCACGGTGCCACCGGAGATGAGCGGCCCGAAGAACTCCCATACCGAGGCGTCGAAGGTCAGGGCGGTCTTCTGCAGCATCCGGTCGGCCGCGGAGAACCCGTAGGTGCCGACCGCCCAGCGCACCCGGTTACGGATGCCGCGGTGCGGGACCGCCACGCCCTTCGGGCGGCCGGTCGAGCCGGAGGTGTACATGACGTACGCCAGCGCGTCCGGATCGGTGGCGACCGGCGCGGAACCGGCCGGCCGGGCGGCGATCGTGTCCTGCGCGGCGGCCGGGTCCAGCACCGGGACACCCGGCGGCGCGAACGGCACGCCGGATTCCGCCAGCAGCAGCCGCGCCCGCGCGTCCTCCAGGGTCCGGGCCAGCCGCTCCCCCGGGTGAGCCGGGTCCAGCGGCAGGAACGCGGCTCCGGCCCGCAGCACCGCGAGCAGCGCCGTCACCAGGCGAGGGCGCCGCGGCAGACAGACGGCCACGATCTCGTCCCGGCGGACCCCGCGGGCCCGCAGCTCATGGGCCAACTGGTTGGCCGCCCGGTCAAGTTCGCGGTAGGTGAGCCGGCCCGCGCCGGAATCCACCGCGATCGCGTCCGGAGTCAGGGCCGCCTGACGGGCGAAGAGCTCCGGCAGGCCGGCCTCGTCCGGCTGGGGGTGGTTCATGATCACCTCGGCTCGGTCGGTCGTCAGCCGGTCTGGGCGGTCATCCGCTGCCGCAGGCTCAGCGGCCGCATATCGGTCCAGACGCGCTCGATGTGGTCCAGGCATGCGTCGCGGGACCCCGTGGTGCCTTCGGCACGCCAGCCGGCCGGGATCTCGCGGTCCGCGAACCAGACCGAGTACTGCTCCTCGTGATTGACCACGACCAGATACCGGTCATCGGCAGACATGGTGTTTCCCTCCATCCGTCTCGTCTCCTGATCAGGCCGGGGTCGTCCCACCCGTGGGCAGCGGGTCCGTCGCGGCCGGCTGCCGTTCATCGGCGATGCGGCGCATCCGCTCGACGAGACCGTCGAGTTCGCCCTTCTTGTCCGCGATGGTGAGGATATGGACTGCCATATCGCCGAAGGTGGTCCCCTCGAAGTAGCCCAGGTCCTCCAGCAGCATCACCTCGACCGACTTCTCCAGCTCCAGCATCAACTGGACCGAGGAGAAGGAGTCGAGATCGGTGAGCAGCTTCGGCTGCGGCACACCGGGCTGTTCCCCGCAGATCATGTATGCGGTGTCGCGCACCAGATCGGTCAGCGCACCGACCACCGCGGTATCCACGTCCGCGGCCCCTGTCCCGTCCGACACAGTTCTCCCCCACTTCTGGTTTTCTCCGCGCCCGGCCGGGATTCTCCGGGCCGGACACGAACCGCCGGCACATATTCCGGCTGCGAAAGACACTCGAGGATGCCAAGCGGCCAGGCATCCGAATTATTTCGGCGTCACATGGCAGCTGGTCAAAACTCCGACCGGCACATTAGCTTCGCGCTCGGCCGGAGAACAAGGCACCCTCGTTTACGCGATGCCCCGGCCCTGTCCCGCTGGCGGGACAGCAGCGCCGCCCCCCAATCACCGTGCCGGGGCGGGTGCTTGACTCCCGGCGCACTCCATTATTACTTTCACCGAGCTCATTCCCACATTACTGCACCGGGGAAGTCGACCCGGGAAGCGAGGGGCCCTCCATAATGCTGTATCCGCATACTCAGTCCCGGCAGGCCGTGTTACGTCCGGCAAGCGTCACCGACGCACCGGACGCCTATGAGATTCTGTTTCAGCTCGGCTACTGCGGACTTCCCACGATCGACGACTACACCGCGTCGTTCGGACGGGGCGCCTCCGCCGTCTTCCTGGTGCACCGCAAGGACAACGACGCACTGGCCGGCCTGGCCGTGATCTCCGACCTGAACCCGGCCGGACACCTGAAGGTCGAGGTCAATACGGCGGCCGATCAGCCGGCCGAACTGACCCGGGACGCAAACGCCTTGAGCACGAACTTCGCCTTCGCCATGTGGCGTACGCGGAAGGTGTACTTTCACACCACCCGGCCGAGCGCGGAGGCTCTCGCCTTCGGCGAGGAGCACGCCGCGATGGTGCAGGAAGAAGCCGTGTTGCAGGACTACACCTTCTTTCACGGCCGCACCTGGGACATGAATGTCCTCGCGATCCGGCGCGAGGACTGGGACAAACACGGCGTGGCGCTCCTCAAGAAAATCTCCTGAATCGATTCGCAGAAAAATTCACGCTGGAGGTGACGTGCCATGCCCCTTTCCGTCTGGGGATACCTGCCGGAGTACGAAAAGGAGCGGGACGACATCATCGACGCTGTCGATTCGGTGTTCCGTTCCGGGCAGTTGGTGCTCGGTAAGAGCGTCAAATCATTCGAGCGGGAGTTTGCCGCATATCACGGTGTGCCGCACTGTGTCGGGGTCGACAACGGCACCAACGCCATTGTGCTGGGACTCCGGGCCCTCGGGGTCGGTCCGGGTGACGAGGTGATCACGGTCTCGAACACGGCGGCCCCCACGGTGCTGGCGATCGACGCCGTCGGCGCCCGGCCGGTGTTCGTGGATGTCGACCGTGACACCTACCTCATGGAGGTGGACCAGGTCGCGGCGGCGATCACCCCGCGTACGGCGTGCCTGCTGCCGGTCCATCTCTACGGCCAGTGTGTGGAGATGGCGCCTCTGGAGGCGCTCGCGGCGCGGCACGGCCTGCCGATCCTGGAGGACTGCGCCCAGGCGCACGGTGCCACCCACCACGGCCGGATCGCCGGTTCGATGGGCAGGGCGGCGGCGTTCTCCTTCTACCCCACCAAGGTCCTCGGGGCCTACGGGGACGGCGGCGCGACGCTGAGCGGCGATCCCGGGATCGATGCCCGGTTGCGGCGGCTGCGCTACTACGGCATGGAGGACGTGTATCACGTCGTGGAGCGGCCGGGACACAACAGCCGGCTCGACGAGGTACAGGCGGAGATCCTGCGCCGCAAACTGACCCGGCTCGACGACTACATCGCCAGGCGCCGCGCCATCGCCGCGCGCTACGCCGAGGCGTTCCGGGGCACCGATCTGGTCACCCCCGCGGTCGCCCCGGGCAACACCCACGTGTACTACGTGCATGTCGTGCGGCACCCCCGGCGGGACACCATCCTCGCCGAGCTGAAGAAGCACGACATCGTGCTGAACATCAGCTACCCCTGGCCGGTGCACACCCAGAAGGGCTTCGCCGACCTCGGCTACGCCAAGGGCTCGCTGCCGGTCACCGAGGAGGTGGCGGACGAGATCTTCTCGCTGCCCATGTACCCCTCGCTCACCGAGACCGAGCAGGAGCGGGTCATCGACACCCTGCGCGGTGTGCTGGCGACGCTCTGACCGCGACCGCCGCAGCGGCACCATCCGTACCGGCCTCCCACGGTGCCGCGAAGACAGGGGGGACTCATCGTGAGGGAGCCACTCATGGCCGCACCACCTCAGAGCAAGGGCCGGCCGGCGCTTTCCGCGCAGAGTACGGCCGCCTCACTGGCCCCGTTCCACGACTGGTGGGCCGAACGGCACCGGAACGGCCACTTCCGTGTGGAGCGGCTCGCGTTCCGGGACCTGGACTCCTGGTCGTTCGAACCCGGCACCGGCAACCTCGCCCACGCCAGCGGCCGGTTCTTCACCATCGAGGGGCTCCAGGTCCGGGAGAACGGCCTGGACACCTGGTCCCAGCCGATCATCAACCAGCCGGAGATCGGCATCCTGGGCATCGTCGTCAAGGAGTTCGACGGCGTACTCCACTGCCTGATGCAGGCCAAGATGGAGCCGGGCAACATCAACACCCTGCAGCTGTCGCCGACCGTGCAGGCGACCCGCAGCAACTACACCCAGGTCCACCGGGGCATGTCCACGAGGTATCTGGAGCACTTCACCGGCCCCGGTCGCGGCCGGGTCCTCGTGGACGTCCTGCAGTCCGAGCAGGGCGCCTGGTTCTGGCGCAAGCGCAACCGCAACATGGTGGTGCTGGTGACCGGTGAAGTGCCGGTGCACGAGGACTACTGCTGGCTCAGCCTGTCCCAGATCCGGCAGCTGCACCACGTGGACAACCTGGTCAACATGGACGCCCGTACCGTACTGGCGTGTCTGTCCGGCCTGCTGCCGGAGGAGGCCCCGCCGCCGGCCGCGGACGCCTTCCGGGACGCACTGCTCCGCTCCTGCCGGTACCGGGAGGACGGGAACGGCGCCCGGCACACCTCCGGCGAGATCCTGAGCTGGTTCACCGAGGCGAAGACCCGCTGCGACTGGACCGCGCGGCTGACACCGCTGGCGGACGTCAGCGGCTGGGCACGGGACGACGAGGAGATCGCCGACGCGCACCAGCGGCACTTCCGGATCATCGCGATCGGCGTGGAGGCCGGGACCCGCGAAGTCCAGCGCTGGACCCAGCCGTTGCTGCTGCCGCGCGGTGAGGGACGGGCGGTGTTCCTGGTCCGTCCCTTCGACGGCGTGCTCCATGTGCTGGTGCACGCCCGCCAGCAGTACGGCCTGATGGACCTGGTGGAGATGGCGCCGACGGTGCTGCTGCCGCCGGGAGCCGGCGTGACGGCGGTCCGGGAGCGATGGCTGCGCGGTGCCCTGGCCTCCGGAAAGGGCACCGTCCGTTACGACCAGGTGCTCTCCGAGGAGGGCGGGCGGTTCTACAACGCCCTGACGCGCTATCAGATCATTGAGGTCGGTGAGGAGTACGCGACCGATCCGCCGCCCGACTACTGCTGGATGACCGTCCGGCAGCTGTCGGCCCTGCTCCGGCACGGCCACTACCTCACCATCGAGGCCCGCAGCCTGCTGGCCTGCCTTCACAGCCTGTACTGACCCTGTCCGTGCAGCTCGATTCATCAGCGGAGTCCGGCCGGATATGAACACGGTGAAAATTACCGAGATGTCGCTGCCGAATGCCTACCGGATCACCCCGGTACGCCATTTCGACCGGCGGGGTCTCTTCTACGAAGCGTTCCGCAGCACGGCCCTGACCGAGGCCATCGGGTACCCCTTCGAGGTCGCCCAGTTCCACTACTCGCTGAGCCGCCGCAATACCCTCCGCGGCATTCACGGCACCCCGCTGCCGCCCGGCCAGGCGAAACTGGTCACCTGTGTGCGGGGTGAGGTCCTGGACGTGGCCGTGGACCTCCGGCTGGGCTCGCCCACCTTCGGGAAATACGAGACGACCCACCAGAAGGCCGGCACCGGCACGGCCGTCTATCTCGCCGACGGACTCGGCCATGCCTTCCTGGCGCTGACCGACGACGCCTGTGTGACCTTCGTCTGCTCCGAGGAGTACCAGCACGGCACGATGCTGGAAATCAACGCACTCGACCCGGACATCGGCATTCCGTGGAACCTCGGCGGACCGCCGGTCATGTCGGAGAAGGACGCTGCCGCGCCCACCCTGGCCGAGGCCGGGGAGGCGGGTCTGCTGCCCACCTACGAGGAGTGCCTCGCGCACTATGAAGCCCTGCGGACCTGATCCGCACCCTGTTCCGCACCTTCCTGCACCGAGCGGAGTAACTGCCGAAATGAGCGCTGACGACACCGACCTGCTGCGCATGGGGGTCATGGGCTGCGCGGACATCGCCTGGCGACGGACCCTGCCCGCGCTGACCGCCGACCCGGCCATCGAGGTGACCTCGATCGCCAGCCGCAGTCTCCGGCGCGCGACCGAGTTCACCGACCGGTTCGGCGGTGTGCCGCTGGCCGGCTACCCGTCGCTGCTCGCCCGGGACGACGTGGACGCGGTCTACATCCCGCTCCCCGGGCGGCTGCACGCCGAGTGGGTGGAACGGGCGCTGGAGGCGGGCAAGCACGTCCTGGTCGAGAAGCCGATGACCGCCGACCACGCCGAGACCGCCCGGCTCCTCGGGCTGGCCCGGTCCCGCGGGCTGGTGCTGCTGGAGAACTACATGTTCCTGCATCACTCCCAGCACGCCGCGGTGCACCGGCTCCTCGACACCGGCGCGATCGGTGAACTCCGCGGATTCTCCAGCGACTTCACCATCCCGCCCAAGCCGGACGCGGACATCCGGTACCGGCACGAGGTGGGCGGGGGCGCCTTTCTCGACTTCGGCGGCTATCCCGTACGCGCGGCACTCCACTTCCTCGGGCCCGAACTCGACGTCGTCGGCGCGGTGTTCCGCCACGACGGGGCCAGGAACGTGGTGCTGTCCGGCAGTGTGCTGCTGGCCACCCCGCAGGGGGTGCCGGCCCAGCTCACCTTCGGCATGGAGCACTCCTACCGGACCGATTACGAGCTGCGCGGAAGCACCGGACGGCTCTTCCTCGACCGGGCGTTCACCCCACCGGAGAGCTTCCAGCCGGTGCTGCGGATCGAGCGTCAGGACCACCGCGAGGAGTTCGTGCTGCCCGCGGACCACCAGTTCGCCAACATCATCCGTCGCTTCGCCGACGCGGTGCTGGGCGGCGGAGACCTGCGTGCGGAGGAAGCGGGCACGCTGAGGCAGGCGCGGCTGATCGAGCGGATCCAGCGGGCGGCCGTCGTCGTCAAGGTGTGAACGGGCGCTCCGCGGCCGCCGCCGGCCCGGAGTCCCGGGCGGTGCGGCCGACGGTGGCGGTCCCGTCCCCGCCGCCGGCCGCACCGTCGCTCCGTCTCGCCGCGTTCAGGGCGCCACCCACCCCGCCAGGTCCTCCGGTGACAGCACGGTCAACCCCGTTCCGTCGTCCGGGAGGTCGCCGAGCACCCAGCCCACGGCCGCCGACGCCACCTGTGCGGTCGGCACGGTGCCACGACCGCCCAGCGGGCCGTTCGACAGGTCGGTCCACATCTTCGGCGCCCTGGCGAGCAGCACCCGCACCCGGTGCCGGGCGGCGCAGAAGCGGCCCAGCGCCTCCAGGGCCGACTTCGCCACGAAGTACTGCGGATACTGCGCCGGGATGTCCACCACCGCACCGGAGGACAGCAGCACCACCCAGCCGCCTTCCTTGAGCAGCGGCAGCGCGGCGGCGAGCGGACGCAGTGCGACGGTCAGGCTGGTGTCGACGAATTCCCGGAAGGTGTCCACGGTGTCCGGGTGCAGGCCGGCGGCCGGCACCGTGGGGCCCGCGCTCAGCACCAGCCCGTCCAGCCGGACCCCGGCCCCGGCCAGCGCGTCGATCCCGGCCGCGACCTGTCCGGGGTCCGTGGCATCGAGTACGAGCGGACGCACGCGGTCCTCCCCGAACTCGTCCCGCAACGCCTCCACCGGGCCCGGGGCCCGCTGGGTGGCCCAGACCGTGGCGCCCTGGGAAGCGAGCACCGAGACGAGCGCGGCACCGATGCCGCGGCTGCCGCCGACCGCGAGCACCTGCTGCCCCCGCAGCCGGTCGCCCGGCGGGAGCACGCTCGTCGCCGAGGCCCGGTCCGGCACCGGCACCGGACGCCGCTGAAAACCGCGCAGCTCCACTTCGAGGGCGCGTCCGCCGCCGGTGCACTCCCCCCGCACCGCGACGGTTCCGCTGCGCGGGTCGAATGCGGTTACCCGCGCCGTGTAGCGCGGCTCACCGCCGGATTCCCGATCGGTCACCCGCACCCGAAGACCCGAGACGACGGCGTCCCGTCCGGGCACCCGCATACCGGCGAACCAGCTTGCCCAGCCGAGCGCGCCGAGCAGGGCGTCGGGCAGCTCCCCGGCGCCCAGCAGCCCGCCCAGTGCGCGCAGTGCGCCGGGGGACGGCAAGCCATAGGCGCCGTCCCGGCTCTCTCCGGGGGAACGGTCACCGGACGGCTCCGGCTCCGGCGCGGCCGGCTGCCGCCTCGGCACGACGGCGTTCTCCGGCGGCTCTCCGGAGAGCAGATCGAGGTGCAGCACCGGCGTCGTCCCCTCGCGGACGACCAGTGCGGTCGCCGCGTCGTCCCGCTCCTCGACGGCGACCCGGTAGCGACGGCCGGGAAACATGGGGCCGGAGAAGCGGACGCCGAGTTCCGTCGCCGCCCGCAGCCGCCGGCCCGGCACCGCGGCCAGTGCGGCGATCACTGCGAGCACGCCGGGCACCACACAGGCACCCGCGGAGGTACGCCGGGCATAGCCGGGATCGCAGTGCAGCGGATTGCGGTCGCCGGTCGCTGCCGCGAAGGTGTGCACGGCGTCCGGGTCCAGCCGTATCGACAACTCGTTCATGAAAATCCCCCTCAGCATTCCCGGTTGAATTCACACCGGACGATAGGGCATTCATGTGCTGGACCCGGCTAATAGCGAGCGGCTACGCTCACCCGGCGCACAACTCACCACGCAGAGGGGGACTTTACATGTTCACCGAGCATCACGCCGATGTCTTCGAAAGCATCTATCGCAGCCGCGGAAAGGACTGGCGGCAGGAGGCGAAGGATATCTCCGGCCAGATCCTCGCCCGGGTTCCCCGTGCGGGATCGCTGCTGGACGTCGCCTGTGGAACCGGCGCGCACCTCACCCACTTCCGCGAGGACTTCG
Organism: Streptomyces sp. NPDC058773; assembly: GCF_042746015.1. NCBI lineage: Bacteria > Bacillati > Actinomycetota > Actinomycetes > Kitasatosporales > Streptomycetaceae > Streptomyces > Streptomyces sp. NPDC058773. The sequence continues at coordinate 21,062 of NZ_JBHYPE010000017.1, forward strand.
CGGACACGGCGGGGGTCGAACTGGCCGAGCCCATGCTGGAGTTGGCCAGGAAGCGACTCACCGGCACCCCGCTGCACCACGGCGATATGCGCGCCTTCGACCTGGGCCGCGCCTTCGATGCCGTGGTGTGCATGTTCTGCTCGATCGGATATCTCGACAATGCGTCGGAAATGCGCGACGCCATCGCCGCCATGGCGCGTCATGTCAACCCGGGCGGGGTGCTGGTCATCGAGCCCTGGTGGTTCCCCGAGCAATTCATCGACGGCTATGTCGCCGGGGACCTGAGCCGCGAAAAGGACCGCACCATCACCCGTGTCTCACACTCCATCAGGCAGGGCGACAAAAGCCGGATGGAGCTGCGGTACGTGGTCGGCGAGCCGAGCGGTATCACCGAGTTCACCGAAATCGAACTCCTCAGCCTGTGGCCCAAGGACGCCTATCTCGCGGCCTTCGAGGACGCCGGCTGTCCGGCCGAATACCTGGAGGGCGGCCCGACCGGCCGCGGCCTGTTCATCGGCACCCGGCAGAGCTGACCCCCGGTGACCGTCCCGCCAGCGGGACGCCGACCGACGCTGGAGAAGACATGCGCGTCCTGTTCGCCACGTACTCCGAGAAGACCCACTTCCATGCCATGGTCCCGCTGGCGTGGGCGCTGGCCGCCGCCGGTCACGAGGTGCGCGTGGCGAGCCAGCCCGCCCTCACCGAGGTGATCACCCGGACCGGGCTCACCGCGGTGCCGGTGGGCACCGACCACCACCTCTGGCGGATTTCGGCCCGGCTCCTCACCCCCCGGTTCGCCCAGACGAACCCCGTGGCGTACGACCGGGTCCGCGGGGTCGAGGTGCCGCCCTTCGCCCGGTGCGACGAACCGCTCGACGACGCCGACTGGGAGTACCTGCGCTCCGGCTACGCGGATGTGCTGACGAGCTGGTACAAGATCATCAACGATCCGATGACCGAGGACCTGGTCGCCTTCGCCCGCGCATGGCGACCGGACCTGGTGATCTGGGAGCCGACCACACACGGCGGGCCGATCGCGGCGGAGGCCGTCGGCGCGGCCCACGGCCGTCTGCTGTGGTCCCTGGACATCTTCGCCCGGACCCGGGAGAACTTCCTGCTGCTGCGGGACCGGCAGCCGCCGGAGCGGCGCTCGGACCCGTTCGGCGCGTGGGTGGGCGCACAGGCGGCGGCCCACGGGGTGGAGTTCTCCGAAGCGCTGGTCACCGGCGGCTTCACCCTCGACCAGTACCCCGCCCCGCTGCGGCTGGACACCGCCGTGCACCACCTCCCGGTGCGCTATGTGCCCTACAACGGTGCCTCGGTGCTCCCCCGCTGGCTGCGGGAACCCGCCCCGAAGCCCCGCGTCTGTCTGACCCTCGGCCAGTTCAGCACCGACCGGTTCGGCGGCTATCCGATCAGCGTGCAGGACGTCCTCGACGCGGTGGCCGACCTCGACGTGGAACTCGTCTGCACCCTCCCGGAGGCGGAACAGCGCAAGCTGGAGCGGGTCCCCGGCAACACCCGGCTGGTCGAGTTCGTCCCCCTCCAGGCACTGACGCCTACCTGCCGCGCGGCCATCCACCACGGTGGTTTCGGCACCACCAACACCATCGCTCTCGACGCCGTGCCGCAGCTGGTGATCGCCGAGCAGCACGACACCCCGATGCTCGGCCGACGGCTGCAGGCGTTCGGCGCGGGGCTGTCCGCGTACTACACCGACATCACGGGCAGCTCTGTACGCGACCACCTCGTGCGATTGCTGGACGAGCCCGCGTTCGGCACCGCCGCCGCCGCGCTACGGGAGGAGATGCTCACCATGCCGACACCGCGGGAACTGGTGCCGGTGCTGGAGGAACTGACCGCCGCTCACCACACCCACTCATCCCAGCGCTAAGGAGCGAACATGCGCGTCATCATCGCCGGCGGAGGCATCGGTGGCCTGGCCACCGCGCTGAGCCTGCACGCCGCCGGTGTCGAGGACATCACCGTCGCCGAGGCGGCCGCCGAGATCAGGCAGCTCGGTGTGGGCATCAACCTGCTGCCGCACGCCGTCCGTGAGCTCACCGAACTCGGCCTGGGCGACCGGCTGGCCGAAATAGGCGTGCCGACCCGGGAGTTGGCCTACTTCACCCCGCACGGGCAGTTGATCTGGTCCGAGCCGCGCGGCCTGGACGTGGGGTACCGCTGGCCGCAGTACTCGGTCCACCGCGGACGGTTGCAGCTGATGCTGCTCGATGCGGTGCGCGAGCGACTGGGGGACGGTGCGGTACGGACCGGGCACCAGCTGACCGGCTTCACCACCCAGGCCGACGGAGTCACCGCCCGCTTCGGCACGGCACAGCTCACGGGTGATCTGCTGATCGGCGCCGACGGCATCCGCTCCACCGTCCGCGCCCAGCTGTATCCGGCCGAGGGCGCGCCGCTGTGGAACGGTCTGGTGCTGTGGCGCGGTACGACCCGGGCCCGGCCGTTCCGCGGCGACCGGTCGATGGTCATGGTCGGGAACTCCGAGCAGAAGTTCGTCGCGTACCCGATCTCCGCACCGGACTCCCGCGGCGAGGTCGAGATCAACTGGATCGCGGAGCGCCCGCTCGACCGGGCGGCCGAGAACCGCGGCGACTGGAACCGCCGGGTCCCGGTCGGCAAGTTCCTGCCGTACTTCGAGGACTGGAACTTCGACTGGCTGGACGTGGCGGCAACGATCCGGAACGCGGATGCCGCCTACGAATACCCCATGGTGGACCGGGACCCCCTGCCGCACTGGACCCACGGCCGGGTGACCGTGCTCGGCGACGCGGCCCACCCCATGTACCCCATCGGCTCCAACGGCGCCTCACAGGCCATTCTGGACGCCCGGGTGCTCAGCGATGCGCTGGCCAGGCTGGGCGGGCCCGCCGAGGCATGCCGGGCCTACGAGGCCGAACGGCGCCCGCCGACCAGTGCGATCACCCTGGCGAACCGGAAGATGGGCCCGGAGCTGGTGCTGAAGCTCGCCCATGAGCGGGCGCCCGAGGGGTTCGAGGACATCGAGCAGATCCTTCCGCTGGCCGAGCGCGAGGAGATCGCCACCCGGTACAAGCGGGTGGCCGGTTTCGACCCGGTGCTGCTGAACGACCGGCGCAGCTACGACGCCACCCTGGCGTCCTGATCCCCGGTGTTCCGCTGCCGGACCGGCAGGGGAACACCGGAAAGCGGCTCTCCCGTCTCTGCGGCGGAAGAGCCGCTTTCTCATGAGCCCGGCCGGTGGTGGGCCGGCGCGTCCTGGCCCGCTCAGCGGACCGGGCTGGGCTCGGCCTCCGGTGTGCCGTCCGGCGCGTCCGGGACCAGCAGTTGGGTGGCGGCCAGTTCCCGGTACAGGTCGTCGGTCTCGACCAGTTCCTGGTGTGATCCGGCGGCCCGCACCCGGCCGTTCTCCATCACCAGGATCCGGTCCGCCTTGGTCACCGTCGACAGCCGGTGCGCGACCACCAGCACCGTGAACTCCCTCGACACCTCGACCACCACCTCCCGCAGCGCGGCCTCGTTCACCGCGTCGAGCTGGGAGGTCGCCTCGTCCAGCAGCAGCAGTCCGGGCTTGCGCAGCAGGGCCCTGGCGATCGCGATGCGCTGCCGTTCCCCGCCCGACAGCGCGCTGCCCCGGTGGCCCACGGCGGAGTCGAGCCCGTGGGGCAGCCGGTCGACCATCGCGGTCAGCCGGGTGCGCGCCAGCACCGCCCGGATCTCCTCGTCCGGCACCTCCCCCGGTATGCCGATCACCAGGTTCTCCCGCAGGGTTCCGGCCAGTACGGGGGCGTCCTGTTCCACATAGCCGATCGCCGCACGGAGGTCCGCCAGCGGCCAGTCGCGCACATCGGCCCCGTCGACCTCGATGGCGCCGCGCACCGGGTCGTAGAACCGCTCGATGAGCGAGAAGAGCGTCGACTTGCCGGCTCCCGACGGGCCGACCACCGCGGTCAGTCCGCGCGGCGGAATGGTGAAGTCGACCCCGTGGTGGACCATCGGGCTGTCCGGGGCGGGGTAGTGGAAGTGCACATCGCGGAACCTGAGCCCGGCGGGCGCCGCGCCGCACCGGTCGCCCGCGGGCGCGCTCTCCGGCACCTCCTCGACCTCCAGCTCCCGCACCTCACGGATCCGCCGCACCGCCGCGACCCCGGTGCTGAACGTGGACGCCGCGGTGATCAGCCCCGCCACCGGTTCGATCAGCGAGAACAGATGGAGCAGGAAGGCGATGAGGGTGCCGACGGGAATGGCTCCGGAGGCCACCCGGCCGCCGCCCACCCCGAGCACCACCAGGAACGACACGTGGATGGCGAGCAGTGCGCCGGCGCTGACCACGCCGTTGAGACGCGCCAGCCGCAGTCCGAAGAACCATGCCTGCCGGGTCGCGCTGTGCAGCTTCCCGGCTTCCTGGTGCTCGGCTCCCGAGGCCTTGATGGTGCGGAAACCGCCGAGCATCCGCTCCAGCACCGCGTTGATGTCGCCGATCGCCTCCTGGACCTTGGTGCTGTAGCGCTGGAAGAACGGCACCACGAAGCCGATGAGCGCCGCCGCCGACAGCAGCACGGCGAGCGTCACCAGCAGCAGGAACGGGTCCAGGAATCCCATCGCCACCACGATGGCGACCAGCATCAGCACGCCCTTGAGGGCGTCGACCAGCGTCTGGCTGGCCGCCTGCCGCAGCAGCGTGGTGTCCGAGGTGACCCGGGACATCAGGTCCCCCGGCCGGATGCGGTGGGTCTCCCCGATCCGCATCCGGATGATCCGGGACACCATCTCGCGCCGTGAGGTCAGGACGACCGTCTCCGCCACCCGGCCGAGCAGGTAGTAGCCGACACCGTTCATGACGGCCCCGCCCGTCACCGCCGCCGTCAACAGCAGCAGGGGCCCGGCCAGTCCGCCGTCCCGGCCCAGGACATCGATGATCCACTTGGCGATCACCGGCTGGGTCAGGCCGATCAGCGCACCGCACAGGGTGAGCAGCCCGCCCACCGCCACCGGCTTCCGGTGCGGGGCCAGGTAGGCCAGCATCTCCCGCCAGGCCGAGGCCTTCAGCATCGACGCAGCGGCCGGTTCGGTCTCGGGCGCTGTCACCCCTGTGACTCCCGCTCCGGACGGCCGGCGGACGAACCGTCGTCGGCGGCCAGCAGGTCCCCGGCGACCGCCCGCAGGACGTCCCGGGCGGCCCGCACCTCGGCCGCCAGGGGCCGGTCCGCCTCCAGCGGCGGCGAGATCTCGGCGAGCCGGGCCCAGGGCCCCGGCACCTCGGTGCTCTTGCCCAGCATGGAGGTCAGCTGCGCGACGGTGACACCGAGGGAGCCGATCACCAGCCACCCCAAGTCCAGGGCCTCCGCAACGGAGTTGGCGCCGTTGAGCGCCATCGGCACATGGTCCTGGTTCCAGCCGTTGGTGGGCAGTGTGGTCAGCGACGCGGGGTAGGCGAGCTGACGGATGCGCGAGACGAACGAGGTCGCGCTGAGCTGGACCCCGGCCAGTCCGGCACCGCGGCCCGGCCGCGGGGTGAGCATGGGCGGCAGATCGCCGTTGGTCACGGGGCTCACCAGCAGTCCGAGCTGACGCTCCGACAGGTAGGCCGCGGAGTGCAGCGCCAGACCGGTCTGCTCGGACGCGAACCCGACCGGCATGGCGTGGAAGTTGCCGCCGTGCAGGATCGCGTCCTCGAACACGATCGGGTTGTCGGTGCAGCCGTTGGCCTCCCGGCGCAGCAGCTCGCCGGCGAAGTCCAGCTGGTCGAGCACCGCACCGAGCACCTGCGGCGCACAGCGCAGGCTGTAGGGCTCCTGGAGCGGACGGGCCTGGTCGCGTTCCGCGCCCGCCGGAAGTTCCGCGCGGATCCAGCCGGCCGCACGCAGCTGGCCGGCCTGGCCGCGGGCGATGCCCAGACCCGGCTGGTAGTGCTCCGGGTTGGCGCCCAGCAGGCCGTTGATCCGGCCGGTGAGCAGGGCCGCGGCGCGCACCAGGGCGAGCGCGGACCGCTGGTTCACCAGGGCCAGCGCGAGGCCGACCCCGGTGCCGTTCACGAAGGCGAGCGCCTCCCGGACCGGCCAGACGAAGGGCCGCAGCCCGAGCGCGGCGAGCGCCTCCCCGGCGGGCCTGGTCTCCCACTGCCCGTCCGCGTTCCGCACCCATGCCTCGCCGACTCCGGTGTGGCTCAGCGCGGCGTGGGCGAGCGGCTGGAGGTCCCCACTCGCGCTGACCGTGCCGTGCCGCGGAATCGCCGGGACGAAGCCGGCGTTCCAGGCATCCGCCAGCCGCTGCCAGAACTCCGGTGACACCGCGGAGAAGCCCTTGCGCATGCTGTTCAGCCGCAGCCAGACGACGAGCCGGCACACCTCGGGCGGCAGCGGCTCGCCCTGGGCCGAGCCGAGGTGGGAGATCAGGCTGTCGCCCTGTTCCAGTTCGGACTCGGCCTCGAACAGCACCAGCGGGCCGAACCCCTGGGTGAGGCCGTATATGGGCTTGTCGGCGGCGAGTTCCTTGGCCACGGTGGCGGCACAGGCCTGCATCCGGGCGATGTCCTCGTCGCCCAACGGTGCCAGCCTGGCCTCCCATCCGGCGCTGCGGACGAGGTCAGCGAGCGAGAATTCGGCCCGGAATGCGGCGGAGATGGTCACGATGTGGCTCCTGCGTCAGTCGTTTCGGTTGTCTGTACGCGGCGGAATTTGCCGATCTCGGTGCGGTCGATCCGCTCGACGGCCCGCACCCGCCGGGGCCGCACACCGATCCGTTCGAAGGCCGCGGTCAGGTCGAGGTCCGCGACCTCGGTACCGGGTTCGAGCACCACGAGCAGCTCGATGTGCTCCCCGATCATGGGGTCGGTCACCGGACGCAGAGCGTGGTCCACGCAGTCGAGCACCGGCGCCAGCTGGTCCTCCAGCCGGTCGAGGTTGAATCGGCGGCCGTTGACGTTGACCAGCCGGGTGCGCCGTCCGGTGAACCGGAAGGCGCGGTCGCCCAACCGCTCGACGTGGTCGTCGAGTTCGCAGCTGTCCGGCGCCACGCCGTCGGTCAGGAAGGCCAGCCGGGGGCTGCGGATCTTCAGCGCCACCTCCCCCTCGCCCGCACGGACCGGGTCGGCGAAGGAGACGTCATCGATCAGGGACCAGTCCGGCGGGTCGCCCTCGGACCACTGGCGCGTCCCGACACCACCGGATTCGGTGGCCCCGAAGACCTCCACGATCCGGGCGCGGTCGGCACCCGCCTCGGCGAGGAAGTCCAGTGCGGCATCCGGAATCATGCCGCTGGCGTGCAGCACGGTCAGCTGATCGACGGAGCGGACCCACGGCAGATGGCGCCGCAGCAGCGAGAAGATCCACGGAATGGCCATCACCGCCCACCGCCGGTGCTCACCGACCGGGGGCAGCCGGCCGGTGAACTGCGGCCGGTACCAGACCGGAATGCCCAGCCGGGCCGGGACCAGCACGCTGGTCAGTGCGCCGTAGAGGTGCTGGGAGTGGACGAAGGACAGGACGGCCTCCGGCTGCCGCGGGGCGAGCAGCCGGGCCAGCATGCCGGCCTCGCTCCACATGAACGCCTTGGTGCGGTACCAGGTCTGTCCGGCTCCGGTGGTGCCCGAGGTGCGGAAGGCGACCGTCGACGGCAGTGCGCCCAGCACCAGCTCCTCGATGGCGTCGAGATCGCCGCGGAAGGTGTCCCAGCGCACGACCCAGGGTTCGTCGGTGATTCTCGGCGAGGCGAACCCCTCGGACAACAACTGCTCCGGTGTGAGCTCGAAGTAGGTCACAGGACGCTCCCTCAGGGTCTCGGCCCTTCGATGAAATGCCGTCACGTTCCGGCTGAAAAACGCTCGTCGGCCGCGCTCGGCGGGGAAGCCTTCCGCATCGGATGCACGGAAGGGAGCCGGTGCCGCAGAAAGCACCGGCCACGGTGATGAGGTCACCGGGCCCCGGAACCATAAAGCAGCGGGGTCAATTGGAGCCAGGAATTGCCCCAGGGGCGCACGTCTCGCCGGCGGGACGTGCGGACTGCGGCTATGCCGCTTCCAGCCATTCACTCCGCTCGACCTGGAAACCATAGAGATTCCAGTGGCGGCCACGGAAGTAGAGATGGTCCTTCAGGACGCTGAGCACCCGTTCGTCACCGGGCCGCATACCGAACGCCCCCAGGCTCGCCTCGGTGGTCTCGGTGATCACCCGGTCCACATTGAACATGGCGAACGCGTAGTTGATCGTCAGGGCGATCGCCTCGGACCCGGCGCCGAGCCGGTTGAGTTCCGGATCGAGATAGGTACCGCAGCGGATGTGCCCCGCCTGGTCGAGTGCGAAGAGCAGGCTGAATCCCAGCACCTTCCCGTCGGATTTGTTGACGACCTGAAAGGCCGCGTCGGAGCGGCGGGAAGGCCCCTCCGTCCGGCCGGTCGGCAGCCGGACGCTCTCCACTCCGGTCCGCAGCACCGTACGGAAGAAGTCCGCCTGATCGGCCGCGGTGGCCGGGCGGAGCAGAACCCGCCGTGTAGAAGTCAACGGAAAGATCACTCTGTTCTCGTTCAATTCCTTCACCTCACCCATCCTTCTTACAATGCGAGTTGAACCGGTCACCGGCCCTCGGCAAGGGAGAACCATGACGCAGACCCGGCAAGGTCCACCGGGAAACACTTTCGACCGCGCCACGGTCGCCTGGTGGCGGACCCGGCTGACGGTCTTTTTCGTCGTCCTGCTGGCGGTTCTGGTGCTGCACGCCGTCGTCCCCGGGCTGCTCCGCTTCGGCGGCCCCTGGCTGTTCGGCGTCGCGGCGGTGGTGGCCCTGCTGGCCGTGCCCACGGTGCTGCTGCTGCCGAAATGGTGGTTCGCGGTGCACCGCTGGGAAGTCACCGACACCGCGGTCCATGTGCGTACGGGCTACTTCCGGCAGCGGACACAGGTGGCGCCGCTGTCCCGGGTCCAGACGGTGGCCACGGTCCGCGGTCCGCTGCAGAAGCGCTTCGGCCTGGCCGGTGTCACGGTCACCACGGCCTCTGCGAAGGGCCCGCTGAAGATCGACGGCCTGCGGGAGAGCGTGGCGGAGGACGTGGTCCGGGAGCTCTCCCGGGTCACCGGCGCCGGCTCCCCCACCGGCTGACACGCCCCCACCGGCTGACGCCCCGCCGTCAGCCCACCGTCTGGGCCATCTCCATCAGGTACTTCCCGTACTCCGAGTTCTCCATCCCCGTGCCGAGCCGGTAGCAGTGCTCCGCGTCGATGTAGCCCATCCGCAGCGCGATCTCCTCCAGGCAGGCCACCCGGACGCCTTGGCGGTGCTGGATCACCTGGACGTACTGGCTGGCGGCGAGCAGGGTGTCGTGCGTCCCCGCGTCGAGCCAGGTGTATCCCCGGCCCAGCCGCACCAGGCTCGCCCGGCCCTGCTTCAGATAGACGCGGTTGACATCGGTGATCTCCAGCTCCCCGCGCAGCGACGGCGTCAGGTCCTTGGCGATCTCCACGACGTCGGAGTCGTAGAAGTAGAGCCCGGAGATCGCGTTGTTGGAACGCGGCCGCAGCGGCTTCTCCTCCAGCGAGACCAGATTGCCCTCGGCGTCCGTCTCCCCGATCCCGAACCGTTCCGGATCGGACACCGGATAGCCGAAGAGGGTGCAGCCGTCCAGCTCCTGCCGTGAGGAGCGCAGCAGGTCGGGAAAGCCGGCGCCGTGGAAGACGTTGTCCCCCAGGATCAGCGCCGAGGGCTCGTCGTTGATGTGTTTCTCGCCGATGAGGAGCGCCTCGGCGATCCCCCTCGGCTCTTTCTGGACGGCGAAGCTGAGGTTCAGTCCCAGCTGGGAGCCGTCACGGAGCAGTGCGCGCAGCGCGGGCAGGCTGTCCGGTGCGGAGATCACCAGGATGTCCCGCACCCCTGCCAGCATCAGCACCGACAGCGGGTAATAGACCAGCGGTTTGTCGTAGACCGCCAGTAACTGCTTGGAGGTCGCCAGCGTCAGCGGGTACATCCTCGTTCCACTGCCGCCGGCGAGCACGATCCCCTTCATCGGTCCGGCTCCTTTCTTCGGTCAGGTCGCCACGGGGCGTACGGGCTCCGGCGCCGGCCCGTCCACCGCGGGGTCGTTACGGATGAGCCGGCGCATCAGCGGCCCGGTGGCGGCGGTGGTGACCACCGCGATCAGCACCAGGACGGTGAAGCACAGCTGATTGATCAGTCCGGCCTTGAAGCCGATGGTGGCGATCACCAGTTCCGTGACGCCGCGGCAGTTCATCAGCGTGGCGAGCCGGACGGACTGCTTCCGGGGCAGTCCGGCGAGCCGGGCGGCGCCGCCCGCGCCGAGGAACTTCGTCAGCACGGCCGCCGCCAGTACGACGGCGAAGACCAGCCAGTTCAGCGGAGATCCGCCGATCAGCCCGATCGAGGTGCCGAGGCCCACCCCGGCGAAGAACACCGGCAGCAGCACGATCAGGGTGAAGCCCCGGAGCTGATGGCCGATGCGCTGCACCTTCTCCGAGTCCCTGGGCACGACGACGCCGAAGAGGAACGCCCCGATCACCGGGTGCAGATTGATCGCCTGGGTCATCCCGGAGAACGCGATCGCCCCCGCCAGCAGGACCACGGTGAGCAGCTGCTCGGACCGCATCCGCCGCACCAGCACCGCCAGTGCGGGCCGTACGCAGAGCACGGTGACCGCCATCAGCGCCATCGCCAGGTAGGCGGTCTCGGCCATCGAGGTGCTGCCGCCCTGCCCGGTGCCGGTGAGGATGAAGGTGAGCACGAGCCACGCCACCCCGTCGCCGACGGCCGCCGAGGACATCGACAGGGCACCGACCCTGGTCTGATCGATCCTGAGGTCCACCAGGACCCGGGCGAGGACCGGCAGCGCGGTGACGGACAGCGCCAGGCCGAGAAACAGCGCATAGGACGTCGGGGCCGTGCCGTGCGGCGCCAGCAGGGAACCGAGTCCACAGGCGAGGCCGACGCCCACGACGAACGGCAGCCCCATCCCGCCCAGTACGGTCGCGGCCACCAGGCGGGGGCGCTCGATGCGGTCGGTACGGAGTTCGCAGCCGAGCAGGAACATGAACACGACCAGGCCGAGCTGGCCCACCTTGTCCATGGTGTCCAGCACGGCGGGTGCGGCCAGCCACCGCATGGCCGCCGGCCACACCAGTCCGAGTGCCGACGGCCCGAGCAGCACACCCCCGAGCATCTCGCCCAGGACCGGCGGCTGCCCCAGCCTCCGCATCAGCTCGCCGAGCAGGTGACAGACCATCAGGATCACGGCCAGCACGAGCAGGAAGCGGGTGATCTGGTCGAGGGAGCCGGACGGCGTGCCGGAACTGAGCACATCGGCGGTCCACATCAGGACCGAGCCGATCAGCACCAGCAGGCCCGCACCCAGGCTCAGCCAGGTACGGCGACTCGTCGGGAGCGTCGTCATGGTGCGGTGTGGTGCCACCCCTGGGTGAGCGCCACGTCCTCCTTCCGGTCTTCCGTGGGGCCCCTCCGCGGCGGGGCGCCGGGCGCGTCGAAGAAGGTCCGCCGTCCGTACAGCAGCGGGCCGTACGGGCTGTCCCTCACGGCGGTCACCCCGACCACCTCGCCGTAGACCACTGTGTGGTCACCCACCACATGAATGGTGGTGGCCCGGCATTCGGCGATGGCATGGGTGCCGGCGCTCAGCCAGGGCAGGCCCAGCCGGGGCGACGGCTCCCAGGCGGTCCGCCGGAAGCGGTGCGGGGTGGGTGCGGCGAACAGCTCCGCGGTGGACCGCGCGTGGTCGTGCAGCAGATTCACCACGAATCCCCCGCAGTCCCGGATCGCCGCCAGGGTGCCGCTGTGCTGCTGGAGGCAGACCAGCAGGGTCGGCGGCGCAAGGGACACACTGGTGAGGGAGTTGCAGGTCAGGCCGTGCGGCTCAGCGGCGTCGTCCAGGGCGGTGAGCACCGTGACACCGGTGAAGTAGCTGCTCATGAACCCTCGGAAGGCATCGCCGGGTGGTATGTCCGCGTCCATCGAGGTCACCTTCTGATCGTGAACCGTGCCGAGGCGTACAGCGCTCAGTCGTTGAGGGCGGCCAGGTATTCATGGCAGCTGGGGAGGGCGGCCACCATCTCCGCTGCCTGCGCCTCGATGCGCGCGAACTCCGCCCGTGCCCGGGCCGGATCGAGGTGCTTCAGCGCGGGGTGCGGCGTGCGCGGGCGGTGGCCGAGGCCGAGGGTCATCGCATTCCACGAGTAGCTCTCGAACCCGTGGTAGTGCGGGTAGATGGTCTCCTCGTCGAGCAGCCGGGACTCGGCGAGTGCCAGGCGCTCCCGCAGCCCTTCCGGCATGTCCCGGACCTTGGCCTCCTTCCAGTACGGGGTGTCGTCCCGGCGGGCGGCCTTGTAGTGCAGGACCAGGAACTCCTTGACGCCGTCCACGGCGTTGCCGATCCGCCGGTTGTACGCGGCGATCTGGCCCTCGTCGAAGTGCTCGTCGGGGAAGTGCTTCACCAGCTGCTCGATGGCGTGCTGGATGAAGAAGATCCCGGTGGACTCCAGCGGTTCGACGAAGGCGCTGGAGAGGCCGATCGCCACGCAGTTCTTCACCCAGGAGTCCTGGTGCCGCCCGATCCGCATCCGGATGTGGTTGGCCTCCAGGTCGTCGCGGCCCGGCGCGACCGCGGCCCGCAGCTCGCGCTCGGCCTCCTCGGGGCTGATGAACTGGTCGGAGTAGACATATCCGTTGCCGTTGCGGCGGAACAGCGGGATGGTCCACATCCAGCCCGCCTTCATCGCGGTCGCCGTGGTGTACGGCGCCATGTCCGTCTCGGTCTCCCGCGGCACCCGCAGCGCCACCGCACGGTTGTTGGGCAGGACGTCCTCGAACGACTGGAACGCCGTGCCCAGCGTCTTGCTGATCAGCATGGCGCGGAAGCCGGTGCAGTCGATGAACAGGTCCCCGGAGAGCGCCCCGTGCTCGGCGGTCTGCACCTGGCTGATCCATCCGCGCTCGTCCTGGACCACCTGCTGCACGTTGTCGATGACGTGCTTGACCCCACGGGCGGTGGCGTAGCCGGCCAGGTACTTCGCGACCCGGTCGGCGTCGAAGTGGTAGGCGTACGGGAACTGGGCCCGCTGCTCGTCGAGTGTGGACCGGCCGAGGCTTCCGTCCAGCCCGGAGGCGAACAGCGAGCCGTCGAGCATCCTCGGCGAGCGCTTGGCCTCGCTCAGCGCGGTGGTCAGGAAGACCGAGCGGTCCATCGGCCGGCTCCGGTCGCCCAGCTCCAGCCACCAGTCGGCCAGCGAAAACCCGTCGACCATCCGCAGCCGCTCGAACGGGTGGTAGAAGTGGCCGCCGTCGCCGTGCCAGTTCTCGAACCGGATGCCGAGCTTGTAGCCGCCGGCGCACTTGGGCAGCCAGTCGGCCTCGTCCAGGCCCAGGTAGTCGAAGAAGTGCCGGACCGTGCTGAACGTCGCCTCGCCGACCCCGATCCGGGACACCGCCTCGGACTCCACCAGCGTCACATCGATCCGGTCGGCGAATGCCGCCTTCAAATAGCTGGCCGTCATCCAGCCCGCTGTGCCACCACCCACGATGACCACCGAACGAAGCATTGTCGAAACTCCTTTGGATTCTTCGTTGCCCGACGAAAGGGCAGCCCCGAGAAGCGGGGATTCAGCTGCTGGAACAAGCGGAGGGAGCCGGCACCGGAGGTGCTCACACGATGTGGACGTCAGGGACGTAGAGGATCCACTTGCCGCCGGCGGCGCGGAACGCCTGTTCCTTCGCCATGATTTCTTCGGCGTGGTTCCAGGCGAACAGCAGCGCGTAATCGGGGTACGGATCGGAGAACGCCCCCGGGGCGCGGACCGGGATATGCGTCCCCGGAGTCAGCCGTCCCTGCTTCGCCGGTGTGCTGTCCGAAACGAACGGAACCAGATCGGGTCCGATACCGCAAAGATTGGTGACCGTCGCGCTTTTCGCGGTGGCACCGTAACCCGCCACCGTCCGGCCCGCACTGCGCAGCCCGTCGAGCAGTTCGACCAGATCGGTGCGGATCTTGTTCACCTTCGCCCCGAAAGCCTGCAGTGTGGCGGGTTCCGCGATCCTCTTTTCCCGTTCTTCGGCGAGGAGTTCGGCCACGGCCGCCGACGGAGTCCGGGCACCCGCCGGGGCGAGAGCGTAGCGGACCTCGCCGCCGTGCACACCGAGCCGTTCGACATCGACCAACTCCAGACCATATCCGGCGGCCATCGCCTGAACCGACCTGGCGGTGAAGAAGAAGAAATGCTCGTCGTAGATCTGGTCGAAGGAGGTGCGCTCGAGGATGTCCCCGAGATAGGGGTCCTCGAAAAGGAACACGCCGGTGGGCGCCAGCAGTTCCTTCACACCCGTCAGAATGGATCCCATATAGGGGATGTGGCAGAGGGTGTTGGCCGCGTAGATGACATCCGCGGCACCGTCGTCGTTCCGGATCTCCCGTGCGGTGGATTCCTCGAAGAACGCCTTGCGCACCCGGATTCCCCTGGCGGCGGCCACATCCGCCACGCCGCCGGACGGTTCCACGCCCAGATGCCGGACACCGGCCTCGGCGAGCACCTTCAGCATGATCCCGTCGTTGCAGCCCAGTTCGACCACGAAGGGGTCCTGGCCGGTCAGCTCGGTGGTGAGCAGCCGCTTCGCGAGGCCCTCGAAGTGCGTGCGCATGAAGGCGGATCCGGACGAGTGGTACGGGTACTCCTCGTGGAACATCCGGCCGCGCGGCACCTCCTCCATCAGCTGCACCATCGTGCAGCTCGCACACATTCCCGTGGCGAGCCGGAAGAAGAACTCGTCCCGGTCATCCGCCCCGGGCACCACAAAGGCATCGGACAACGGCTGCCGTCCGAAATCGAAAAACTCATGGACAACGCCCTCGCAGACACGGCACACGGACTCGGTTGTCATCACCACTCCTGAGCAAACGAAGGAAACTGATGGGGGTACCACCTGCCGGGACCCGCAAGAATTTCCTGCGGGCGCCGGCGCACGGTCACATTCCGGGGGCTTCCGGCCTTGACGGAAGCCGGCCTCTCGCCCCTGACGGTGTCCCGCCAGCGAGACGGGGCCCGCTCACACTGCCACGCCCGCCCGGAGCCTCTCGTAGTGCACGAGGCATTCCGCATAGCCGGGCAGCATTCCCCTGGCCACCGCGGTCGCCAGGTCCGGAGCCCCGGCATCCTTGTCGGACATCGTCGGCACACCGTCCAGGGGCCAGGGAATACCGATCTCGGGATCCAGCGGGTTGATTTCAATCATCGTCCCCGGCACATAAGGCTCCGAGCACAGGTAGTTGACGCAGGCGTCCTCGGTCAGCGCGATGAACGCATGCCCCAGGCCGTCGGCCAGATACACCGACACCCCGGTCTCGGCGTCCTGCCGGGTGACCTCGTACGCCCCGAACGTGGGCGACCCCACCCGCAGATCCACCGCCACATCCAGAATCGAACCGCTGATGCAGGTGACGAGTTTGCCCTGGCCCGGGGACAGTTCGGTGGCATGAATACCGCGGACCGTATGGCGGCTGCTCAGCGAGCAGTTGGCCTGGCCGACCCGGAACGGATAACCGATGGCCTCGGAAAGCGCGCCGGACCGGGCCACCTCCGCGAAGACACCCCGTTCGTCATGATGAATTTCCGGGACGATACGGAAGGCGTTCGGTATCGATAATTCAGTGATCTCCATCGCACGAAACCTAGTCCCCCGAACTCCGCCTGTACATCGTGAATTTGCCAGGCACGGCCGGCGCACCCGAAAAACGGTGCGCGGCCCGGAATAATGGAGGAACGGCTTGTCCCGCCGCAACCCCCGGGCAGCAGAACCCGGTTCGCGCGCGCACCACTGCACCCGGCGGCGCGCCCTCGGCACCGGGCCGTTCCGCGGGTTCCCGGTGTCAGCCGGACATCGCCCGCGTCGAATGGAGCACCGTCTTGAGGCGGTGGACATGCCGGGCGTAGGCGAAGATCAGTGGGTTCAGCCGGAAGTTGTCCCGGACCGGCTCCTGCACGAGGTTCGCCTCCACCAGGACGTCCAGCCACCGTCGTGCGAGCCAGGGCGTGGCATCGGCCAGCGTCGCGGCGGACCGCAGCGTGAACCTGGGCTTGGGGCCAGCGCCCAGCATCCGGAACATCCGGCGGGCCTCGTCCGGCAGTGCGCGGTAGGACCAGTCGAAGACCGTTTTCAGCGAGGACTGCTCGTCCCCGAGCACCTCCAGCCACTCCAGCAGATCGCCCTCCCCGCACTGGCTGAGGCCGTGCTCCGGTGAGGGGAACATGCCGATGCGGGTGGCCGCGATGCGCAGGGCCAGCGGGAGGCCTCCGCAGACGTTCACCAGCTGCCGTGCCGCGGGATGGTCCCGGGCCACCAGCGGCCGGCCCACGAGGCGGCCCAGCAGCTCGACACCGTCCTCTTCCGCCATCCCGTCCAGAGTGATGCGCCGGGCACCGTCCCGCACGGTCAGACCGGCGAGACCGTTGCGGCTGGTGACGATCACCAGACAGGACGCGTCCCCCGGCAGCAGCGGCCGGACCTGCTGCACGGACACCGCGTTGTCCAGCAGGATGAGCAGCCTGCGTCCGGCCACCAGGCTGCGGAACAGGGTCCGTTGCCGTTCGAGGTCCCGGTCGGCCGGTGGCACGGCACCCAGCGCCTCCAGGAGATGCTGGAGCGCCTCCTCCGGTTCCGCGGGTCCCGCCTTCTCGCCGTAGCCCCGTAAGTCGAGCTGTAACTGCCCGTCCGGGAACCGCCAGGAGAGCGCATGGGCGAGCCGGACCGCGAGCGCCGTCTTGCCGATCCCGGGCGCGCCGTTGACCAGGATGACGGCGCTCTCCCCCGTGCTCTCGGCCGCCTTCACCATCTCGTGGAGCTGCTGGAGCTCGCCGGCGCGCCCGGTGAAGTCCGGTACATCGCGGGCGAGTTGGGCGGGAGCGATGGGAAGAACGGTGCTCTCGGCCGCCGTCTTCGGGGGCGACGGCCTGACGGACGGCCCGCTGCGCAGGATCTCCTCGTAGAAGCGCTGAATCCGCTCGCCCGGCTCCAGCCCCTGTTCCTCGGCGAGCCGGGTGCGCAGGTCGTGGTACTCCGTGACCGCCTCGGCCTGTCTGCCGAACCGTACGTAGCCGATCATCAGCAGATGGCGCAGCCGCTCCCGCAGCGGGTTCCTTCTCACCAGCGCCGTGAGGTCGGAGAGCTCCCCGCCGATGTCGGAGCCGTGATCCAGCTCGTAGAGCATCTCGATCCGGTCCTCGATGGCGGTGAGCCGCAGCTCGGCGAGGTACCTGCGCTCGGCCTCCGCGAACGGGCCGGACACGCCGCCGTACGGGATGCCGCGCCAGAGCGCCAGCGCGGCATCGAGTTCGGTGAGCGCTTCCCTCGTCGCCTGCGCGCCGCGCAGCGCCCGGGCCTGCTTGAGATGGACCTCGAACCGTTTGACGTCCACCTGGTCGGGCGCCAGCTGGAGCATGTAGCCGCGGCTGTCGGACACCAGCAGATCGGACGGCGCCCGGCGCGGGCGGGCCGGCTCCAGCCGGTGCCGCAGCCGGGCCACATAGGTGTAGACGCTGTTCATCGCGGTGGCCGGAGCCTCCGGTCCCCATACGGCCGCCACCAGTTCCTCGCGGCTGATGACCTGGTTGGCATGCGCGGCCAGTATCGCGAAGAGAGTGCGCTGTCGCGGCGACCCCAGCCCCATTTCCTGTTCGCCCTGGAAGACCGTGACCGGGCCTAAGAGTGTCACTTCGGTTGGCGCGCCCATCGCATGCACTCCCCAGTTCATGCACCCCCCGTTGGGTGCCCCGCCGCTTCTGCTCATCCCTGGTGAAGGGGACGGAAGAATTCCGGTCACGTGCTCCGTACCGGCCCGACATCCCACGTGCTGGCCTCGCCCACATCAGCGAGAAGACCGTCCCCCATACCCGACCAGCCACCCTACTTCTCGGGCCTCCACGGCCCTATGAGCGTATGTCAGAAAAATCTTCGGCGCCGGGGCTGAAACCGGACGGTGCGGGCTCGCGGCAGTGCGGCGGACCGGGACGGGACGGCCGCACAGGGCCGCTGAGTCTGTCTTGAATGGTGCGCCCTCTTGGCAAGAACTCGGGCGGACGCCCGGGGTCCGCCGGCGCCCCCGGCCCCCGCCGCGGTGTCAGCGCGCCTGCGCGGCGAAGGCCTCGTAGGCAGGTGCGTCGAAGAGAACGAAACGCGCCTCCTCGACGGCCGTCTCCGCCGCCCGCACCGCCGCGACGGCGATCCGGGCGGCATCCTCCATCGGCCAGCCGTACACCCCCGTGGAGATGGCCGGGAAGGCGACCGTCCGGGCGCCCAGGTCGTCGGCGACCCGCAGGGATTCGCGGTAGCAGGAGGCCAGCAGGTCGCTGCGGTCCTCGGCGGCGGAGTCCACCGGGCCGACGGTGTGGATGACCCAGCGGGCCGGCAGGCGGCCTGCGGTGGTGGCGACGGCCTGGCCGGTGGGCAGGCCTCGGCCGTACTGCGCGGCGCGCAGGGCGCGGCACTCGCCGAGGATCTCCGGGCCGCCGCGCCGGTGGATCGCACCGTCCACTCCCCCGCCGCCGAGGAGGGACGAGTTGGCGGCGTTGACCACGGCGTCCACGGCCTGCTCGGTGATGTCGCCCTGGACGAGGGTGAGGGAGATGGTGCTCATGGGGCCGAGCCTAGGCGGTGTTCGGCGGATTCCGGGGATTGGCGGACGGCGGGTGCTGGGGCGGTGCAGCGGGCGCCGCCGCGCTGCGCGGGTCGGGCGGGGCGCGGCTCCGCGGCAGGCCGGGCCGTGGCGCTTCGTGGCCGGCCCGGCCCGCGACTGTGACCGGCCGGCCCCGGGGCCAACTACCGCTCGCTCAGCGGCCGTTCGCCCGCAAGCGGCGCCAGACCCTCCTGGCGGCGTAGTGGCCGGACATGCCGTGGACGCCGGGGCCGGGTGGGGTGGCCTGGGAGCAGAGGAAGACGGCGGGGTGGGCGGTTTCGTAGGGGACGCGGGCGAGCTTGGGGCGGATGAGCAGGCGCAGGCCGGCCGCGGAGCCGGTGTTGGTGTCGCCGCCGACGTAGTTGGCGTTGCGGGCGGCGACCTGCGGCGGGCCGGCGACCGCGCGGGCCAGCACCAGGTCGCGGAAGCCGGGGGCGAAGCGCTCGATCTGCCGCTCGATGACCTCCGTGGCGTCGCCCTCCCAGCCGCTGGGGACATGCCCGTACGCCCAGAAGGTGTGCTTGCCCTCGGGGGCGCGGGTGGGGTCGATCAGGCTGGGCTGAGCGGTGATCAGGAAGGGGACGGACGGGTCCGCGCCATGGGTGGCGGCGTTGAGCGAGGCGCCGATCTCGCCGCTGGTGGGGCCGATGTGGACGGTGCCGGCGCGCCGGGCCTCCTCGGCGGTCCACGGCACCGGGGCCGACAGCGCGTAGTCGACCTTGAAGACGCTGGGGCCGTACTTCACCTCGCGGTAGGCGTTGCCCAAACCGGCGATCCGGGCGAGCGCGGTCGGTGAGGTGTCGAAGACATACGCCCGGGCCGGCGGCAGATCGTCCAGGCGCTTGACCTCGAAGTCGGTGTGCACCACGCCGCCATGGGCGCGCAGCAGACCGGCGAGCGCGTCGGAGATGGCCTGGGAGCCGCCGCGCGGCACCGGCCAGCCGTTGTGGTGGGCGGCGAGCGCGAACATCAGGGCCATGCCGGAGGTTCCGAAGCCGCTGAGCGGGGCATTGGCGTGCGCCCCGAGCCCGGCCATCAGTCCGCGGGCCTTCGCGTCGCGGAAGCGGCGGTTGAGGAGGCTGACCGGCTGCATCCCGACCAGGCCGAAGCGGGCGTAGGTCACCGGGTCCTGCGGCAGGCCGAGCCACTGGGTGCGCAGGAAGTCGTGGGCCATGGTGTCCCACTTGCCGATGAAGGGCGCCATCAGCCGGCGGTACGCACCGGCGTCGCGCGGTCCGAAGGACATCGCGGTCTCGCCGACGGAGTGGGCGAGCACGGCGGCCGTGCCGTCCGGGAAGGGGTGCGCCATCGGGAGGTCGGGGTGCAGCCATTCGAGGCCGTAACGGTCCAGCGGCATCGCGGAGAAGGCCGGCGAGCCGGCGCCGGTGGGGTGCACCGCCGAGCAGGGGTCGTGGCGGAAGCCGGGGAGGGTCAGCTCCTCGGTACGGGCGCCGCCACCGATGGTGTCGCGGGCCTCGAAGACCTCCACGGCCATGCCGCGGCGGGCCAGTTCAACGGCCGCCGTGAGGCCGTTGGGCCCCGCCCCGATCACCACGGCATCGAGCATCCTCGCCACCTGCGCCACTCCCCTCACATCCGGCCCTCGTCCTTGAGGGTCAGTTGGCGGCCGCCAGCAGTCCGAGGATACGCCGCGCCGTTTCGGCGTCCCGCGCCGCGGTGAAGGGCAGCGCATTGCCGCCTTCGATACGGAACGGCTGCCCGGCGACCGTGCCGCTGGCACCGCCCGCCTCATGGACCAGCAGCAGCCCGGCCGCGTGATCCCAGGCGTTCTCCCAGCTGAAGGCCGTGGCGTCGATCTCGCCGCGGGCTATGTGCAGATACTCCAGGCCCGCCGAGCCACAGGGGCGCGGGGCGATCCCGCCGGTCTCCAGGGTGGCGAGCACCCGCTTCTGCTCGTCGTCGGTGAAGTCGTAGTGGGAGGTGGCGACGTCGAGGACCGCACCGGAGGACGGGCTGCCGGCCTGGAGCGGTATGCCGTTCAGCCGGGCGCCGGCGCCGCGGCGGGCGATCGCCATCAGGCCGAGCGCGGGGGCGTACGTCCAGGAGGCCAGCACCTCGCCACGGTGGGCGAGCGCGACGAGCGTGCAGAAGCCCGGGTCGCCGTGCACGAACTGGCGGGTGCCGTCGACCGGGTCGACGATCCAGACGGGGGCCTCGCCGTGCAGCGCGTCGAGCACCCGCGGGTCGGCGTGCACCGCCTCCTCGCCGACCACCCGGGAGCCGGGCAGCAGGGCCGTGAGGGAGGCGGTGAGGTGCTCCTCGGCGAGCCGGTCGGCGACCGTGACGAGGTCGTGCGGCCCGTTCTTCTCGACGATGTCCTCGGCGGCGAGCTGCCGGAAACGCGGCATGATCTCGTCGGCCGCGGCGCGGCGAACGGCGGCCTCGACGGCGGCCAGGTCCAGCGCCGCCAGGTCGAGCGACGAGGCGTGCGGGGCGGCGGGCGAGGGCACGGTGGCCGGGGCCGTCGCGGCGGACGGAGCGGGGGTGGTCGGGGTAATCGCGGTCTCTCCCGATTCTTGGGTACGAAGTGCTTCGATCATGCGTCCATCGAAACACGAGCCACTGACACGAGGACTGGACTCCAGGTGAATTCCCGATGCCGCGGGGGGCACGGGCGGGGGTGGGGGCGCGCCGCCAGGTGAGCCCCGGACACTCAGCGCCGGCCACCGGGCCGCCCCGGCCACCTGGCCTCCCGGCGCCCCGGCAGCCCGGCAGCCCGGCCACAACGGAGCGCCCCAGCCCCCCAAGCCCCCAACCCCTCTCCGCCCCGGCCCCTCGCCCCCTCAGCGCCCCCTCAGCGCCCCACCGCGTACCCCTGCATCCCCCGCGGGTTCGCCGCCGCGGACAGCACCCCGGTCTCCGGGTCGCGGGCGACCGCGCACAGCCGCCCCTCGGACCAGGCGTCACCCACCGTGACCCGATGACCACGTCGGCGCAGCCCGTCGATGACCCCGTCGCCGATCCGGGACTCCACGGTCACGCTCCCCGGCCGCATCCCGCGGGGGTAGAAGGAGCCGGGGAAGGAGTCGTTGTGCCAGTTCGGGGCGTCGACGGCGCCCTGGAGGTCGAGGCCGCCGCGGACCGCCCCGCGCAGCGCCACGGCCAGGAAGAAGTGCACCTGCCACTGGTCCTGCTGATCGCCGCCGGGCGTCCCGAAGGCCATCACCGGGACCCCGTCGCGCAGCGCCAGGGACGGGGTGAGGGTGGTCCGGGGGCGGCGCCCGGGGGTGAGCGAGTTGGGCAGGCCCTCCTCCAGCCAGGCCATCTGCAGCCGGGTGCCGAGCGGGAAGCCGAGTTCCGGGACGACGGGGTTGGACTGGAGCCAGCCGCCGGACGGGGTGGCGGAGACCAGGTTCCCCCAGCGGTCGACGACGTCGATATGGCAGGTGTCGCCACGGGTGGCGCCGTTGCGGTCGGTCTCCGGCGCGACATCCGCCGGTACTCCGCCGGGCCCCGCAGTCCCCACCGCCCCGGACACCGCCGCGCCAGGCGCTCCGGGCCCCGCCGTCCCCGGTCCCCCGTGCGCGACGGTCGGCTCGCCCGCCCCGCTCCCGGAGGCGCCCCGCACCTCACAGCCGGCATCGAGGCCGCCGCCGCTCGCCGCCACCGCGTGCTTGCTGATCCGCGGGGTGCGGCCGTCCGGGCTGCCGGGGCGCAGCTCGTACGAGGCGTGCTCGCCGATGAGGTCCCGGCGGGCGGCGTTGTACCCGTCGCTCAGCAGGGCGTCGAGCGGCACCTCGGCGGCATCGCCGTACCAGGCCTCGCGGTCGGCCATCGCCAGCTTGCAGCCCTCGATGAGCAGATGGACGTACTCCGGGCTGCCGTACGCGGGCAACTCCGATGGAAGCAGGGCGAGTTGCTGGAGGAAGGCGGGGCCCTGGGACCAGCCGCCGGCCTTGGCGACGGTCCAGCCGTTCCAGTCGTGGGTGACCGGCGCCTCATAGGCCGCGGAGAAGGCGGCCAGGTCGTCGCCGGTGAGGGTGCCGGCGTGGCGCTCGCCCGATGTGTCCATGGCGGGACGGGCCGCGTAACAAGCGAGCGCCTCGCCGATGAAGCCCTCGCGCCAGATACGGCGGGCCGCCTCGATCTGCGCCGCCCTGCCGCTCGCGGCGGCCTCCGCCTCGGCGGTCAGCCGGCGCCAGGTCGCGGCCAGCGGCCGGTTCCTGAGCAGCCCGCCGGGGGCGACGGGGCGGCCGTCCGGGAGATAGATCTCGGCGGAGGAGGTCCACTCCGTCTCGAAGAGTTCGCGGACCGTTTCGATGGTCGCACCGATCCGCTCGACGGCGGGATGCCCGTGCTCGGCGTAGCCGATGGCGTACCGCAGCACCTCGGCCAGGGACTTGCTGCCGTGGTCGCGCAGCAACAGCATCCAGGCGTCGAAGGCTCCGGGGACCGCCGCGGCGAGCGGTCCGGTGCCGGGCACCAGGTCGAGGCCCAGCGAGGTGTAGTGCGCCACGCTCGCCCCGGCCGGTGCCGGACCCTGGCCGCACAGCACCCGTACGGGCCCGTCCGCGGGCGCCAGGATGATCGGCACCTCACCCGCCGGACCGTTCAGATGCGGCTCGACGACATGCAGCACGAAACCGGCGGCCACTGCTGCGTCATAGGCGTTGCCGCCGTCCTCCAGGACGGCCATCGCGGACTGGGACGCCAGCCAGTGCGTGGTGGAGGCCATGCCGAAGGTGCCTTGGAGGGTCGGGCGGGTGGTGAACACGGTGACTCCTCTGTGGTGCGGTGGGAGCGGTACGGGCGGGCCGCTCGGGCGCGGGGCGACCGTGGCAGTCGGCGGGCCATGACAGTCGGCGGCCGGCCCCGTCGCGATCGTACGGACGGGCCTGGCGGTGGCGGGCGTCGTGGGCGGATCGCGGGGGCGGCGCATGGGGGCGGGGCCACCGCGGGCCGGGCTCCGGACACGGGCGTGGTGCCGGACGGCCACGACCGGCTCCCGGCCGC
The DNA here is from genome assembly GCF_042746015.1 of Streptomyces sp. NPDC058773. NCBI lineage: Bacteria > Bacillati > Actinomycetota > Actinomycetes > Kitasatosporales > Streptomycetaceae > Streptomyces > Streptomyces sp. NPDC058773. Next base: position 44,709 of record NZ_JBHYPE010000017.1, read on the forward strand.
GCTCGCCCACCGGCACGCCCCCGGCCGGCATCCCGGCACCGATAACTGACAAGACGGCCGGGCCTCGGGCTGCCTACGCTCGCCCCATGACCGGCAACCAGCCCTCCCCCGACCAGCCGCCCCGCCGCCCCCTCGTCGCGATCCTCACCGGAGCGGGGATCTCCACCGACTCCGGGATTCCCGACTACCGCGGGCCGAACGGGCTGTGGCGGCGCGACCCGGAGGCGGAGAAGCTGGTCACCTACGACGCGTACATGGGCGATCCGGAGATCCGGCGGCGCTCGTGGCGGATGCGGCAGGAGAGCCCGGCGTTCCGGGCGCAGCCGAACGCCGCGCACGAGGCGGTGGCCGGGCTGGAGCGGTCCGGCACCCCGGTGCGGGTGATCACCCAGAACGTCGACGGGCTGCATCAGCGCGCGGGCATGCCCGGCCGCAAGGTGCTCGAACTGCACGGCACGGTACGGGCGGTCACCTGCACCCGCTGTCATGCCCGGTCGTCGATGGAGGAGGCACTGGCGCGGGTGTCGGCGGGCGATCCCGATCCGGCGTGTCTGGTGTGCGGCGGGATTCTGAAGTCCGCGACGGTGATGTTCGGTGAGCGGCTGGACCCGCAGGTGCTCGGCACGGCACTGGGCGTGGCGAAGGCGGCGGAGATCTTCCTGGCGGTCGGCACGACACTCCAGGTCCAGCCGGCCGCCTCGCTCGCGGGCGTGGCCGTGGAGCACGGCGCCCGGCTGATCATCGTCAACGCCGAACCGACGCCGTACGACGCGCTCGCCACCGAGGTGATCCGCGAGCCGATCGGCAGCGCACTGCCCCGGCTGCTGACCGAACTGGCGGCGCATTCCGAACGGTGACCGGCGCAAAGGCTCCGCCCATGCACCACGGCGGCAACGCACGGACGGAGCCGGTCTCAAAGAGTCCAAGAGTTGGCCGGGTCGTCCAGCCACACGCTTTCGCCTTCAGTGGTCACGGTCAGACCGAACCGCGAGTGGTCCGGGCGGCCATGGCCGTCCCACCATCGGTACGCACTCTCCACTTCGTCCCAGAGGCGGCGCGGGCCGTCCTGCCACACACGGGCCGGCTTGCCGTCCCGGAACTGCGCACACGCCCATGAGTGGTCACTCAGTCCGTAGAACCAGACCGGCCGGGCGCCGTCCTTCTTGTCCGCCTCGACGTACGAGCACTGAGGGACGCGGAGTCCCATGGCGAATCGCTCCGGGCCGAATCGCTCCCCGACGAACTCCGCTTCGGTGAGCGTCGTGGACGACTCGACACCGTCCATCACGCTCCGCGTGACGTACTCGGAGTGCGCCCGGGGAACGAACCGTTGGGAGCGGAGCTTCATGAACTCCACGGGGCCGGTGAAGGCACCCGATGCGCTCTGACCGTCCGAGGCCACCGTCAGGCGGGCCACCGCGTCGGCGTGGGTGTAGTTCGTCCCCCACGGAGTCACGATGACCCCGCCGGGCCGGCACTGCTCCACCCATGCGAACGGGAGGGAACGGAGACCACACGTAGCGATCACCCGGTCGTACGGCGCTCCCCCCGGGTAGCCCTGGAACCCGTCGCCGTGGACCGCGCGCACGGGGATTCCCAGCCGCTCCACCGTCGCCATGGCAGCCGTGGCCACCGCCCGGTCGACCTCCACCGTGGTCACGCACCCCGGCCCCGCACGGTGAGCCATGAGCAACGCATTCCAGGCTGTGGCGGTGCCGATCTCCAGGACCTTGTGACCGGGCCGGAGGTCCAGGTCTTGGAGCATCCGGAACACCACGGAGGGCATGGACGCGGAGCTGGTCGGCACGTGCCCCGGAGCGGTGCCGGTGTGCTTCCCGTCGTCCCACTGGGTGACGATCGGTACGTCGGAATCCGCGAACTTACGCCACCTGGCTGGGTCTTCCCCTCTGGAAACGGCCACGCTCCGGCCGGCCTCCATGTCGAACGGCCACATGAGGTCCGGCAACACGGAAGAGCGGGGAACGGCCGCGTATGAGGGTGCCCAGTCGGAGGAGAGAGCCCCGGAAGACATGAGGGCACGCCTCGGCCCGTCAAGGCCGGGGCGCCCCTTGTGTGCGTCGGTGGCCATTGCTCAGACAGCCTTGGGCGGGTTGGGGACGCCGGGGCCACCGTCGGGGGTCGGGGGCGTCTGCGGGCCCGGCCACGGCTCACCCGGGACTTTGTCGCCACCGTCGTTCGCACGAATCGTGATCACGTTTCCTCCTGATTGTCTTCTGATGATGGTTCACCCGTCCGACCGGTGTTGCCCGTGGAGTCGCCCGGCGCCTTGGCCGTCCCCACGTCTCCTCTCGCGGGTGGTGACGCACCGATCTCCACAGCCCTCCCGTCATGCTGCGGATGACGCCGGAGCAACACCCGGCAGTCCACCGTCCTCGTCCGGTCGCCGGCCTTTTCGGCCGCCTTCAACTCCCGTGTCAGGTCGGTGCACTTCGTGCAGCTCACGGCATGCCCCGCTGCCGGGCCCGCCGGAACTTCGCCAGGGCCCGGAGCTGTCGCCCCTCGCCCTCCGTCCCCGGCCGCAGACGGCCGTATGGCCCGGATCACGCCCGTACCTCCCTTCCGTGGGGATGGCCCGCGATCACGCCGTTGAGGCTCCGGACCTCCAGCGGACGGCCCGCCCGGCGGGCCGCCTCCCGGTCCCTGCCGCAGGGTTCGCACACGTCGCACCCCGGAACAGGAACCGGCTCCAGCTTCGGGCCGCCCGACACCGGGTCCGCTGATACGCATTGCTCAGCCATCCGAACCTCTCACTGTGTGTGGCTGGTTGGTGACAAGAATGGGGTAAGGATCGGTACTGTGAGGGGCGATTCAACGCCCAACCTGGGCGTTGGGCAGGCCGGCATATGTGCATGCGGTTGACCGGCGCAAATGGCCCGAAGAGCGCACGTGACCAGGTCAATGGTCAGGGGGAGTTATGGACCTTACGGGGGGCACATCAGGGGGCGCCGAGGGCGCAGACGACCCGCGTCGGACGTTCGCCGAAGAGTGTCGGAGCGCGCGGGAACTGCACCCGGACGGGCCTCTCAACCAGACCCAGCTAGCGAAGTTGGCCCGCACGTCCAAGAGCACAATTTCTCGCGTGGAGACGTGCAAAGGGCCCATCCCCCCAGATCTACCGCCTCTGTTGGACCGGGTCTTCTCGACGGACGGGAAGTTCAAGCGTCTCTACGAGGAGGCCGTGGCCCGGTCGTTTCCGTCGCTGTACCGGCAGCGTATGGCGCTGGAACGTAAAGCCCTGGTGATCCGCGAATGGTCCCCAACCATCGTCCCGGGGCTTCTCCAAACGGCCGACTATGCGCGGTTCCTGTTCCAGGGGGGCGCCCCGCTCGCGGGAGACGGTGAGGTGGCGGCGTTCATCACCAACCGGCTCACGCGCCAGGCCCTACTGGACGCGGAGACTCCCCCGGATATCCGTGTTGTGCTCTGCGAGTCGGTTCTTCGGCGTCGATTCTGCCCGCGGGACGTGATGCGTCGCCAACTAGCGGCCTTGCTGGAAGCCGGAGAACGTCCGACTGTCCGCATCCAGATCCTCCCGCTGGATGCGCCGGCACACCTCTTCAGCGACTGGCCAGTGACGCTCCTGACTGGCCCAAGCCACACGGTCACCGTCTGCGTGGAGAGCTATCGGACCGCCGGTATTGTGGAAGAGCCTGCCGATGTGCGGACGGCGCTCCGTAGCTACGATGAACTCACGAGCGACGCACTTTCGGCACGGGACAGCGCGCGCCTGATCGTTGAGCAGATGGAGACACTGTCGTGAAGATCGGTCCGACCCAGTGGGTCAAGTCCAGCTACAGCAGCGCAGAAGGCGGCAACTGCGTGGAGTGGTCCCCGGCGCACGCGAGCGCCCACGGCATCGTTCCCGTCCGGGACAGCAAGGACCCGGAAGGCCCGGCCCTGACGTTCGAGGCGACCACCTGGTCAGCCTTCGTCACCGGCCTGCAGACAGGGAAGCTCCCCGCGTAGGTTCGTGCGCCGCAGCACGCTCGGCCCCCTCCGGATGTCCAGGAGGGGGCCCTTCACACGTCGGGGCCGGGGGCCGTCCGGGGGGCCGTCCCGGGCCCCGTTCAGTCGGCAAACGCGGGCAGGATCTCCGCCCCGTAGGTGTCGATGACGGATTCCCTGGCGTCGTGCATGGCGTAGAGCGCGAACTGGTCCACGCCCAGGGCCTGAAGCTGCCGCAACCGGTCGAGGTGGGCGGCGGGCGGGCCCAGCAGACAGAAGCGGTCGACGATGGCGTCCGGCACGAAGGCGGTGTCGGGGTTGTCGGCCCGGCCGTGGTGCGCGTAGTCGTAGCCCTTACGGGCCGTGATGTAGTCGGTGAGTTCGTCGGGGACCATGCCTGAGTGCTCGCCGTAGCGTGCGACGAGGTCGGCGACGTGGTTGCCGACCATGCCGCCGAACCAGCGGCACTGCTCGCGGGCGTGCGCGAGGTCGTCGCCCACGTAGGCGGGGGCGGCGACACAGATCGTCACCTCAGCCGGATCGCGGCCGGCGTCCACCGCGGCCTTCCGTACGGCCTTGATCATCCACTCGGTGAGGAAGGGGTCGGCGAGCTGGAGAATGAAGCCGTCGGCCAATCGGCCCGCCATGGCGAGGGCCTTGGGGCCGTAGGCGGCCATCCAGACCGGCAGCTTGCCGCCCTTGATCCAGGGGATCTGGACGCGGTGGCCGCCGACCTCCGCCGCCCGCCCCTCGGCGAGATCACGGATGACGCCGATCGACTCGCCCAGCCGGGCCAGGGTGTTGGGCGAGCGCCCGACCACCCGCATCGCGGAGTCGCCGCGCCCGATGCCGCAGACGGTGCGGTTGCCGTACATCTCGTTGAGGGTGGCGAAGGCGGAGGCGGTCACCTCGACGGTGCGGGTGTAGGGGTTGGTCACCATCGGGCCGACGATCAGGCGCTCGGTGTGTTCCAGAACCCGGCTGTAGATGACGAACGGTTCCTGCCACAGCACGGTCGAGTCGAAGGTCCAGCCGTAGCGGAAGCCGTTGCGCTCGGCGCGGCGCATCAGGGACACGACGGCGGAACCGGGTGGGTCGGCCTGCAGAACAACTCCGAAGTCCACGGCGGCGCTCCTTGGATGAGGTACTGGCAGGCGCCACGCGGGATTCACCGGGGAAATTAATCGACCACCGATTCCCCTTGCTCATCACCGGCGGCGGAGACCCCAGGCGCCCGCGGTCGATGAACCATACTGCAAAGGGTCAGCCAGCATTCCACAACATGCCGGGGGCTGCACTCGTGACGTGGAACTCGATATCCACGAGATCCCGTAAATCCGCCTTCTGAGTGGTTTTCATGCCGGTGAGACGCGGCCACGGTCGCGGACGTCGTCCCACGTCAAGCGCCACTTCGAGGGCATCCCTCGACCTTATCCTCACTTCTCCCGAGCCGCGCATTCCGATGACACCCGTCCAAGTGGCCCGCACAGGAAGAGCCTCATAGGAAGCCCCGCACAGGAAGCCTTACTTGGATCATGGATTGATTGCCGACACATGAGGATTCCCTGAATTCCGGCGCGAATGACAGCTGGACGGGACCTCCGGCCCCGGACGAGGCGTGGCCCCGGTCCCGCACACCGAGGCCACGGCGGCGTTGCCGGCCGCCGCCCCGGAGGCACGTCCGGCACCGGACGCTGAACGCAGACCCACGGGCTTCCCCGCCCGCATGCGGTGGAGCGAGCGAGGGCCCCGCCCAGCCACCCGGGCGGGGCCCTCGCTCGTGGCGCGCCGTCCCTGCCCCTACACCTCCAGCTCGTCGACCGCTCGCCAGGCGTGTTCGGCGAAGCGGGCGGCCTGGGGATGGGCGCCGTGGGAGGGGTAGGCGAGATAGGCGCGCACGGTGGGGGCGCCGGTCAGGGGGACGAGGCGGACGGAGGGGTGGGTGTAGCGGCGGGCGGCGGAGACCGGGGCGGTGCCCACGCCGAGGCCGACGGCCACCTGTTCCAGCCACTCGTCCATGTTGCGGCACTCGGCGCCGACCACCGGCCGCCGGCCGTCGGGCCACATGTCAGGGAAGGTGGTGCCACTGACGGTGTTGATGATCAGCGGCAGGCCGGCGAGCTCCGTCCAGTCGAGTTGGGTGCGTTCGGCCAGCTGCCAGCTCGCGGGTACGGCCGCGACGCGGGACTCCTCGTGGAGCAGGACACTGCGCAGCCCCTTCGGGAGCGGCTCGCCGCGCAACAGGCCCAGGTGTGCCTGGCCGGTGTCGAGTCCGGCCTGGGGGGTGTCGCAGCGGATGAATTCGACTCCGACTCCGGCCTCCTCGCCGAAGCGGGAGGCGAGTCGCGACAAACCCTGGGGCAGTCCCCAGCTGAACCCGATGCGCAGTTTCTCCCCTTTCTGCACATCCCCCAGTGCGGAATCGAGTTGGCGCAGCAGGGGGGCGACGGCCTCCCGGAGGCTTTGCCCTTTGGGGGTCAACTCCGTTCTGCGGGTGCTGCGTTCGAAGAGCCGCACTCCTAAGGTCTCTTCGAGGGTCCTGATGTTGCGGGTCAGGGTTGGCTGGGCGAGATGCAGGCGGCGTCCGGCGGCCGTGAAGCCGCCCTCCTCGGCCACGGCAAGAAAGCAGCGCAGATGCCGCAAATCGATATTCATTCGCGGTGTGTATAGATCGTTCAGCAATTTCATTTCTCCAGCCCCTGCCCAGTGTCTAGTGTTCTTGGTGTCGCCGGGCGGACCGGGCACCAGGAAGCATGGACCGGTAGTCGACGCCGCTGGTGAGCAGTCATGCGTACAACGGGGGTTATGTGCAGGGACATTGGTGCGCGCCGTCAATGGTTACGGCGCAAAGATCGGCCAAAGTGAAGGCAAAAGAGTCCATGGCCGGCCGGACCGACCCACGGGTTCCGTGCTCGAAGTTGCTTTGTTCACCGCCTCTGAGAACGTCTCGTAGATAAGTCGCCGACCGCGTCGTCCGCCGACGGCGCGGGGTGCGGTACGAGCGATTCGACGTAATGCGATACGTCGCCCTCACGCCGCCGCTCCATTGACAACCACCGCTTTATTTGAATCTTTTCCTTCAACTATTGCTGCCGTCTTTCCGGCTGCCCATTCACCTTTCTCGCATGCCATGACAACCTGCCATGGCCTGCCGCCGGCCGCGTTCGCCGTAATGCCGCTTTGTGCTGCCGTACCTCACCGATAAGGATTTTGCTGTGCCAGTAATCGATACGCACAACGGTCCCCTGGAACATGTCGTCATCGACGGTGACCGGGACCTGGCGCCCCTGGTCTTCCTGCACGGCGGACTCGGCTGCCTGGCGGCCTGGGGACGCTTCCCCGCCCGGCTGGCCGCCGCCACCGGGCGCCGCGCCCTCGTCTACTCCCGTCACGGCAACGGCGGCAGCGGCCCCGACCCACGGCCGCGCACCCCCCGCTATATGCACGAACACGCCCAGGAGGTGCTGCCCGAACTGCTCGACGCGCTGGGCATCCACCGCCCCGTACTCGTCGGCCACAGCGACGGCGCCTCCATCGCCCTGCTGTACGCCTCGGCACACCCCGTCGAAGCCGTCGTCGGGATGGGCCCGCACATGTACTTCGAGGAGGAGAACCGCATCGGCATCGAGAACGCCCGCGCCTCCTACGAGGCGGGCCCGCTCGCCAAGAAGATGGCCATGGTGCACGACGACCCCCGGGGCGTCTTCGACCGCTGGAGCGGCGTCTGGCTCTCGCCGGCCTTCCGCAGCTGGTCCCTGGAGAACGACCTCGACATCACCGCACCGGTGCTGATGATCCAGGGGGATGCGGACGAATACGGCTCGCTGGCCCAGGTCGACGCCGTCGAGCGCGCCGTCAGCGGCCCCTTCCGGCGGCTGGTCCCCGAGGGCTGCGACCACTACCCGCATCTGGTCCGCCCCGATCTCGTCACTGACACCGTCCGCGACTTCCTCGCCGCGCACCCGCAGTCCGTGGAGGCCACCCGATGACCGCCCCGGGCTCCGTACGCCTCGACGCCCTGCTGGCCCGCTCCGCGAGCGAGCACCCCGACCGCACCGCCCTGGAGGGGGCCGGCGAGAGCTGGACGTACGCCCAACTCGACCGCGCCGTGGATGCGTTGGCGGAGCGACTGGCCGCCAACGGCGTCGCACCGGGCGACCGGGTCGGCGTCTACGCCCCCAAGACACCGGCCACCGTCATCGCCCTCTACGCGGCGCTGCGGGCCGGCGCGGTGACCGCGCCCCTCGACACCGCCGACCCGCCGGAGCGCACCGCCCGCATGATCCGCAACGCGGGTCTGTCGCTGCTGGTGACCGTCGACCGTGCCCTCACCGGGGCACACCACGCCGCCACCCGCGCCCGCGACGGCGCACCGGCCGAGGAGGGCGCCCTCGACCACGGCCTGCACTGGCTGCGGCTCCTCGCCCCCGAGGAGCGGCCCGCGCCGCTGCCCGCGCCCACCGACTCCGGCGGCTACATCCTCTTCACGTCCGGCAGCACCGGCTGGCCCAAGGGCGTACTGCTCTCGCACGAGAACGTCGCCCACTACGCGCTGTGGGCCGCCGGGGAGTTCGGCCTCACCCCGGACGACCGGATCGGCTCGCAGGCCGCCCTCACCTTCGACCTGACCACCTTCGACCTGTTCAGCGCCGCCGCCGCGGGGGCCTGCACGGTCCTGATGCCGGACCTGCTGCGGGCCTTCCCGCGCGATGTCGCCGGCTGGCTGACCGAACAGCGCATCACCGCCTTCATGGCCGTGCCGTCGCTCTACCACAACATGCTCCAGCAGGGCGGGATCGCCGACGCCCCGCCGCCCGCCCTGCGCATCGCGGCCTTCGGCGGGGAGGCGTTCGCGCCCGAACTGCTGGAGCGGTATCTGCGGCTGCTGGACGGGGTGCCCTTCTACAACCTGTACGGCCCCACCGAGACCAACGCCTGCACCTACTACCGGGTCCCGGCCGACTGGACCGCCGACCAGGAAATGCCCATCGGCCGCGGCATCGGCGGCGTCCACATCGACGTGCTCGACGAGGACGGCTCGCCCACCGACGGCGAGGGCGAGATCCATATCGCCGGACCCGTCGTCTTCCAGGGCTATCTGCGCGGCGGCGCACCCGACGACCCCACCACCACCGTCAGCTGCCGTGACGGCGTGGCCCGCCGCGCGTACGCCAGCGGCGACCTCGGCCGGATCACCCCCGACGGCCTGGTCTTCCTGCGCGGGCGGCGCGACAACCAGGTCAAGCGGCGCGGCCACCGCATCGACCTGATGGACGTGGAGAACGCCGTCCTGGAGCTGCCGCAGATCGCCACCGCCGCGGTCGTCGCCAAGGACGGCCCGCACGCCGGCCAGATCTGGGCCTACGCACAGACCGACGCGACCGAACGGGAGGTGCGCTCCGCGCTGCGCGACGTGCTGCCCCGGCGGATGCTGCCCGACCGGATCGTGCCGCTCGCCACTTTGCCCACCACCACCAGCGGGAAGGTCGACCGCCGCGCCCTGCGCGACACCGCCGCCCCCGCACTCCCGGAGGAGATCACCGCATGAAGCGCATGAACAGCGTCGAAGAGCTCTGCACCCTCATCGGCAGCCGTATCACCTGGGGACGCGGCGAGGACGCAAGCTCCCTGACCCCCGACACCCCGCTGCTCGAAAGGGGCCTGGTCGACTCGCTGGCGATCATGGAGATCGTCGCGGCGCTCGACAAGGAAGCCGGTGTCACCCTGCCCGACACCGAGATCGTCGCCGCCAACTTCCGCAGCCCCAAGGCCCTTTGGGTCGCCATCGAGAACCTCTCCGGCGAGGGCCGCAAATGAGCCCGGCGGCCACCGCGGCGCTCCGCACCGGCGCACCGGAGACCGAGGAACTCGTCGACACGTACCGGGACCTGGCCGCGCCGGTGCTGAAGCAGCTCGCGGGCCTGGACTTCCGCGCACAGTGGCAGGCCATGGCCGGCCTCGGTGTGCTCCAGCTTGCCGCGCCGGACGCCACAGCACCCGGCCCGGTGACCCGCTCGCTCGCCATGATCGAGGGCATCGGACTGGCCGGCGTCGACCCGGGCCTGTGCTACGCGCTGGCCTCGCAGATCTTCGGGATGCAGTTCCCGCTGCGGGACGCCCTCGGCGCCGACGCCTGGCGTGCGGTCGCCGACGTCCAGGAGGGCCGGGAGCTGCTGTGCCACGCGCTGACCGAACGCGGCGGCGGCAGCGACCCGTTCTCGATGGCGACCCGCGCCCGGCGCGACGGGGACGGCTTCGTGCTCGACGGCGCCAAGACGTTCATCACCGCCGCGCCGGTGGCCGACCGGGCGATCGTCTTCGCCCGTACCGCCGAGGGCCGCTCGCCGTTCGCGCTGTCCGCGTTCCTCTTCCCGCTCGACCTGCCGGGCATCCGCCGCGGTGAGACCTTCACCAAGACGGCGCTGCCCACCGTGCCCATGGGAGAGCTCCTCTTCGAGGGCGCCCGGCTGCCGGCGGGCGCGCTGCTCGGCGAGGAGGGCTCCGGGCTGGCGGTGATGGCCTCCACCACCGCCTGGGAGCGCTCCCTCGTCCTCGGCTACGCCCTCGGCCCGATGCGGCGCCTCCTGTCCCGTACCGTCGAATGGGCCGCGGAACGCGACCACTTCGGCCGCCGCATGGGCGCCAGCCACCAGGTCGCCGGCCGGGTCAGCGACATGGCCCTGGCGCTGCACCGCTCCCGGGTCCAGCTCTACGCGATGGCCGCGCGGCTCGACGCCGGGACGCCCGCCCGGCAGCTGGCCGCCGCGGCGGCGCTCACCAAGATCTCCGTCTCCGAGGACTACGTCCGGATGACCGAACACGCCACCGCGCTGTCCGGTGTCCGTGCCTTCCTCCCCGGCTTCGACCTCGCCGCCGACCTGGCCGGCCCCATGGCGGCCCTCACCTACGCCGGTCCGAACGACCTGCTGCGCGTGGGCGTCGCCCGGCAACTCGGCCTGCCCGTCGAGAACTGACCGCGGGACCCGAACCGGCCGACCACCGACCCGAAGGACTTCGATGACGCTGCCGACCCACTTGGACGACCTCCGCAAACTCGCGGCGGAGACGGGCGAACGACTCGCCCCGCTCGCCGCCGACACCGATGCCGGCCACGACAACGGCCACGAGGCCTACCGCATCCTGCGCGAGTCCGGTCTGCTCGCCCTGCTCGCCCCTCGCGAAGCGGGCGGCGCCGGCCTCGGCTTCGGCGACTACTGGCGGGTGCTGGCCGAACTCGGCCTGCACCACGGTGCCGCCGCCCTCGGCCTCAACATGCACCACGTCGTCATCGGCGCGCTGGCCGATGCCGCCGGCACCCGGCTGCCCCCGGCCGCCGAGACCTTCCGCGCCTGGATGCTGGACGAGGTCGTCAACGGCCGCAAGCTGTTCGCCTCCGCCACCTCCGAGGCCGGCCGCGGCGCCAAACTCCGCGGGATGCAGACCCGTTACCGCCTCTCCGACGACGGCACGCACTACCTCCTCAGCGGCAAGAAGTCCATGGTGTCGCTCGCCGGCGCCGCCGACTACTACGTCGTCGCGGCCGCCCCCGCAACCGGCGGCGAGGACACCGGCGAGGCCTCGCACTTCGTCGTCGCCGCCGACGACCCCGGGGTCAGCTTCGGCGCCGTGCCGCAGCTGTCCGCGATGTACGGCACCAGCACCGCCCCGATGACGCTGGACGAGGTCCCGGTGCCCCGCTCCCGGCTCTACCTCGGCGTCGAGGGCATGTCCCTGTTCAAGGTCGTACGCGAACCGCACTGGATGATCGCCGGCTACACCGGTGCCTATCTCGGCATCGCCGAGGCGCTCTTCCGGCACACCGTCGACCATGTCACCGCCTCCCCCGCCCGCGCGGACTCGCCCGTGGTGCAGCAGGAGCTGGGCCGGATGTCCGCCCGCCTGCGGGCCGCCCGCGCCCTGGTGCACGAGGCCGGTGACCTGGTCACCGCCGAGCGCGGCAGCCGGGAGGCCAACGCCATGGTGCACGCCGCCAAGTACGTGGTCGGCGAGGTCGGGCCGCAACTCGCCCAGGACGCACTGCGGCTGTGCGGCTCGGCCGCGATCAGCCGCAGCCATCCGCTGGAACGGCTGATCCGCGAGGCCCAGTTCGCCCATGTGATGCCGGCCAAGCCGCAGGAGTGCCTGGAGTACCTGGGCAAGGCCGCCGTCGGTGTCAATCTCCACGACGCCCGGGCCTTCGCATGGTGACCCCCGTCCAGGACGACCTCATGGTGACCCGGGACGCCTTCCGGGCCCTGATGAGTTCGCACCCCAGCGGCGTCGCCGTCATCACCACCGCCGACGCCGAGGGCACGCCGTACGGCTTCACCTGTACCGCCCTGTGTTCGGTCTCCCTCGACCCGCCGCAGCTGCTGGTGTGCGCGGGCAACAACGGCAGCACCCTCCCGGTCCTCGCCGCCCGCGGGGCCTTCACCGTCAACCTGCTGCACGGCGCCGGGCGGCGCGCCGCGGAGGCCTTCGCCGGGCCGGCCGCCGAGCGGTTCCGCACCGTCCCCTGGCGGCCCGCGCCCGCCACCGGTCTGCCGGCGCTGCCCCAGGACGCGCACGCCACCGCCGAGTGCCGGGTCACCCGGCTCACCCCGGCCGGCGATCACACCATCGTGATCGGCGAGGTGCTGAGCATCCAGGCGCACACCCCGGCCGCCGAAGAGGCGCCGCTGCTGTACGGCATGCGCCGCTATGCCACCTGGCCGGCCTGAGCGGGCCGCGCCCCTGTCCCACCCGTATGTCCCACCCCACCCGTCCCAGCACACCTGAGGAATCCGTATGTACCGCACCCTGATGAAGTCGAAGATCCACCGTGCCACCGTCACCCAGGCCGACCTGCACTACGTCGGCTCGGTGACCGTCGACGCCGATCTGATGAAGGCCGCCAACCTGATGGCCGGTGAGAAGGTCGACATCGTCGACATCGACAACGGCGCCCGGCTGTCCACCTACGTCATCGAGGGCCCGGCCGGCTCCGGCGTCCTCGGCATCAACGGCGCCGCGGCCCGGCTGATCAGCCCCGGTGACCTCGTCATCCTCATCGCCTACGCCGCCATGACGGACGACGAGGCCGCCTCGTTCGTCCCCGACGTGGTCTTCGTCGACGCGCACAACGCCATCGCCGGGGTGGGCGGCGACCCGGCCGAGGTGCCCGAGGGCTCGGACCTCCGGCGCGGCGACCTGGTCGCCAACTGACCGTCCGTACCCACCACTTCAGGGAGATGCCATGACGATCGCCGTGGTCAGCGGTGGCACCCGCGGTATCGGACGGGCACTGAGCCTCCGGCTCGCCGCCCTCGGCCACCGGGTGATCGCGCTCTACCGCGGTGACGAGACCGCCGCGGAGCAGACCGCGAAGGCCGGGGACGGCCGGATCGAGACGCTGCGCTGCGACCTCGCCCGGCCCGAGCAGATCCGGGCGGCCGGCGACCGGATCACCACCGAGTACGGCGCACCCGCCGTCCTCGTCAACAACGCCGGCGTCAACCGCGACCGGCCGTTCCTGTCGATGACCGACGAGGACTGGGACACGGTGCTGGCCACCAACCTCTCCGGTCCCTTCCGCCTCACCCGGGCCCTGGCGCCCGCGATGGCGGAGTCCGGTGGCGGCAGCATCGTCAACGTCGCCGCCACCACGGCGATCCGGCCCCGGGCGAACGGCGCCAACTACTGTGCGAGCAAGGCGGGCCTGCTGCAGCTCACCAAGTGCCTGGCCCTCGAACTCGCCCCGCACATCAGGGTGAACGCCCTGCTGCCCGGCTTCACCGACACCGAAGAGGTCACCGAGCGCTACCGCCTCGACGACCCGGAGCGGCTCGCCGCCGTCCTGGACACCGTCCCCGGACGCCGGCTCGGGACGGCCGAGGACATGGCCGACGCCCTCGAATTCCTGGTGTCCGCGCGCAGCGGCTATATCACCGGACAGCAACTCGTCGTCGACGGCGGCCACTTCATGGGATGACCCCCCACACCGGTCAGCACACCCCACCGGTCCGCCCCGACGGATTCCCTCACCTCTCAGGAGAAAGCGCATGCGACTGAGCCAGCAACAGGCCGACCAGTACCACGAACAGGGATTCCTGCTGCTCGAATCCCTCCTCGACCCGCAGGAGGTGGAGACGCTCCGCGCGGCCTTCGAGCGCGATGCGAAGGTACCCGGGCCGCAGGTGGTGACCGAGGACGGCGGCACGGCGGTGCGCGCGGTCTACGCCTCCCACCAGCGGGAGCCCGAGTACGCCGGGCTGATCCGCGACCCGCGCATCCTGGAGCCGGTGCGGCAGCTGCTCACCGACGACGTCTACATCTACCAGTTCAAGATCAACGCCAAGCCGGCGTTCGGCGGCGAGAAGTGGGCCTGGCACCAGGACTTCCTCGCCTGGCGGCTGGCCGACAACCTGCCCGCTGCGCGCCAGGTCAACATCGGTGTCTTCCTCGACGACGTCACCGAGTTCAACGGCCCGGTCATCTTCCTGCCCGGCTCGCACCGGGCCGGACTGGTCCACGAGGGCCGCTCGGCCGCCGCGAAGTCCGCACAGCACCTCGATCCCGACGACATCTCGCTGTCGCCGCAGCAGCTCGCCGAGCACGTCGACCGGCACGGCATGACCAGTCCCAAGGGCCCGGCCGGTTCCGTGGTGCTGTTCTCCCCGGAGATCGTGCACGGCTCGTCCCCCAATATGTCGCCGTTCGCCCGCCGGCTGTTGATCGCCACCTACAACGACACCGCCAACCTGCCGCGGCCGACGGGCGAACCCCGCCCGGCCCATGTCGTGTGCCGCGACACCGAGCCGCTGCGCCCGCTGGCGGCCCCGTTCTCCCGGACCCTGAGCGGGGTGACGGCATGACACAGCGCACCGGACGCGCCGTCGTCCTGGAGGAGTTCGGCACATCGCTGCGGCTGCGGGAGTTCCCGCTGCCGGCGGCCCCCGACGGCGGCATGGTCGTCGCCTGCGGATACGGCGGCATCTGCGGCACCGATCTGCATCTGCAGCAGGGCCATCTGGACATCCCGGTCCCGCTCGTGCTCGGGCACGAAGGGCTGGGTGTCATACGGGAGTTGGGCGCCGGAGCCCTCCCCGCCGACGCCGCCGGGACCCCGCTCGCGGTCGGTGACACGGTGATGTGGGCCTCCTCGATCGCCTGCGGCGTCTGCCCGCCTTGCCGGCTGCACCGCGAACCCACCCTGTGCGAGCGGCGCCGCACCTACGGCGTCAACCGCGCCCTCACCGACGGCCCGGAGCTCTCGGGAGCCTGGGCCGACCACATCGTGCTGCAGCCCGGCACCACCGTGATCAAGGTCCCCGACGGCACCGACCCGCTCGCCGCCATGTCGCTGGCCTGCGCCGGACCCACCGTGGCGCACGCGCTGTACGAGCGGCGGCCGGTGCGGTTGGGGGAGACCGTCGTGGTGCAGGGCAGCGGTCCGGTGGGGCTGGCGGCCGCGGCGTTCGCGCAACTGGCCGGTGCCGCCGAGGTCGTCGTGGTCGGCGGTCCGGCCGGGCGGCTGGAGCGGGCCGCGGCGGCGGGCATCGGTGATGTCCACCTGAACATCGCCGACGCCGCCGACCCCGCGGAGATCCTGCGTGAGGTACGGGCCGCCACCGGAGGGGACGGCGCGGATCTGGTGATCGAGTGCGCCGGAGTGCCGGCCGCCGTCGGCCAGGGCCTCACCCTGGCCCGCCGGGGTGGCAGCTACCTGATCATCGGTCAGTACACGGACGCCGGGGACACCCTGATCAACCCGCACCAGATCGTCCACCGGCAGCTCGACGTCGTCGGCTCCTGGGCCTTCACCGGGGCCCATCTCGTCGAGTACGTCCGCCTGTTGCCGGCCCTCACCGGCCGGTTCGACCTGGCGAGCCTGGTGACGCCGTTCCCGCTGGAGCGGCACGCCGACGCGCTCGCCGCGGTGGCCGACGGTTCGGTGCTGAAGGCGGTCCTCACGTCCTGACGCCGATGTTCTGAGGCCGGCGTCCTGACACCTGATGTCGCGACGCCTCCTCCCCTGACGCCCGCCTTCTGGCGCACCGACCCCCGCGGTGCGCGCCGGCGGTGCGGGTGACGGCCCGACAGCAGCCCACCGCGCTGTCGGGCCGTCGCCATTGCCCGCTCCCCGCCCGCGCGGCGCGGAACCGGCTCACCCGGTGAGCGCCGTCAGCGCCTCCTCCGTCGCCGGGTCGTCGGGGAGGTACGCCAGCAGGTGGTGGCCCGGCTGGTCCACGGCGGCGAGCTTGACGTACCGCAGCCGCAGGTCCCCGGCCACCGGGTGCCGGAAATGGCGTACGGCGGGGTGGAACGCCGAGGTCTCCCGGCGGCCGTACCAGCGGACCGCGTCCGGGTCCGCAAGCAGCTCCTCGGTGATCTCGGCGTACCGGCCGTCCTCCGGGTGCCGGGCCGCCTTCGCCCGGAACTGACCCAGCAGGCTCCGCGCCTCCGGCTCCCAACTGGCCAGCAGCTCCCGGGCCGGCGGCCAGCGGAACACCAGCCACAGCAGGTTGCGCTGCTTGGGTGCCAGCCGCGCCAGGTCGGTGAGCAGCGCCGAGTACCCCGGATTCCAGGCCAGCAGGTCCCAGTGCGGGTCGAGCACCACGGCCGGGTTCGGCGCCAGCGCCTCCACCAGTGACAGCAGATTCCGCGACACCCACCCCGGCGACCGCCCGGCCGGCGCGGCGTGCTCCACGAACGACAGCACATGCGCGGTCTCGTCCGCGTTCAGCCGCAGCGCCCGCGCCACGGACCGCAGCACCTGCTCCGACGTACGCACCCGCCCCTGCTCCAGCCACGCGTACCAGGAGCTGCTGACCCCGGCCAGCCCGGCGACCTCCTCGCGCCGCAGCCCCGGGGTGCGGCGCCGCGGTGAACCGGGCAGCCCCACGTCGGCGGGCGCCAGCCGCTCGCGGCGGGAGCGCAGGAACGCCCCCAGTTCGCGGCGCGGACCGCCGGACCCGCCGTCGTTCATGCCCCCACTCCCCCCGCACACTCTGCCTGTTCCCGGGCACCGGCCCGTGACCCAGGGTGTGAGCAAGGGTAATCGGCTACGGGGTCACGCCGGCCGGCCGCGGTGATGGGCTGGAGCCGCCGTTCCGACACGACCGGCAGGCACGCACAAGGAGCCCCATGGACACCACCGACTCACCCCGCACCACTCCCCCGCCCCCGACGGCCGCGGCCACCGATCCGGCCGCCCCGCCGATGACCCCCGCCGCGCTGCGCCTGCTGCGCACGGCCGGATTCGTCAGCAATTTCGACCGCTTCTGCATCACCCCGATGCTGCTGCTCATCGGCGCCCAGCTCGGCGTCCCGCTGACCACGGTGATGCTCGCCGCCAGCGGCTACTTCCTCGCGTACGGCCTGATGCAGCCGGTCTGGGGCCTGGCCAGCGACCGGCTGGGCCGGGTGCGCGTCATGCGGATCTCGCTGGCGGGGGCCACCGTCGCCGCGCTCTGCTCGGTGCTCGCACCCGGCGCGACGGTCCTGATCGTGGCGCGCGTCGCGGCCGGCGCGTTCTTCGCCGCGTCCATCGCCGCGTCCATCACCTACGTCGGGGACACCGTGCCCGTCGCCGTCCGCCAGCGCCCGCTGAGTGAGCTGATGACCGCGTTCGCGCTGGGCACCGCCGTGGCCACGGTCGTGGCCGGGGCGCTGGCGCACTACGTCAGCTGGCGGCTGGTCTTCGCGCTGCCCGGCGTGATCGCCGCCTACCTGGTCGTCGCCCTGCGCCGGCTGCCGGAGCCGCCGCGTGCGGCTCCCGGTGCGCTGCTCGCCCCGTTCCGGGTCGTGCTGCGTTCCCGCTGGCAGTGGTACGTCATGGCCGTCGCGGCGCTCGAAGGCGCCGTCCTGCTGGGCTTCTTGACATACCTCGCGCCGGCGCTGGAGGCCCAGGGCGCCTCGGCCACGCTGGCCGGTGCGGTGTCCGCGCTGTACGGCGTGGGCTCGATGGCCGCGGCCCAGCGGGTCAAGCGGCTGGTCGGCCGCTGGACGCCGGTGCGGCTGATCGTGGTCGGCGGGGTGCAGATGGCGGCGGCCTTCGGCCTCGCCACGGCCAGCCAGTCGGTGCCCGCCCTGGTGGGGTGCGCGCTGCTGCTCGGCGGCGGCTGGTCGTTCATGCACTCCACGATCCAGTCCTGGGCCACCGCCCTGTCCCCGGCGGCCCGTGCCACCGGCGTCGCGATGTTCGGCGTGGCCCTCTACGTCGGCAGCGCCCTTGCCAGCGCCCTCGCCGCCGTCCCCGCGGAACACCACGCCTACCGGGGCATGTTCCTGACGGCCGCCCTCCTCACCGTCCCGCTGACACTGGCCGCCGCGGTGGGCCGCGCCCGATACCGGGGTTGACCGGCAGGGGCGCCGCCGCATCCATAGGACAGCACCCAACTACGCAGGCGCGGTGGCCTGTTCCGGCTCTGTCCCGGCCGGCTGGCCCGGGCGGCCCCCCGGCCCTGCGTTCACCAGCGGAATGACGTCCCCCGCGTACGCGTCGATGACCGCTTCCCTCGCGTCGTGCATGGCGTACAGCGCGAACTGGTCGACGCCCAGCGCCCGGAGCCGGTTCAGCTTGTCGATGTGCGCGGACGCCGGGCCGATGAGGCAGAAGCGGTCCACGATCTCGTCGGGGACGAAGGTGGTGTCGGGGTTGCCGACCCGGCCGTGGTGGGCGTAGTCGTAGCCCTCGCGGGCTTCGATGTAGTCCGTCAGCTCCTGCGGGACCATGCCGGAGTCCGCGCCGTACCGGGACACCAGGTCGGCTACGTGGTTGCCGACCATGCCGCCGAACCAGCGGCACTGTTCGCGCGCGTGCGCCAGTGCCTCCGGCGAGTCGTCCTCGGTGACGTACGCGGGGGCCGCGACGCAGATCCTGACGTCCGAGGGGGCGCGGCCGGCCGCCACCGCGGCCTCGCGGACCGCCTTCACCATCCACTCCGTGAGGAACGGGTCGGCGAGCTGGAGGATGAAACCGTCCGCCTCCTCGCCGGTCATCTTGAGCGCCTTGGGGCCGTACGCGGCCATCCAGACCGGGAGTTGGGCACCGTCCCGCACCCAGGGGAACTTCACCACCGTGCCGCCGCCGAGGTCCGCCTCGTCGCCGCGGCCGAGCGCGCGGATGGCCTTCATGGCCTCGCTGATCCGGGCGAGGGTGTTCGGCTTGCGGCCCGCCACGCGCATCGCGGAGTCGCCGCGGCCGATGCCGCAGACGGTGCGGTTGCCGTACATGTCGTTGAGGGTGGCGAAGGCGGAGGCCGTGACCTCCCAGGTGCGGGTGCTCGGGTTCGTGACCATCGGGCCGACCGTGAGGCGGCTCGTCTCGGCCAGGATGCGGCTGTAGATGACGAACGGTTCCTGCCACAGCACGCAGGAGTCGAAGGTCCAGCCGTAGGTGAATCCGCCCGCCTCCGCGCGCTTCATCAGGCCGACGACCTCGGAGGCCGGCGGGTCGGTCTGCAGAACGAGTCCGAAGTCCATGGTGTTCCCCTCCTTGGTTCCTCAGTTCAGGTACTGGCAGGTGCCGCGCGGGGTGTAGGCACCGTGCCCGGCCCGGCCGGTGAACTCCCGCTCGGTGACGACGAGTTCCCCGCGCGAGAGGACCGTCTCCACCCGTCCGGTCACGCGCTTGCCCTCGTACGCCGAGTAGTCGACGTTCATGTGGTGGGTGGCCGCCGAGAGGGTCTGCTCGGCATGCGGGTCGTAGATCACGAGGTCGGCGTCGCAGCCGGGCGCGATCGTGCCCTTCTTCGGGTACAGGCCGAACATCCGGGCCGGGGTCGCGCAGGCGATCTCGATCCAGCGGCGACGGGAGATATGGCCGTCGACGACCGCCTGGTGGAGCAGGTCCATCCGGTTCTCGACGCCGGGCATCCCGTTGGGGATCTTGGAGAAGTCGCCGCGGCCGAGCTCCTTCTGCCCCGAGAAGCAGAACGGGCAGTGGTCCGTCGACACCACCTGGAGATCGTTCGTACGCAGGCCACGCCAGAGCGCCGCCTGGTGCTCGCGCGGGCGCAGCGGCGTGCTGCACACGTACTTCGCGCCCCCGAAGTCCGGTTCGGCGAGGTTGTCCGTCGACAGGAAGAGGTACTGGGGGCAGGTCTCACCGAACACCGGCAGACCGTCGTGGCGGGCGCGCGCCAACTCGGCGAGGGCTTCCTGCGCCGATACGTGCACGACGTACAGCGGCGCCCCGGCCACCTGCGCCAGCTTGATCGCGCGATGTGTCGCCTCGGCCTCCAGGAGGGCCTTCCGGACCTCCCCGTGATACCGCGGGTCGGTCTCGCCGCGCGCCAGCGCCTGCTGGACGAGCACATCGATGGCGATGCCGTTCTCGGCGTGCATCATGATCAGGCCGCCGTTGTCACCGGCCCGCTGCATGGCGCGCAGGATCTGCCCGTCGTCGGAGTAGAAGACCCCCGGATACGCCATGAACAGCTTGAACGAGCTGACACCTTCGGCGACCAGGCCGTCCAGTTCCTTGAGCGTCGACTCGTTCACATCGGACACGATCATGTGGAAGGCGTAGTCGATCGCGCAGTTGCCGTCGGCCTTCGCATGCCAGGCGTCCAGTCCCGCCCGCAGCGCCGCGCCCTTCGACTGCACCGCGAAGTCGATGATGGTCGTCGTCCCGCCCCACGCCGCCGCCTTCGTACCGGTCTCGAAGGTGTCCGAGGCGAAGGTGCCGCCGAACGGCAACTCCATGTGCGTGTGCGCGTCGACCCCGCCCGGGATCACGTACTTCTGCGAGGCGTCGATGACGCGGTCGGCGGTCCACCGCTGACTGCCCGGGGTCGCCACCGCCTCCACCCGGCCGTTCTCGACCAGCACATCCGCATGCATCTCCTCGGCGGCAGTGATCACCAGGCCGCCGGTAATGAGAGTCCGAGTCATTCGCGAGAAGTCCCTTCACATCGCATTCGAAGGAGAACAGGACTGCCGGACAGCCCCTCACCGTCAGACCGTCCGAGCGGCGGGGCGGGTGCACGGGCAGCCACGGACCGCTGCCCCGGCCGGTCCGCTGACGCCACGTCACGCCACACCACAACCGGTCTACACCCGTAGATCACGGTTGAGAAAGAGACCGTAGAAGCATGTCACCCACCGTGGCAATACCGTGACCGTTCCCCGGCGGTGCCGTTCGTGTTGCGCCGGTGATCAGCTGGACGGTTCAACGCGGGGCGCGGCGGCGGTGGGCGCGGCACCCGCGGGAGGGGTGCGGGAGTGAGGCGATGGGCAGGTATCGGCCGTCGCCGGCGGGCGAACCCCGCGGGCGGACCGGCATTCTGACGGACGATCGGGAAGGCGGCGGGTTGATGGAACACAGCACACCGTGGGAGTTCTCCGACGACCGGGGGCGCCTGGCGGTGGCCGGTCACCGGCCGCTACGGATCGTGGCGTACATACAGGCGGGCGCGACGCTGTGGGACCACGGCATACGCCCGGTGGGGCTCTTCGGGTCCCAGCACGACGGCGCCGCCCCCGACCCCGCCAAGGGCGGTGAACTGCCGCTCGCGGAGATCCCGTATCTCGGTTCGGGCGGCGCGCTGCACCCGGACACCCTGCTGGAGGCGGAGCCCGACCTCGTGGTGGCCGTGACGTACGACGGCGAGCAGGTCTACGGGCTGGAGCAGAAGACCGCGGTGGAGCTGGAGAGGCATGTCCCGGTCGCCACGGTCGCGGTGGGGCCCGGCCGGAGCCTGGCCGGGGTGCGCGAGCGGTTCGCGGCGCTCGCCGGTTCGCTCGGTCACGGTGAACCCCTCGTCCGGGCACGGGAGTTGGACGCCGCGGAGGACGCCCTGCGGCAGGCGGCGGGCGGGGCGGTACGGCCGCGGGTGCTGGCGCTGTCACCCGCGGGCCCGGAGCGGGTGCATCTGGCGCGGCCCGGTTCCTGGCCGGATCTGCGGGCGCTGACCGAACACGGTGTGGGACTGCTGGAGCCGCCCGCGGGCCCCGGGGTGAACTGGTCCACCGTCGGCTGGGCGGAGGCGGCGGCGATGGAGCCGGACATCGTGCTGAGGGACGTACGGATCAACGCCGCCCCGCCCGAGCGGCTGCGGGCCGACCCCCACTGGCGGGCGATCGAGGCCCGGTCCCGGCTGCTGCCGTGGAATCCGGAGGCACCGTGCAGCCGCCGCGCGTACACGCGCTTCTTCACCCTGGTGGCCGACACGGTGCGCGAGACCGCCGGGTCCGCATGAGACGTGGCGGGGCCGGCCGCGGCGGGCGGGGGCCGCACGTCCGATACAGCCCCCGCCCCGGGCGGGTCCCCTACTCCGGGGCCAGCTCCCGCTGCGCGGCCCGCAGCGCGTCCGCGAGCAGGTCCGCGCCCTCCTCCGCCTCGGCGACGGTCAGCGTCATCGGCGGTGCGATGCGCAGCGAGGCGCCGCCCTGACCGCCCTTGCCGATCAGCAGACCGCGTTCCCGGGCGGCTTCCAGGACCAGTGAGGCGGCCTCCGGTGAACGGGTGTCGGTGCCGGGGCGGACCAGTTCGACGCCGATCATCAGGCCGCGGCCGCGCACCTCCCGTACGACACCGAGGCCGGCCGCGACCGCCCGCAGCCGCTCGATGAGCAGCCCGCCGACCCGCCGGGCGTTGCCCTGAAGGTCGTGTTCCAGGAGGTAGTTGAGGTTGGCCAGACCCGCGGCCATGGTGACCGGGCTGCCGCCGAAGGTGGAGATGGAGTTCGCCGAGAGCGAGTTCATCACCTCGGCGCGGGCCACCACTCCGCCGATGGACATGCCGTTGCCGATGCCCTTGGCGAAGGTGAGCAGGTCGGGCGGGCCGTTGTCGGCGTGCGCCTGCCAGCCCCAGAAGTGGTCGCCGGTGCGGCCCCAGCCGGTCTGCACCTCGTCGCTGATCCAGAGGATGCCGTGCCGGGCGAGCACCTCGCGGAAGGCGGCGTACAGGCCGTCCGGCGGCAGGGTGAAGCCGCCGACGCCCTGCACCGGTTCGGCGATCAGTGCGGCGACCCCGCCCGCGGTCTGCTGGAGCATGTCCTCCAGGTCGGCGACGCAGGCCGCGATGTAGTCACGGTCGCTCAGGTCCGCGTACGGGCCGCGGCTGCGCACCCCGCCGTGGACGTACAGCGTCTGGAGGGGCGAGAGGCTGGTGGGCGACCAGCTCTGGTTGCCGGTGATGCCGACGGTGGAGAAGGACCGGCCGTGGTAGCTGTTGCGCATCGCCAGGACCTGGTTGGAGCGGCGGTGCACGGTGGCCAGGAGGAGGGCCGCGTCATTGGCTTCCGTGCCGGAGGTGGTGAAGAAGACCCGGGCGTCGGGGATGCCGGAGAGCGCCGCGATCCGCTCCGCCAGCTCGACCATGGGGCGGGAGAGGTAGAGCGTCGAGGTGTGGATGATCCGGCCGGCCTGTTCGGCGACGGCCTTGGTCACCTCGGGCAGCGCGTGCGCCGTCATGGTGGTGAGGATGCCGCCGAAGAAGTCGAGGTAGCGGTTGCCCTCGGCGTCCCAGACGTGGCGGCCCTCGCCGTGGGTGAGTTCGAGCGGCCGCTCGTAGTAGAGGCTCAGCCAGGCGGGGAGGACGGATTGGTGGCGGGCGTGCAGGTTCGGGGGCTCGTGGGTCACGGCTGCACCAGCCCGTCGTACGCGTCGGGGCGGCGGTCACGGTAGAAGGCCCACTGCTGGCGGACCTCATCGATCATTGCGAAGTCGAGGTCGCGGATGACCAGTTCCTCCTTGGAGTCGCTGGCGACCTCGCCGACGAACTGGCCGCGGGGGTCGACGAAGTAGCTGGTGCCGTAGAAGTCGTTGTCGCCGTACTCCTCGACGCCGACCCGGTTGATCGCCGCGATGAAGTACTCGTTGGCGACCGCGGCCGCGGGCTGCTCCAGCTGCCAGAGGTAGGCGGACAGACCGCGGGAGGTGGCGGAGGGGTTGTAGACCAGCTGGGCGCCGTTGAGGCCCAACTGCCGCCAGCCCTCGGGGAAGTGGCGGTCGTAGCAGATGTAGACGCCGACCTTGCCGACGGCGGTGTCGAAGACCGGCCAGCCGGCGTTCCCCGGCTTGAAGTAGTACTTCTCCCAGAAGCCCTTGACCTGCGGGATGTGGTGCTTGCGGTAGGTGCCCAGGACCGTGCCGTCGGCGTCGATGACGGCCGCGGTGTTGTAGTAGAAGCCGGACTGTTCGACCTCGAAGACGGGGACGACGATGACCATGCCGGTCTCGCGGGCCAGGTCCTGCATCCGCCGGACGGTCGGGCCGTCGGGCACCGGCTCGGCCCAGCGGTAGTGCTCGGGCTCCTGGACCTGGCAGAAGTACGGGGCGTTGAAGACTTCCTGGAAGCCGATCACCTTCGCGCCCTGCGCGGCCGCCGCTCTGGCGTACTCCTCATGCTTCGCGATCATCGATTCGGTGTCGCCGGTCCAGGTGGCCTGGACCAGTGCGGCACGCACAACATCGGCCATGAGCTGCTCCTTTGTCGATGCGTCAGCCTGCAGCCCGCGCATGATCCACTCCGCGATCTACGCGTGTGGAGGTGACCGTAAGCCCCGCTACGGACCGTGGCAAGACCATCTCCCCTGTGGCGCGTCCGCCGCGGCCGCGCGACTTGGACAGGAAAACTTGTAAGTTTGCCTGTCGACCTCGCTCCAGGGCAGCAGCCCGCTGGTCGCGCTGCTGTGCGCCGGGACACTCCTCGGCATCCCGCAGGGGCTGGCCTCCACCGGCAACCAGGCCGCGCGCCCAGGCGCCCGCCGACGGCGTGGGCGCGGCCGCCGGGCTCCAGCGCACCGCCCAGTACCTCGGCGCGATCACCGCGGCCGGTCTCATCGGGCTGCTGTACGGGACGCGCGCCTCGGATGCCGGGCTGCACGGGATCGCCGTGACCGGCGTCGTCCTCGGCCTGCTGCTGCTCGCCCTGACCCTCACCGACCGCGGCCTGCGGCCCGGCGGCCCCCGGACCGGGGGCTGACACCGGCCCGCGCTCCCCGGGCCGCGGCGGCCGGCGGCCGGCGGCCATTCCGGCCGTCCCCGGCCCCCGCCCCCGATCCCCGTCACCACCACACAAGGAGACCCCGTGCCCGTCACCACTCTCGACCCCACGACTGCCCTCGTCCTGATCGACCTCCAGAAAGGCATCGCGGGTCTGCCCACCGCGCCCCGGCCGGCCGCCGAGGTCATCGAGCGCGGTGCACGGCTGGCCGCCGCGTTCCGGGCGCGCGGGCTGCCCGTCGTGCTGGTGAACGTCACCGGCGGCGCCCCGGGCCGCACGGAATCCGTACGGCCCGCCGGGGACCCGCCCGCCGACTGGGCGGAGCGGGTGCCCGGACTCGGCCGACAGCCCGGCGACCTCACCGTCACCAAGCAGCGGTGGGGCGCCTTCCACGGCACGGACCTGGACCGGGAGCTGCGCGGCCGCGGTGTGACCCACCTCGTCCTCGGCGGCATCGCCACCAGCATCGGGGTGGAGTCCACCGCCCGTGCCGCGTACGAGCACGGCTACCACGTCACGCTCGCCATCGACGCGATGACCGACCTGGACGCCGGTGCGCACCGCAACAGCCTGGAGAAGATCTTCCCGCGGCTGGGAGAGACCGGCACCACGGAGGCGGTGCTCGCACTGCCGGGCTGACCGCGGCTCAGCGGCGGACGCCGTCGTACACCGCCGGATGGCCGGGCGGCCGCCGCTCGTGCCAGCGCAGATCGTCCTGGAGCTGGGCGGCCAGCGAGATCAGCCGCGGCTCACCGTGGGCCGGGCCGAGCAGCTGGGCGCCCAGCGGCAGACCGTCCGTGCTGAACCCGGCGGGCACGCTCACCCCCGGCCAGCCGAGGACGTTCCACGGCCAGGCGTACGGGCAGGCGGCGATCATGGCCTGATCCGTACGCCAGCCGCTGAGCTTGGCGAGGGTGCCGATGCGCGGCGGCGGAGTGGCCGTGGTGGGCGTCAGCAAGACATCGTAGGGGCCGAACAGCGCGCCGATCCGCCGCTGTTGGCGCCGCTCGACGGCGCGCGCCCGGCGCAGGACGGGCCCGCCGAGCAGCCGCCCCATCCGGGCCGCCTCCCGGGTCCGGCGGTCCAGGAGCGAGCGGTCGGGGACCCGGCCCGCCCACTCCCCCACCCCGGCCGTGGCCCGCGGCACGAACGCCAGCCCGACCAGCCCGTAGTCCGGTTCCGCCTCCTCGACGAAGTGCCCGAGGCGGGCCAGTGTGCGGGCCACACCGGTCACCGCGGCCCGGACGTCGGGGTGCAGCGGCTTGGGCGTGAAGGTGAAGGCCGCCTTCCAGGACAGCGCGATCCGCAGCCGTCCCGGGTCCCGGCCGGCGGCCTCGCGGGCCGCGATGGCGGGCGGGCGGTGCAGATCGCCGTCGTGGTTGCCGCTGGCCACGTCCAGCAGCAGCGCCGCGTCCTCCACCGAACGGGCCAGCGGTCCGATACCGGTGATCCCCTGGAAGGCCTCGGGGTCCGGCCAGGTGGAGATCCGGCCGCGCTGGGGTTTGATGCCGACGAGATGGGACCAGGCGGCGGGGATACGGACCGAGCCGGCGCCGTCGGTGCCGAGCGCGGCGGGGACCAGCCCGGCCGCGACCGCGGCGGCCGAACCGCCGGACGAGCCGCCCGGGGTGTGCGCGAGGTTCCACGGGTTGCAGGTGTTGCCGAAGGCCGGGCCCTCGGTGAACGGCCACTGGCCCAGCTCGCAGGCGTTGGTCTTGCCGACGATGACGGCGCCGGCCGCGCGCAGCCGCCGGACGACCTCGGCGTCGCGCTCCTTGGGCGGGAACTCCCCGGCGCAGCCGAACGCGGTCGGCTCGCCCGCCACATCGGTGTCGTCCTTGACCGCGACCGGCACCCCGAGCAGCGGCAGCCGTTCCCCGGCCGCGAGCCGGCGGTCGGCCTCCGCGGCCTCCGCCATCGCCGCCTCGGCCCGCACCCGCCGGAAGGCGTTGACGGTGTCCTGGGTGGCCTCGATGCGCTCCAGCGACCGCCGGACCAGCGCGGTCGAGGTCACCCGGCCCTCGGCGAGCGCCCGCGCCTGCTCGGCGAGGCCTTCCAGCTCACCCGCCGTGGCACCGAAGTGGGCCGGGACCTGCCCGGTTCCGCTGTCCTGGCTCTCGTCAACGCTCACGCTGCGTGCCCTCCCTGGGACCGCTCATTCGAACGAACGGTCCCAGGAGGCTAGTCGCCACCGCCGTGACCAACAACGACGCCGCGCGGGGCGGTACACCGACGACACACGGACGGCACACAGCGGTCCGTGCGTGTCGGCGGTGTGACATCCGGCGGCCGTCCCGCGGGTGTTACGAGCGGTGCACGACCCGTGCCGAGCCGCCGCCGCGCCGTACCTTTTCGGCCGCGGCCAGCCAGCGGCCGTCCGGCAGCCGCTGGACGCCGGTGGCCGCGCCGATCTCCGGGTTCTCCTTGAAGGCATGGCCGAGCGCTTCGAGTTGCCGGCGGAGCGGGCTGTTCCACAGGCCGGGTTCCAGCTCGGTCCGGGCCGCGTTGCGCTGGCTGGCCCGCGGCGCGGCGATGGCGTCGACCAGCGGCATGCCCCGGTCGAGGTGGTTGACCAGGGTCTGCAGCACGGTGGTGATGATGGTCGCGCCGCCGGGCGAGCCGAGCGCCAGCACCGGCCGGCCGTGCCGCAGCACGATCGTCGGCGACATCGACGAGCGCGGCCGCTTGCCGGGACCGGGCAGGTTGGGGTCATGGACTGCCGGGTCGGCGGGCGCGAAGGAGAAGTCCGTCAGCTCGTTGTTGAGCAGGAAGCCGCGGTGCGGGACGACGATGCCGCTGCCGCCGGTCTGCTCGATGGTCAGGGTGTAGGCGACGACATCGCCCCACTTGTCGGCGACGGTCAGATGGGTGGTGTTCTCCCCCTCGTACGTCGTCGGCGCGCCCCGGCCGGCGGCGGCGCAGCGCCCGGGGTGGCGCGGGTCTCCGGGCGCGAGCGGGCTGGTCAGGGCCTTGTCGTCGTGGATGAGACAGGCGCGGGCATCGGCGAACCGCTGTGAGGTCAGGCCCTTGACCGGGACGTCCTCCTGGGTGGGGTCGCCGACCCAGCGGCCGCGGTCGGCGAAGGCGATCCGGGCCGCCTCGATGTAGCGGTGGAGGTACTGCCGCTCGCTCAGCCGGGAGAGATCACTCCGCTCCAGGATGTTGAGCGCCTCGGCGACGCTGGTGCCGCCCGACGAGGACGGGGCCATGCCGTAGACGTCGAGGCCGCGGTAGCGGGTGCGGGTGGGTGCCTGGCTGCGGACGCGGTAGCCGCGCAGGTCGTCCGCGGTCAGGTCGCCGGGCCGTACGTGGCGCGGGGCGCCGGTGCGCACCGGTGGTGTGCGGACGGTGCGGACGATGTCCCGGCCCAGCGCGCCGTCGTAGAGCGCACCGACGCCATGATCCGCCAACTCCCCGTACGTACGGGCCAGATCGGGGTTCTTCATCGTCGAGCCGACCACCGGCAGCTTGCCGCCGGGCAGGTAGAGGCGGGCGGTCGCCGGGAAGTCACGGAAGCGTGCCTCGTTGTCCGCGGTCTGCTGCCGGAAGGTCCGGTCGACCGTGAAGCCGTCCGCGGCCAGCCGCTGCGCGGGCCGCAGTACCTGGCGCAGGGGCCGGCTGCCCCACTTGCGCAGGGCGGTGTCCCAGGTGGCGGCGGTGCCCGGGGTGCCGACGCTCAGCCCGCTGGTGACGGCGTCCTCGAACGGGAGGGGTTTGCCGTTCTCCAGGAAGAGGTCCTTCCCGGCGGAGCGCGGGGCGGTCTCCCGGCCGTCGAGAGTGCGGACGGTCCTGGTCCGGGCGTCGTACGAGACGAGGTATCCGCCGCCGCCGATGCCCGCGGAGTAGGGCTCGGTGACGCCGAGGGCGGCGGCGGTGGCGACCGCGGCGTCGACGGCGTTGCCGCCGTTCCTGAGCACCGCGATACCGGCGGCCGAGGCGTCCGGGTCGACGCTGGAGACGGCCCCGCCGTGGCCGACGGCGACCGGGGTCTTCTCCTGGGTGGCGGTGATGGTGCGGTCCCGGTCCACGGGGCCGGGCCGGGCGGTCGCGGCGGAACCGGCGGCGGCCGGGGCCGCCAGCAGGGAACCGGCCAGCGCGGCGGCCGCTCCCAGAACGATGAGGCGTCGGACTCTGGTCATACCGGGGTTTCCTCCCAGTGGCTGCGCGGGGGGCGACAGGGGCCCGGAGCCTACTCGCGGCAACAGCCCGCCAACAGGGGGCAATTCGGGCGCGGAGCACCCCGTGGCGTCAGGGACCAGCCGCCCGTTTTCCGCACGGATCAGATATGCCTCCACGGACCGGGACAAGCCGTCCCAGCTGCCCGCCCCGCCCTCGAACGGACAACCGGACTGCCGCTACGCTCCCCGCCCATGGACGACACCCTGCTGCTCCTGACCGTGACGGCCGCGGCCCTGATCGTGGGCCTGGCGGCCGGCTGGGCCGTGCAATCGGCGGTGGCCCGCCGGAAGCTGGCCCGTGAGCAAGCCTTCTTCGGGCTGCCGGACGGTTCGGAGTGTGTGCTGGTCACCCACCGGGACAGCACCTCGGCCCACTGGAGCATCCCGCGCCATGACGCGCTGGCCCTGCTGGGGCTGGCCGGGATGATCGAGACCTGCGGTGCGCACCCCGAGGTCGCGCCGCACGACACCGGCCTCCAGGGCTTCGGGGCACGGACCGAGTTCTGTGTCGGCGACCCGACCGCGCACCGCCGGCTGGCGGCCCATCTGGCGAATCTGCTGCCGGGCGTCGCGGTGCATCCCGGTGACGAGTCCGGCGCGGGCCGCGGCACCTTCACCATCGGCGGCTCGGCCTACCGGATGGAGCCCGGCGCCGTGGAGTACGTCCTGCTGGCCCGGCTGACCGCCGGTGAGGGCGACCGCCCGGTGTTCCTGGCGGCCGGCCAGCGCCCGGTCACCCACCGGGCCGCGGTCCGCCACCTGGTCCGCAACCGGGCCCGGCTGGCCCGTAAACACGGCACCGACGGCCAGTTCTGCCTGCTGCTGAAGGTGATCAATTCACAGGCGTACGGGCCCGATGTCGTCGAGCTGGTCGCGGATGTCACCAAGGCCGCGCTGACCGCCCCGGAGCCGAAGGGGCACCGCGCGGCGGCCTGAGCCACGTACTTCGGCCCCAGAATTGCCCCATAGCAGGACAATCCATGGGCCACCCGGCAAGGGAAGAGGGAGGCTCGCAGCCCCCCGCGCACCGGAAGCCAGGCCAATGGTTTACTGTTCAATCGGAAGCGGGTGCCGACCCGACGCCGGTGCCCCAGGGCCCGACGCCGGGGAAGCCGGCCACCGCCGCACGGCAGCAGGGCCACCGGCCGCCGCCGTCGCCACCCGCACCCTCGAAACCGCCCCGGCCGAAACCCCCCGTTCGGCCGGGGCTTCCCCGTTCTCAGCGTTCCCGGCGTCTTGCGCGTTTTCAGCGCAGATACGACGCGCCGTTGACGTCCAGCACCGTCCCCGAGGACCACTGCGCCTCGGGTGACGCGAGGTAGTGGACCGCGGACGCCACATCCCCGGGCACGGCGACCCGGCCGAACGGGCTCTGCTGCCGCACGTCCTCCGTGAGGCGGTCCGCGACCCGCTCGGTCTCCACGAACCCCGGCGCCACGGAGGCCACGCCGATGCCGTACGGCGCCAGGTGGACCGCCAGCGACTGCCCCATCGCATGCAGCGCCGCCTTGGACGCGCCATACGCCGGGTGATCGGGCTCGCCGCGGAAGGCGCCCCGCGACCCGATGTTGACGATCCGCCCCGCCACCTCCCGCTCGATCATGTTCCGCGCCGCGCAGTAGCTGACATGCGCCGCGCCCAGCAGATTCACGTCCACGACCTGCCGCCAGGCGTGCTGCCAGTCCTCGAAGGAGGTGCGGTCCAGCGGGTGGGCCACATTCGCGGCGGCGTTGTTGACCAGCACATCGACGCCGCCCAGACCGGCCACCGCCGCGTCGACCAGCGCCGCCGCCCCGTCGGGCGTCCCCACATCGCCCTGCACCAGCACATGCCCGCCGCCCGCCAGCCCCGCGAACGCCTCCTCCGCGGCCGCCCGCCGCGAGGCGTAGTGCAGCGCGACCCGGTCCCCGTGCGCGGCAAAGCGCTCGGCCACCGCCCGCCCGATCCCCCGTGACGCCCCGGTCACCAGCACCGCCCGGCTCACCGGGCGCCCTCCGCCCGCGCACCCGGACAGCCGCAGCAGGACGAACGACTGCGGGACATACAGGGCGCACCGGACGCCCGGGGACGGTTCATCAACAGCTCAGTCCTTACCTCGTGCCGTGCCGTGCCGCAATGACCGTAAGGAATCGTACGAGGAATGCGGAGCCGTACGAGGAATCAGGAACGGCCGGGTGATGGCCCGGCCCGGAGGCCATGGATGGCACCGGCGGCGCGGGTCATGTCTGTGCGCTCATGGCTGCACCGGAAAGAGCTGCCTCAGGCGTGCCTGAATCAGCGGGAGGCCGGCCGTGGGGACGTCATAGTGGCCGGCCCCCTCGAAAACGGCGAGGTTGATGTCGTTCGCGTTGGCCAGCATCTTGTTGACGACGTGGTAGGTGACAGCGGCCGGGCTGGTGATGTCATCGGCTCCGTAGAGCCAGAGGACCGACCCCGGAAGTGTCGAGTTCTCCAGCTTCCCCTGGTTCCGTTCGAAGAATCGCCTGTTCTCCGGCAGCGAGTTCGGACTGTCTCCGTGGATTCCCGGATAGGACGCCAAGCTGTGCGAAGGCGAGGAATTCAGATAGTTTTTGATATCACGCTTGACCATGGCATTCAGATCGTCCAGACACGTCCGCCAGTTCTGCTGATAGAACTTCAGCATATGCTGGCCGTAGATCCGTTCGGGGTCGACGCGATAGCCCGCTTGGCGTTGGGTTTTCGTGAAGTAGATGGTTTCCGCGTTGGCGAAGACCAGTTGGTCGAGCTGACGGTCCGTGGGCCGGGTCCCGGGTTTGGAGGCGTTGGCGATGTCCCGCCAGAGGAGCTTGTTCATGGCGGGGACGTCCGGGACGGGAGCGAGGGCAATCGTGCCCCGGTAGTCCAGAGCGGGCTCGGCCTTCTTGGACAACCGGGAATAGTATGCGGCGGCGAGCGCGGCGAACCCTCCCTCGGACCAGCCGGCCGGCACCCATTTCCCGGAGGCTTTGCCGCCGAGATACCGTTTCGCGGCAACCGCGGCGAAGACCATGGATTTACCCTCGCTGGAGAGATGGTAATAGCCGTGCCCGGTCGTGACGCCGGCCGCCGTCGGACCCAGCCCCTCGTAGTCCGGGGCCACGACAGCAATTCCCATCTTCAGGACGGCCGCCAACAACGCGGCGTTCGGCCCGTCAGCCCATTTCTTGTGTTCCTGGAGCTGGACGCTCGGTGCGCACTCCGGGGCCCATCCGACGGTCCCGTGCCCCCATACGAAAAGCGGCCAGCCGCCGGCCGGCGGAGTTTTCCGGGGAGTGAACAGCATGGCGGTTGCCTTGATCCGGTTTCCCTGCATACCCGGCATGCGGTAGACGACCAGTTTCCCGTCGGCCACGGTGGACAGTTCGCGGGGCACGTTGCGCAGCGGCGTGGGAGTGCCCACCACGTCGCCGTTGCCCGTGCTCGCCCCGGAGCCGTCGGAGTCCGCCGAGGGCGTGACGAGTCCGCACCCGGTGAGGGCCGTCGCCAGCAGCACAGCAGCCGCCGGCCTGCTCGCCCGTCCGACGCGTCCCATGAGGCTGCCCATCGCCGGACTCCTTCCTGTCGTCCTCCGCCCGGCCATGCACCCGGGAATGCTCCGGGAGCCGTGCTCTGTGACGGTAGACACCGACCGCCCGTTCGCGCCTGCCCAGGCGCCGGTCCGATGACCCGTTCGGGATCTCCCGGCCACGAATGCCGCCGCTCTGACGGCCCGTTGGGACGAACTGGCCACGCCTGCCTCCGTCATCGGGGCGGGTTCCGAGAACAGCCGACGGGAGTGGCGGGGCCGGGTGAACGCTCCACGGACGGAGTCTCCAGCGGGCGGTGGCGGACCGTAGTGCTTAGCGTCACCAGCACGTGCAGGTCTCCCGGCGCCGAATCCTGCTGACGGACTTCCCGGGCGCCTCAGAAGGTGACACACCGTGATGGAGAGATGATGGCAGAGCGAATGCCGTGGGCCTGCCGGGCCGTGCGGAGGACGGGCCGCACCGCGGGGACCGGCGCACTTGCCGCGGGGCTCGCCTTCGCGGGCTGTGCGGTTCCCGCCGAGGCGAGTTCACCGCCGGAGCCCCGCTTGTGCGCGACCGAGCCGGCGCCTCCGACAGGGAGCCCCCCTGCACCGGAGCTGATCACTTCGGGCCCCGGCGTATGGAGCTTCGTTTCCGCGCCGAGCCTTCATCCCATGCGGGTCAGTGTGACGGCGCGGCGTCCGGGGACGGCACCCGGGAACATCTTCGTCGGCCCGTACACCATCAGCAGCCCGATGATCGGCCAGACCGGAGCGCTGATCTCCGACAACTCCGGTGCGCCGGTCTGGTTCCGGCCGCTGCCCTCGACGAGCCTCCAGAACGCCGACTTCAAGGTGCAGACGTACCACAACCCCCGGACCCACCGGGCGGAGCCCGTGCTGACCTGGTGGCAGGGGTCCATCGCGATTCCGCCCGCGTACACCAACCTGCCGGGCGGTGCCCCCGAACCGGGCGGGTGCTACTACATCTACGACAGCCACTACCGCCTGGTCCGAACGGTTTTCGCCCGTCACGGCTTCCATCCGGACGAGCACGAATTCATCCTGACCCGCAGAGGAACCGCACTGTTCATCGCGACCAAGCCGGTCCCCATGGACCTCAGGCCCTACGGCGGTCCGGAGAACGGCGCCATCCTGGACAGCGAGGTGCAGGAGGTCGACCTCGCCACGGGGGAACTCGTCTTCTCGTGGGACATTCTCGATCACGTCAATCCGGCCGACTCCGAGGTGTCCGCCTCCGATGCGTCGTCGTCCGGAGGGGTGTGGGACGCCTACCACATGAA
Organism: Streptomyces sp. NPDC058773; assembly: GCF_042746015.1. Lineage (NCBI taxonomy): Bacteria > Bacillati > Actinomycetota > Actinomycetes > Kitasatosporales > Streptomycetaceae > Streptomyces > Streptomyces sp. NPDC058773. The sequence goes on from NZ_JBHYPE010000017.1 coordinate 78,597, forward strand.
CTCGATCGACGAGGGACCCAACGGTGAGGTGCTGATCTCGGCACGCAACATGTGGGCGGTCTACGACGTCTCCCGAAGGGACGGCCGCATCCGCTGGCAACTCGGCGGGAAGAAAAGCGACTTCACCTTCGGTCCGAACGCGGACTTCTTCTGGCAGCACGACGCCAGGTTCCGGCCGGGAAGCCGGATCAGCATGTTCGACGACGGCTGCTGCAACCAGCCGGACGGCACACCGGAGCAGGAGTCGCACGGCCTGATCCTCAACCTCGACTTCGCGCACCGCCGGGCGACCGTCGACCGGACCTATTACCACGCACCGCCCCTGTTCTCCGCCTCCCAGGGGAACACCCAGGCCCTTCCGCACGGGAACCAGTTCATCGGGTGGGGGCAGAACTCCTACTACTCGGAGTACGCCGCCCCGGGAAACTCCCAGAACAACGGCGAGCAAAACCTGCTCTACGACGCGAAGATGCCGGGCTCCGACATCTCGTACCGTGCCTTCCGCAACCGATGGGTCGGCAAGCCGTACTATCCGCCGAGTGCAGCGGCACGAGCCTCGGGCGGACGCAACGTCGTCTACGCCACGTGGAACGGATCCACCGAGACCAGAGGGTGGCACCTGCTGGCCGGGCCCCGCCCCCACTCCCTGCGGGTCGTCGGACGCGCCGCCCGCACCGGGTTCGAGACGGCGCTCACGACAGCGGACCGGGGCCCGTACTTCCAGGTCAGGGCCCTTGACGCCCGGGGGCGGGTGCTCGGTGCGTCGAGCGTCGTGACGCCGGCCGGATAACCGCGAGCACGGGAGACGGGCGCACGTCGGGGCGCAGCCGCCTGCACCCGTCCGGCCGACACCCGCTTCCCCGGTGGACGTGCCGCGGCGGCCGGACCGCCGTTGAATGCTGACTGTCCGCAGGTGCCAGGAGGGCCGGCCCTCATCGGGAGCACGCATGTCATTGCCGAAGACCCCGGACGTCCCCGCGTCCGGCGCCCCCCGTACCCGGGGGGCGCTGCGCCGCATCGGTGAGTGGTGCGCCCGGCACTTCATCGTCGTCATCGTGCTGTGGCTGGTCGCCCTGGCGGGGCTTCAGTTCCTGCAGCGCACCTACGGCGGGGAGTACTCCGACGACTTCGCGCTGCCCGGGGTCCAGTCGACGCAGGGCCGCGATGTGCTCAAGGCGCACGACCCGAAGGCCGGCGGCTACAGCAGCCAGGTGGTGCTGCACGACGCCGGCAAGCCGCTGACGGACTTCCGCGGCGACATCGACGGCGCCGTCACCGCGCTCGGCAAGCTGCCGGATGTGCTGTCCGCGCAGAACCCGCTTCCGGCGCCCGGCGCACCGCCCCCCAAGCGGCCGCCCGGGACGCCGGACGTCGGGCCGCTGTCCACCGACGGGCGGACCGCGTACATCACGATGCGGTTCAGCGTGCAGCCGTCCACCCTGAAGCCGGACTATCTCCACGGTGTCGACGCGGCCGTTCGGCCGCTGCGCTCGGCCGGTGTGGAGGTGGAGTACGGCGGGCCGCTGGGCGAGCTGGCCCGGCCGGAACCCGACGACCGGACCAGTGAGGTGATCGGCTTCGGGGTGGCGGTCCTGGTGCTGCTGATCGGCTTCGGGAGCGTCCTGGCGGCCGGTATCCCACTGCTGACCGCGCTGATCGGCGCGCTCTGCGGGCTGGGGTGCCTGGGGCTGCTCGCCGCCGTCTTCGTCTTCGCCACCGTCTCCCCCACCCTGGCCACGATGATCGGCCTCGGCGTCGGCATCGACTACGCGCTCTTCCTGCTCACCCGGCACCGCCAGAACCTCATGAACGGGGCCGACCCGGTGACCGGCGCGGGCCGGGCGGTGGCCACCAGCGGCCGGGCGGTGCTGGTGTCCGGCTGCACGGTGATCATCGCGCTGATGGGCCTGTGGGTCTCGGGCGTCTCCTTCATCGGCAAGCTGGGCGTGGCGGCCGCCATCACCGTGGTCTCGGCGGTGCTCGGCGCCCTCACCCTGGTACCGGCGCTGCTCGGGCTGATCGGCCGCCGTATCGACCGGCTACGGGTCCGCCGCCCGATCGCCGAGACGGACGCCGGGCCGGGCGAGGAGGCACGCGGCACCTGGCACCGGTACGCGCAGCGGGTGGAGCGCCGCCCGTGGTGGTACCTGGCGGGCGGGGTGCTGGTCGTGGTCGTGCTGGCCCTGCCGGTCTTCTCGATCCGGCTGGGGCACATCGGCGACGGCGCGGACCCCAAGTCGTTCACCGACCGGCGCGCCTTCGACCTGATGTCCTCGGCGTTCGGCCCAGGTTCCAACGGCCCGCTCACCCTCGTCATCGACCAGTCCGCGGTACCGCAGGCGGATCGCCCGATGCTGGCGCAACAGGCCGGGAAGACGCTGGCGGACGTCCCGGGCGCGGCCTACATCACGCCGCTGAAGGCCACCCCGGACGGCGCGGTGCTGACCGGGACCGCCTACTCCACCCAGGCCCCGCAGAACGCGGACACCACGGATCTGGTCAACCGCCTCAAGCACGGCCTGCTGCCGGACGCGGTGAGGGGGACCGACGCGCACGGCTATGTGACCGGCACGACCGCGGGCCAGGTGGACTTCCTCGACATCGTCGCCAGCCGGCTGCCGCTGATCATCGCCGTGGTCGTCGCGCTCGCCTTCGTCATCATCCTGGCCGTCTTCCGGGGCGTGCTGGTCGCGGTGAAGGCGGCGGTGCTCAACGTGCTGTCGATCGCCGCCTCGTACGGGGTGGTGGTGGCGGTCTTCCAGTGGGGCTGGGGCGGGCCGGCGCTCGGGGTCTCGGGCACGGTGCCGATCGAGAGCTACGTCCCGATGATGATGTTCGCCATCGTCTTCGGGCTGAGCATGGACTACGAGATCTTCCTGCTGTCGCGGGTGCACGAGGCCTGGCTGCGCACCGGCGACGCCAAGGCGAGCGTGGCGCACGCCCTGGAGATCACCGCCCGGGTGATCACCTGCGCCGCGCTGATCATGGTGAGCGTGTTCGCCGCGTTCATCATCAGCGACAACATCGTGGTGAAGATGCTGGGCCTGGGCCTGGCGGTGAGCGTGCTGATCGACGCCACCGTGGTCAGACTGCTGCTGGTGCCCGCGGTGATGACACTGCTGGGTCCGGCGGCCTGGTGGACGCCCCGGTGGCTGGACAAGGTCCTGCCGCATGTCCGCACGGAGGGCGAGGAGCAGCTGCCCTCCGAACCGCCCCGCGGGGACGCCCCCCGGAGCCCGGCCCGGCCGGGCGGCGGCGCCTGAGCCCCCGGGGCGGGGCGGCCCCGGCCCCCGTCCGATCTGCGAACGCCCCCGGATCGCCCGATCATCGAACCATGGCGCCGTCCGCCGAGCGTGGCTCGGCCTCGTACCCCGTGATCCGGCCGATGCTGGCCACGCTCGGCCCGCTGCCCGCCGGGCACGAGGAGTCGGCCTGGGCGTTCGAGGCCAAATGGGACGGGGCGCGCTGCATCGTCAACACCCCCGGCGACGGCACCCTCCGGCTGGTCACCCGGGCGGGCAATGACGCCACCGACAGCTACCCGGAGCTGGCGCCGCTGGGTGAGCAGCTGCGCGGGCGGCCCGCGGTGCTCGACGGCGAGGTGGTGGTGCTGGACGCGCGCGGCCGGCCCGACTTCGGGCTGCTGCAGCGCCGGATGGGCGTGGTGAACCCGCGCCGCACGGCCCGGCTGGCCATGGAGCACCCCGTACACCTGGTCCTCTTCGACCTGATGTATCTGGGCGGCTCGCTCCTCGGGTCGCCGTATTACGAGCGCCGGTCACTGCTGACCGGGCTGCGGCTGCGCGGCCCGAACTGGTCGGCGCCCGAGTATGTGGCGGGCCAGGGGCAGCAGGCCTGGGAGGCCTCGCTGCAGGCCGGTCTGGAAGGGGTGGTGGCGAAGCGGCTCAGCTCGGCCTACTTGCCGGGGGTGCGGTCGCCCGAGTGGCGCAAGACCAAGCATCTGCTGACCCTCGACGTGGTCATCGGGGGCTGGCTCGAAGGCCATGGCGGGCTGGCCGGACTCCCCGGTTCGGTCCTGGCGGGCGTGGCGGAACCCGCGGGGCTGCGCTATGTCGGCTCGGTCGGCTCCGGGCTCTCCGACCGGGAGCGCCATGAGCTGGCGCGGTACCTGGAGGTGATCCCGCTCGACCACTCGCCGTTCGTCAACGCGGTGGACGTGGCGGGTGCGCACTGGGCCGAGCCCCGGCTCGTCGCCGAGATCACGCTCACCGGCTGGACCTCGGCGGGGCGGCTGCGGCACCCGACCTGGCACCGGCTGCGGCCCGATCTCACCCACCTCGGCTGAGGCGGGCGGCGCGGTGGCCCGGACGCCGCGGTGCGCCGGGCGGCTGATGTGAGGGAATTCCCGCCCCGGTCCGGGAAGGCTCGCCCTGGAACCGGAGCAACCACAGACGGAAGGAGCCGGTGATGCCCCAGCCCGACGCCGGCGACAACGGCGGCCCCACGGACGGCACCCCGGATGCCACCACCGCCGGCAATGTCGCGTACGGCAGGAAGCCCTTCAAGCGCTCCAGGAGCCACTTCGCGGACCGCATCACGGCGGACGGCCGCGACGGCTGGCCGGTCGAGGCCGGCCGCTACCGGCTGGTGGCCAGCCGCGCCTGCCCCTGGGCGAGCCGCGCCGTGATCTCCCGGCGGCTGCTCGGCCTGGAGGAGGCGATCTCGCTCGCCGTCACCGACCCGATCCAGGACGACCGCAGCTGGCGCTTCACCCTCGACCCGGACGGCCGCGACCCGGTCCTCGGCATCCGCTTCCTGAGCGAGGCCTACGACGCCCGCGAGCGCGGCTACCCCGGCGGGGTCAGTGTGCCCGCCGTCGTCGACGTGCCCAGCGGGCAGCTGGTCACCAACGACTTCCAGCAGATCACCCTGGACTTCGCGACGGAGTGGACGGCGCTGCACCGGCCCGGCGCACCCGATCTGTATCCGGAGCCGCTGCGCGAGGAGATCGACGTCGTCATGGCGGGCGTCTACCGTGACGTCAACAACGGCGTCTACCGGGCGGGTTTCGCCACCACCCAGAGCGAGTACGACGCCGCCTTCCGCGATCTGTTCCGCCGCCTGGACCTGCTGTCCGAGCGCCTGCACGACCGCCGCTACCTCGTCGGCGACACCCTCACCGAGGCCGACATCCGGCTGTTCACGACGCTGGTCCGCTTCGACTGCGTCTATCACGGCCACTTCAAGTGCAACCGGTTCAAGCTGGCCGAGGACCCGGTGCTGTGGGGCTACGCCAAGGACCTCTTCCAGACCCCCGGCTTCGGCGACACCGTCGACTTCCACCACATCAAGCAGCACTACTACCAGGTGCACACCGGCATCAACCCGACCGGCATCGTCCCGGGCGGACCGGACCTCTCCGGCTGGCTGACACCGCACCACCGCGAGGAGTTGGGCGGCCGGCCGTTCGGCGACGGCACCCCGCCGGACCCGGTGCCGCAGGCCGAGGAGGTCCCGCCGACCGGACGCCCCGAGCATCTGCTGACCGGCGCGGGACCCGCATCCGCGGCCCGGCCGCCGGAAACCGGCCCCGGCTCCCGGGCCGTGAGACCCTGAGAACAGGACGGACACACACCAGCGGTGCACCGGAGCTTTCCCGGGCAGGCGCCGCGCACCCGGGCTCCCGGTTCGCCGCCGCACTCCACCCGCCCCACGCCCGTCACGCGAGGAGTGAGCCCGATGAGGATGGTCCTGACGGCCCGGATACCGACCGAGACCGGCAACGAAGTGATCCAGAACGGCAGTCTGCCGAAGATCATGGAGACGGCCCTCGCCGCCCTGCAGCCGGAGGCGGCCTACTTCACCCTCGACGGCGGTGAGCGGACCGCCTACTTCTTCTTCGACATGGCCCAGTCGTCGCAGATGCCGACGCTCATCGAATCGTTCTTCATGGACCTGCACGCCAAGGTCTCGCTCAAGCCGGTGATGAACACGGCGGAGCTGCGCACCGGCCTCGGGCACCTGATGAGCGGCACCTGAGCCGCCGCCCGCCCCGGCCGGTCGGTTGCCTCACTCCGCCCCGGTGTCCTCCGGCGCCCCCTGCGCGAGTCCGGCCAGTACGCCCAGCGCCTCGGCCAGCACGTCGACGGGCGGCGAGGCGAGCGCCAGCCGTACGGCGTTGGGCGCGTGGCCGGCGCCGATGGCGAAGGCGCCGGACGGGGTGACGGCGATCCCGCGGCGCGCGGCGGCGGCGACAAAGGTGTCGGCCCGCCACGGGTCCGGCAGTTCCCACCAGCAGTGATACGCCTGCGGATCGGCCCGGACCCGGAAGCCGGCGAGGCGTTCGGCGGCGATCCGCTGACGGGCCGCGGCGTCGCCGCGCTTCTCCTCCTCGGCGGCCGCCGCGGTGCCGTCGGCCATCCAGCGGGTCGCCGCGTCGAGCGCGAAACGGGAGGCGGTCCAGGTCCCCGTCCGCAGCGCGGTCGCGAAATCCGGTGTGCGGCCCTCCGGCACGGTGAGGAAGCCCAGCGACAGTCCGGGCGCCAGCCGTTTGGACAGGCTGTCGATGACCACGGTGCGCTCCGGCGCGAGGGCGGCGAGCGGGGACAGGTCGGCGCGGAGGAATCCGTAGATCGCGTCCTCGATGGCGTACAGGCCCAACTCCCGCAGAATCGCGGCGAGTTCGGCGCGCCGGTGCGCGGGCATGGTGACGCCCAGCGGGTTGTGCAGGGCGGGCTGGACGTAGACGGCGCGCAGGGGCGGGGCGGTGCGCAGCGCCTCGGGGGTCAGACCGTGTTCGTCCATGGCGAGCGGGACGAGCGTGACACCGAGGCGGGCCGCGATGCCCTTCACCACGGGGTAGGTGAGCGTCTCGACGCCGAGCCGCTCACCGGCCGGGACGAGTGCGGCGATCGCCGCGGCCAGCGCCTGCCGGCCGTTGCCCGCGAAGAGCAGCTGCCGGGGGCCGGGGGTCCAGCCGCCACGGGCGAGGTGCGCGGCCGCCGCCTGCCGGGCGACGTCCGTGCCGACCGCGCCCACCGGGCGGAGCGCGGCGGCCAGCGCGTCGGGGCGCAGCAGCTGCCCCAGGCTCTTGGCGAGCAGCGCGGGATGGCCGGGCAGCACCGGAAAGTTCAGCTCCAGGTCGACCCGGGCCGCGGCCGGCTCGGCCAGGGCGGGTTCGGCCGCGGGTGCGGCGGAGCGGACGAAGGTGCCGCGGCCGACCTCGCCCACGGTGAGCCCGCGCCGGCTCAGCTCCCGGTACACCCGGGCCGCGGTGGAGCTCGCGATCCCCCGGTCCCGGGCGAAGCGGCGCAGCGGCGGCAGCCGGTCCCCCGGGCGGAGCCGGCCCGCGGCGATGTCCGCCGCGAGGTCATCCGCGATCCCGCGATAGTCGTCCATCGGTCCTCACTCCCACCACGCACCGGCACTGGCATCGGCCCCGGCCCCGCCGTAGCTTTCCCCACATTGCACCGAGTGCATTTTCGCCATTGCACCGAGAGATTGCCCTCTATAGCATCGAACCGTCAAGTCGCAGCGGCATCACAGCAGAGGGGGCGCACTCCATGGGTTCGGTCAAGTGCCGGGACATCACGGTGGGATACGAGGACGAGGGCGGCGGTGCGCCCCTGGTGCTCGTGCACGGCCACCCCTTCGACCGTTCGATGTGGCGCCCGCAGACCGAGCACTTCAGCCGGGCCGGATGGCGGGTGATCGTCCCGGATCTGCGCGGCTACGGGGAGAGCACGGCCGTTCCCGGGACGACCCCGCTGGAGACCTTCGCCCGCGACCTCCGCGCCCTGCTCGACCGGCTCGGCGTCGACCGCTTCGTCCTCGGCGGGCTGTCCATGGGCGGCCAGATCGTCATGGAGTGCTACCGGCTCTTCCCGGAGCGGATCCGGGGCCTGGTGTTCGCCGACACCTTCGCCGCGGCGGAGACCGAGGAGGGCCGGGCCGGGCGGCAGGCCATGGCGGCCCGGCTGCTCCACGAGGGCATGGCCGGCTACGCGCAGGAGGTGCTGGCCAAGATGGTGTCCGCGCACACCCTCGCCCACCGGCCGGACGTCGCCGCCCATGTCCTGGCGATGATGACGGCCACCGCCCCCGAGGGCGCGGCCGCCGCCCTCCGCGGCCGCGCCGAACGCCCCGACTACCGGGACCTGCTCACCCGGATCGCGGTGCCGGCCCTGGTGGTGGCCGGCACGGAGGACGCCTATACGCCGGTGAGCGACGCCCGCGACATCCACGCACGGGTCCCGGACGCCACCCTGGCCCTCATCGAGCGGACCGCCCATCTGCCGAATCTGGAACGGCCGGAGGAGTTCAACGCCGTGCTGACGGAGTTCCTCCACTCGCTGCCGGATGACGCCGAGGGCGGTTCCGTGCGGACGGACCGTCCCGTCAGCGGCTCCGTCGGGCGTTGAGCCGGGCGGCCTGGCGCGTCAGATGGTCGCGTTCGGCGAGGTCGGGCGCCTTGTGGGCGGCCTCGGCGTAGAGCCGTGCCGCGGTCTCCAGATCGCCGTCGCGCTCATGGAGGTACGCCGCCGCGGCGGTGTACCGCGGCACCCCGTCGTCCAGCTCCGCGAGCGCCGCCAGCCCGGCGCGCGGTCCGTCGGCCTCACCGACGGCGACCGCGCGGTTGAGCCGGACGACCGGGCTGCCGGTCAGGCGCTCCAGCTCGTCGTACCACTCGACGATCTGCACCCAGTCGGTCTCGGCGGCGGTGGGCGCATCGGCGTGCAGCGCCGCGATGGCGGCCTGGGCCTGGAACTCGCCCAGCCGGTCGCGGGCGAGGGCCGCCTGCAGGAGCTCCACGCCCTCGGTGATCAGCTCGGTGTCCCACCGGCCGCGGTCCTGCTCGGCGAGCGGCACCAGGCTGCCGTCGGGCGCGGTCCGGGCGGCCCGCCGGGCGTGGTGGAGCAGCATCAGGGCGAGCAGCCCCGCCACTTCGGGGTGGTCGACCGCGTCCGCGAGCTGCCGGGTGAGCCGGATGGCCTCGGCGGTGAGATCGACGTCGCCGGAGTAGCCCTCGTTGAAGACCAGGTAGAGGACGCGCAGCACGGTCGCGACATCGCCGGGCCGGTCGAAACGTACACCGGCAACGGTCCGCTTGGCCCGGCTGATGCGCTGCGCCATGGTCGCCTCGGGAACCAGGTACGCCTGGGCGATCTGGCGGGTGGTCAGCCCGCCGACGGCGCGCAGCGTGAGGGCGACGGCGGACGACGGCGTCAGCGACGGGTGGGCGCACAGGAAGTACAGCCGCAGCGTGTCGTCCGCCGCGGGCACCGGCCCCGGCTCCGGCTCCTCGCCGACGCGGTCCTCCCGCCGACGCCGGGCGGCGTCCGCCCGGGTCGCGTCCAGGAACCGGCGCCAGGCCACGGTGACCAGCCAGCCCTTCGGATCGCGCGGAGGGTCGGCCGGCCAGGCGCGGACCGCCTCGACCAGCGCGTCCTGCACCGCGTCCTCGGCCGCCGCGAAGTCGGCTCCGCGGTGGACGAGGACGGCGAGGACGCCCGGCGTGAGGCTCCTGAGCAGGGCCTCGTCCATCTGCGTCACGTGTAGGTGCACTCCGTGGTGCTGGGCTTGGCGCTGAGGAACGGACGTACCTCCAGCCACTCGTGGATCGGCCTGCCGCCCGCACCGGGAGCGGCCGACAGCTCCCCGGCCAGCTCGACGGCGCGCTCATGGCTGTCGACGTCGATCACCATCCAGCCGGCGATGAGGTCCTTGGTCTCGGCGAACGGGCCGTCCGTGACGGGCGGACGCCCCTCGCCGTCGTACCGGACCCACGACCCTTCGGGGGCGAGTGCCTGACCGTCGACGAACTCGCCGGTCTTCTCCAGCCGGGCCGCGAAGTCGTTCATGTACTGCACGTGCGCCGAGATCTCCTCGGGCGTCCACTGGTCCATCGGCACGTCGTTCACCGCAGCCGGAGCGCCACGGTAGTGCTTGAGCAGCAAATACTTGGCCATCGTCGTTCTCCTCGGTCCGGTGCGACCCATTGTGGCCGCCTTCACCCCGGGGACGGAGCGGGCCACGGGTTCTCGACATCACCGGCCGAAGTTTTTTGAACGCGTGAGCGGAGGAGTCCGGGAGCGCCGCCCGGGCTCCGGGCCGCACCCTCCGGAGCGTCAACCGCGGGCCCGGCCAACGCGGCACCCCGGAGCCGCAGCGCCCCGACTCCCCCTGGACCCAAGGGCGTTACCCACCCGTAACCTACCGACGGGTTACCAGAGGTAAGGGGTGGACTTTACTCTCCAGTCACATTCGGGACCGCCGCGCGCCCCACCTGTCTCCGGACAGCGTGCGGCGGCCCGCATCGAGATCTGGAGCAGAGAATGACGCCCTCCCGTACGACGCCGCGGCGCGTCGCGATCGGCACCGTCTCCACGGCCGTCCTCGCCGCCACGGTCCTGACCGGCGCACCGGCCACCGCCCAGGCGGCGACACCGGAAGCCGCCCCCACGGCGGCGGCTTCGGGCGGCGCCGCCTCGCTGCGCTTCGTCGACATCGAGGGCGCCGGCGGTATCACCCTCAAGGCGAACGTCTTCACCCCGCCCGGCGCCGACGGCACCCGGCGCCACCCCGTCATCGTGCTGCCCACGAGCTGGTCGATGCCGCAGGTCGAGTATCTGGCGCAGGCCAGGAAGCTGGCCGAGGCGGGCTATGTGGTCGTCGGCTACAACTCCCGCGGGTTCTGGCAGTCCGGCGGGGAGATCGACACGGCCGGCCCGAAGGACGTCGCCGACGCCTCCAAGGTCATCGACTGGACGCTGGCCCACACCCCGGCCGATCCGCAGCGGGTCGGCATGGCCGGGGTCTCGTACGGCGCCGGGATCAGCCTGCTGGCGTCGGCGTTCGACAAGCGGATCAAGGCAGTTGCTGCGCTCAGCGGCTGGGGCGACCTCATCGACTCGATCTACAGCGGCCGGACCCAGCACAAGCAGGCGGGGGCGATGCTCGGCGGCACCGGCGCCCTGACCGGACGTCCCAGCCCCGAACTCCGCACGATCCTCAAGAACTTCCTCTCCGGCGACCTCAGCAAGGAAAAGGAGATGATCGAGTGGGGGCGGAAGCGCTCCCCCAGCACCTATCTCGACAAGATCAACCACAACGGCGCCGCGATCATGCTGGGCAACGCCTGGGGCGACTCCCTCTTCCCGCCGAACGAGTACGCCGACTTCTACGAGAAGCTCAAGGGCCCCAAGCGGCTGGAGTTCCGCCCGGGTGACCACGCCACGGCCGAGGGGCTCGGACTGCTGGGACTGCCCAACGACACCTGGACCAACACCAAACGGTGGTTCGACCACTACCTCCAGGGCGCGGACAACGGCATCGACCGCGAGTCACCGGTGCTGCTCAAGTCCCGTTCCACCGGCGCGTACGAGGGCTACAAGAGCTGGCGGGACGTACCGTCCGCGCACCGGAAGATCGAGCTGGCGGACGGCAAGCGGATCCACACCAACTGGGACTCCGGCGCCAACGGCGGCCTGATCTTCCTCTCCAGCATGATGGACCAGTTCTTCCGGCTGCCGCCGATGGCCTCGATCCCGCTGCTGCCGCGCCCGCTCGCCGCCGTCTGGCAGTCCGAGCGCTACGACACCGGACAGCGGGTCAGGGGAACCACCCGGCTGCACACCACCCTGACCAGCACCGCGGAGAGCGGCACCGCCATCGCCTACCTCTACGACGTGGGTCCGCTCGGCCTCGGCAAGCTGATCACCCACGCCCCGTACACCTTCCACAACAAGACCCCGAACCAGCCGTTCGGCATGGACCTGGACCTTTTCTCCACGGCCTACGACGTACCGGCCGGGCACCGTCTCGCGGTGGTCGTGGACACCGTCGACCCGCTGTACATCGAGCACAACCCGTCCGGCGCCCGGCTGGAGTTCTCCTCCCCGGCGGACGATCCGTCGTATGTGTCGGTGCCGGTGCGCGATTAGGGCGCGCACTGTCCAGCCGTGCCACCGGCGGTCCGGAGATTCCGCGGGCCGCCGGTGCGGCCGGCCGGTCCGGGGGTCACACCGGCGGCTGCTGGCCCCCGGGCAGCAAGGTGCCCGGCTCCGGCGGGGCCACCTCGGCGGCCTCCACCTTGGGATTGCGCTTCTGCCGCTTGGCGACCCAGTTGGCCAGCCAGGACAGCAGCATGCACATCCCGATGTAGATCGGCGAGATGATCATGACGACGGGGATGAACGGCAGGTCGTAGTCGAGGTTGGACGCGATGAGCTTGCCCGCGTGCAGGAACTCCTCGTAGGTGATGAGGAAGCCGAGCGAGGTGTCCTTCAGGGCGACCACCAGCTGGCTGATGATCGCCGGGAGCATCGCCCGGACCGCCTGCGGGACCAGGACATGCGTCATGACCTGGGTCTTGCGCATGCCCAGCGCGTAGGCGGCCTCCCGCTGGCCGCGGTCGACCGAGTTGACACCCGTACGGAACACCTCGGCGAGCACCGAGCCGTTGTAGAGAGTCAGCCCGGCGACCAGGGCGGGCAGCGGCTCCGCCTTCAGGGCGACATAGATGAAGAAGATCATGACCAGGACGGGCATCGCCCGGAAGAACTCCACCAGCAGGGTGCACAGCCAGCGGGCGAGCCGGTGCTCGGAGAGCCGGCCGGTCGCGAGCACCGCGCCGAGCGCCACCGACAGCACCGCCGCGAAGGCGAAGGCCTTCAGGGTGTTGCCCAGACCCCGGAGCAGAAGTTCCTGAATGCCGACGTAGGTGAACGGCGTCCACTTCGCCGCGACGAACTGGCCGGTGGCGAAGAGCAGATAGACGATCCAGGCGATCAGCGCGAGGATCACCGCCGTGCCGGCGATGCCGTAGAGCCGGTGCCGCTGCCGGGTCCGCGGGCCGGGGACGTCGTAGAGGGCGGTGGTCATCGGGCGACTCCGAAGCGCTTCTCCAGCACGTTGAAGATCGCGCTGATGGTCAGGGTCACGAGCAGATAGCCGACGGCGATCCAGACGAAGGTCCAGATGATGCTGTAGCCCATCTCGTTGAGCGGCTTGTAGACCCCGAGGAGTTCGAAGACGCTGAAGGCGCCGGCGATCGCGGAGTTCTTGGCGAGCGCGATCAGCGTGGAGCCGATGGGCGGGATGACGGACCGGAAGGCCTGCGGCAGGACGATGTCGCCGAGGGTCTGCGGGAAGGTCATGCCCAGGCTGCGGGCCGCCTCGCCCTGCCCCACCGGCACGGTGTTGATGCCGGAGCGCACCGCCTCGCAGATGAAGGCGGAGGTGTAGCAGCCCAGCGCCAGGATGGCGAACAGCTTGAAGGGCAGCACCAGGCCGAACCGCGGCAGCCCCAGCACCACGGCGAAGAACAGCAGCGTCAGCGGCGTGTTGCGCAGCACCGTCACCCACGCCGTGCCGAAGGCCCGCAGCGAGCCGACCGGTGCGACCCGGAACGCGGCCATCAGGAAGCCGAGGCCGAGGGCCAGCAGGGAGGCGTAAACGGTGAGTTCGACGGTGCCCAGCAGGCCTTCCCCGTAGAGGGAGAGGTTGTCCAGGAGAACGTTCATCGGTCCGTTCCTTGCCGGCTCAGGTCGCCGGGTAGCGGTCGATCGGGGGCGGCTTGGGGGCGGGCACTCCGGACAGGCCGAGGGTCGCCTCGTACGCCTTGCGCCAGAGGCCGTTCTTCTCGGCCGCGGCGAGGGCGTCGTCGAGCGCGAACCGCAGCGCGTTGTCGCCGCGGGGGACGCCGATGCCGTACGGCTCCTCGGAGAACGGCTTGCCGACCACCTTCAGCTCGTCGGGCACCTTGGCGGCGTAGCCCAGCAGGATCGCGTCATCGGTGGTGACCGCGTCGACCTGATAGGTGAGCAGGTTGTCGACGCACACCGAGTAGGTGTCGTACGAGACCAGGACCGCCTCGGGGTACTCGGTCTGGATGCGCTGGTACGGGGTCGAGCCGGCCGCCGAGCAGACCCGTTTGCCGGCCAGGTCCTGCGGCCCCCTGATGTCCTTCTCGTCGGTGCGCACCAGCAGCGACTGGCCGGCCAGGTAATACGGGCCGGCGAAGCCCACCAGTTTCTTGCGCTTGTCATTGATGGTGTACGTCCCGACGTACATATCGATCTGGCCGTTCTGGAGGGCCGTCTCACGGTTCGCGGAGGCGATCGTCTTGAACTCGATGGTGTCGGGCGGGAAGCCGAGGGCGGCGGACATCATCCGGGCGATCTCGATGTCGAAGCCGGCGTAGCGGCCGGAGGCCGGGTCCCGCTCGCCGAGGTAGGGCTGGTCCTCCTTGACGCCGATGACGAGATGGCCTCGGCGCTTGGCCTTCGCCCAGGTCGGGGACTCGGGCAGGGAGAAGTTTTTGGCGACCGGGTACTGGGGCAGTTCATTGCCCATCGGGCCCTTGACCGGCGGGCTGCCGGCCCGTCCGCAGCCGGCCAGGGCCAGCGCGAGCACGGTGAGCGCGAGCGCCATGAGGGCGCGGCGCAGGGGCGAGGAGTGACGGTGCGGCATCGCGGCGCCCCCGTTCAGTGCTTGAGGATCTTGGAGAGGAAGTCCTTCGCCCGTTCGCTGCGCGGTGCGGTGAAGAACTCCTCGGGGGTGCGGTCCTCGACGATGCGGCCGTCGTCCATGAACACCACACGGTTGGCGGCGGAGCGGGCGAAGCCCATCTCATGGGTGACCACGACCATCGTCATGCCGTCCCGGGCGAGCCGGCGCATCACCTCCAGCACCTCGTTGATCATCTCCGGGTCGAGGGCGGAGGTCGGCTCGTCGAAGAGCAGCGCCTTGGGGTCCATGGCGAGGGCGCGGGCGATGGCGACGCGCTGCTGCTGGCCGCCGGAGAGCTGTGCGGGATATTTGTCGGCCTGGGAGGCCAGCCCGACCCGGTCCAGGAGTTCCCGGGCGTGCCGGGCGGCCTCGTCCTTCTTCTGCTTACGGACCTTGACCGGCGCCAGCATCACATTGGCCAGCACGGTCTTGTGGGCGAAGAGGTTGAAGGACTGGAAGACCATGCCGACTTCGGCACGCAACCGGGCGAGCGCCCGGCCCTCTTCGGGCAGTGGCCGGCCGTCCAGTTCGATGGTGCCCGACTCGACGGTTTCCAGGCGGTTGATGGCCCGGCACAGCGTGGACTTCCCGGACCCGGAGGGCCCGATGACCACGACCACCTCCCCGCGGCCGACGGTGAGGTCGATGTCCCGGAGGACATGAAGTTTTCCGTAGTGCTTGTTGACCCCGCGCAGTTCAATCAGCGCATCACCGGCCATATGCAGACCTGCCCACTCTCATCCGTACAGCGGAGAGCCCGCAACCTACCGGGGCATCTGGGGCACTTCTCCACTGACACGCACGTATGCGCGGAGATGGGCGGATAAATCAGGGTTACCGATGAACGTCGCGCGGGCCGCTGAACGACTCCCCGCTCCCGTGACGCCGGTGTCAGGTCTCCGAGACCTCGGCGTAGACCTGGGAGAGTTCGGGCGCGCCGGTGTCGGCCCAGTCATGGCCCGCCGCCACCACGTCGATCTCCCGGCCGGACGCCAGCCGGACCACCGGCTGCCCGTCGGGCCAGACATGCCAGACGGCGCCGCGGACCGTGCGGACCAGCACCGTGCCCAGGTAGAGACCGGCGTCGTTGCCCAGCCAGGGGAGCACCTCGGTATCGTCCCGCCATACGGGCTGGAGCTGGTCCAGCAGCTCCAACGAGCGGATGGAATCGTCCAGTTCCACGCCCGCGGCGGCGGCCTGGGCCCGCAGCAGCTCGCACTCGGACAGCAGCTCGACGACGCTCTCGGGGTCGGCGCGCACCGACTCCGAGAGCGGGACGGACCGGTGCGCTTGATGACGCTTGCGCCACTTGTCCAGGAAAGACATGTTCATGGTGTGCAGGGTCCCACCCCTCCTGCGGCCCCGGCCACAGGCGCGCGGCGCCCTCGTGCCCCGTTCGTCACCTTGACGCTCCCCCGTCGTCTCCCTAACTTCATGGCGCTCGGATCGGATCTGCAGGATCCCCCACAAGCCCCCGCTCCTCGCGGCCCGGCCCGGATCGCAGCGCACCACCTGCCCGTTGACGCCACCCGGAGGGATACGGACCGATGCGTGTACGACGATGGGGCACCGCCCTGACCCTGCTGCTCACCGCGGCCGCACTGCCGGCCACCGGCCCCGGCACGGCCACCGCCGCACCGGCCGGCGCGGCCCGGCCGCTGCCCCGCTCGCTGCCCCTGGCGCAGCACTTCGACAGCCGGGCGGTGAGCGACAACTCCGCCCCCGGCGCGGCCGACTTCGACGGTACGGGCCATTCGCTGTCCGCCCAGGACCTGGCGGCGGCCGGCTGGTCGCCGGGGAGCGCGCTGACGCTCGACGGCACCCGGCTCGGGCTGCCGCGTACGGCCCCCGGGGCCCCGGACAACGTGGTGGCGAACGGCCAGGCGGTGGCGGTCCGCGGCCGGGGCGAGGCGCTGACCTTCCTGGTCGCCGGGACGGGCGGCACCGCCTCCGGCACCGGGACCGTGCGCTACCGGGACGGTTCGCGCAGCAGCTATGAACTCACCGCACCCGACTGGCGGTCGGGGCCGCTGAGCACCAAGGCGGTGGCGCTGCCGCACCTCAACGGCCCGGACGGACCGACGGCCGGCCCGGCCCGGCTGTACGCGGTGACCGTACCGCTGCGGTCCGGACGGGAGGTGGCCTCGGTGGTGCTGCCCAGGAGGGGCGGGGCGGCGGGTGCGCTGCACGTGTTCGCGGTGTCGGTACGTGACACCGGGCGCCGGACCGGGAGTTGGGCGGCGAGCACCGCGGGCTACCGGGCGGTCGGGCCCTGGACGGACCGGACGCTGCGGCTGGTCGTGCACAGCGGCGCGGGCGGGCCGCGGGCCCGTATCCGGCTGGCCAACACCTTCGCGTCCGCACCGGTGGACATCGGGGCGGCCAGCATCGCGGTACGCGGCGCGGGAGCGGCTGCGGACCGCGCGCCGACACCGCTGACCTTCGGGCGGGGGAAGGCCGGGACGCGTATACCCGCCGGGGCCGAGGCGTTCAGCGACCCGGTGGACTTCACCGTGCCGGCCGGCGCCGATCTGCTGGTGAGCATCCATCTGCCGGGGACGGTGACCGCGGCGCCGGTGCACCAGGAGGCGGCCCAGGTGTCGTATCTGAGCGCGGCGGGCAGCGGGGACCGCACCGCGGACGCCGGGGGTACCGCCTTCCCGGAGACGCTGACCGTCTGGCCGTTCCTGACCGGGGTCGAGGTGGAGGGCGGCCCCGGCTCGATCGTGGCGCTGGGCGATTCGATCACCGACGGGGTGAAGTCGACCAGCGGGACCAACCGGCGCTGGCCGGACGTCCTGGCCCGCCGCTTCCAGGCGCAGCACGCGCTGCCCCGCTACGGCGTGCTCAACCACGGCATCTCGGCGAACCGCATCGTCACCGACCGCTACCCGGGCGACGGGGTCAGCACCGACACCGGCGGGGTCAGCGCCCAGCACCGGCTGGAGCGGGATGTGCTGGCGCAGCCGTCGGCGCGGACGGTGGTGGTGTTCGAGGGCATCAACGACGTGCGCTGGGGGACCTCGTCCGACGAGGTCATCGCCGGGCTGCGGGCCCTGGCGCGGCGGGCGCACGAGCGGGGGCTGCGGGTCGTGGCGGCGACCATCGCGCCCTGTGAGGGCTACCCCGACTGCACCCCGGCCGTGGAGGCCCGCCGCCAGGCCGTGAACGCCTTCATCCGGGACGGCCACGGCGGCGTCTTCGAGGCGACCCTGGACTTCGACGCCGTGGTCCGCGATCCGCAGCGGCCCCAGCGGATGCTGCCCGCCTACGACAGCGGCGACCATCTCCACCCCGGCGACGCGGGCCTGCAGGCGCTCGGGGAATCCGTGGACCTTCGGGCGCTGGTGCCGGGGCGGAGCTGACGTGCCGGTGCCCGCAGGACGGACGACGGGCCCCGGGACGCCTTCAGTTCTAGTGGTCGTTGCAACACCCCAGTTCAAGGGGTGCGATGGACTTCGAGATCCGCAAGGACAGGAAGCAGCGGGGGCCCGCCCTCGGGCTCAGCCCTGGACGTCGAGGTCCACCACGACCGGGGCGTGGTCCGAGGCGCCCTTGCCCTTGCGCTCCTCGCGGTCCACATAGGCGTCCGAGACGGCCTTGGTGAACGGCGCGTTGGCGTAGACGAGGTCGATGCGCATTCCGCGGTTCTTGGGGAACGCGAGCTGGCGGTAGTCCCAGTAGGTGTACGGCCGGTCGTACTTGAGGGGGCGCGGGACGACGTCCGACAGCCCCGCCTCGCGCAGGGCCGTCAGGGCGGCGCGCTCGGCGGGGGTGACATGGGTGGAGTCCACGAACACCGCCGGGTCCCAGACGTCCTCATCCGTCGGTGCGACGTTGTAGTCACCGAGGACCGCGAACGGGCGGGGGCCCGCCGCGTCCTCGGCGACCGCGGTCTTCAGCGCCTCGAACCAGCCGAGCTTGTAGGCGTAATGCGCATGGCCGACCTCGCGGCCGTTGGGGACGTACACCGACCACACCCGGGCCGGACCGCAGGTCGCCGAGACGGCCCGCGGCTCCTGCACCCCGTCGTAGTCCGGGCCGCCGGGAAGGCCCATGACGACGTCCTCCAGGCCCACCCTGGACAGCAGGGCGACACCGTTCCACCGCCCGTTGGCGTTGACCGCCGCCTCATAGCCGAGCTCGCGCAGCTCGTCGTGCGGGAACTGCTCGGCGGTGCACTTGGTCTCCTGGAGGCACAGCACGTCCGTGCCGGAGCTCTCCAGCCAGGCCAGCAGCCTCGGGAGGCGGGCGGTGATCGAATTGACGTTCCAGGTCGCGATGCGCATGTCTGTAAACCTACAGCGAGGGTCTGACAGTCCGGCGCGTCAGCCGAGTGCGGTGCCGGTACCGGGCGCGAGCCGGCCGTGATCGGTGCCGCCCAGCTTGTCGATCATGGAGTCGTAGATCGGGCGGGCGTGGTCCTGGAGCAGACTGTCGTGGATGTCGATGGCCCGCCGGGGCGCGACCTCTCGGACGTAGTCGATGACCTCGGCAACCTTGTTCCAGGGGGCGTGCACGGGCAGCAGGAGGGTGTCGACGGAACGGCCCTCCGGGACGGTGAGGGCGTCGCCCGGGTGGAAGACCGCGCCGCCGTCGATGAGGTAGCCGACATTGGTGATCCGCGGAATGTCGGGGTGGATGACGGCGTGCAGCTGGCCGTGCACCTCCACCTCGAATCCGGCCGCGGTGAAGGTGTCACCCTCCCCGACCGTGTGCACCCGGCCGGGGAACGCCGCCGACAGCTGCTCGGCGACGCTGGCCAGCGTCCAGATCTCGGCCGCCGGGTTGGCCTCCATGCCCGCCCGCAGCCGCTCCTCGTTGAAGTGGTCCATGTGCTCATGGGTGACCAGGATCGCGTCGGCGCCGACGGCCGCGTCCTCCTCGGTGAAGACACCGGGGTCGATGACGAGCGCCCGCCCGTCCTTCTCCAGCCGGACACAGGCGTGGATCTTCTTGGTGAGTTCCATGGGGCCATCTTGCCCCGCCTCTCACGCCTCCGGCGTGGTCTCCTCGCGGATCACCCGCTGGGCGACGGCGAACGCGGAGTTGGCGGCCGGGACACCGCAGTAGACGGCGGTGTGCAGCAGCACTTCCTTGATCTCCATGGGCGTGAGGCCGTTGCGCAGCGCCGCGCGGGTGTGCAGGGCCAGTTCGTCGTGGTGGCCGCGGGCGACCAGCGCGGTGAGCGTGACGATGCTGCGGGTGCGGCGGTCCAGGCCCGGCCGGGTCCAGGTCTCGCCCCAGGCGTAGCGGGTGATGAAGTCGTGGAAGTCGCCGTTGAAGTCATCGGCGTTGGCCTCGACCCGGTCGACATGGGCGTCGCCGAGCACCTCACGGCGGACCTTGATGCCCGCTTCGTAGGTGGCCCCGCCGGCCTGCGCCGGCTGGGCGTGACCGGACTCTATGGCGGCGGGCGGCGCCTGCGGGGGCGGCGGGGGCGTGAGCTGCGGCTTGGGGGCGGCGGCACCGATGGCGGCCTGGCCGCCGGGGCCCGGCTTGTCGTGCCAGGCGGTGCTGAAGTGCCGTATGAGGAGTTCGGTGACGGCCGCGGGCTGCTCGACGGGCACCAGGTGAGAGGTACCGGGGACCAGCGCCAGGCTCGCGTCGGGGATGCCGGCGACCAGGGTGCGGGCGTCGGTGGTCGGGGTGACCTGGTCCTCGGAACCGACGACGACGAGCGTGGGGACGCCCACCCGGCCGAGCGAGGACCGTACGTCATAGGAGGCCAGCGCCTCACAGGCGGCGATGTAGCAGCCCGGGTCGGTGGTCCGCACCATCTGCACGGCCCATTCGACGATCGCGGGCTGCGCACCGGCGAAGCCCTGGGTGAACCAGTGCTCGGGCGCGGTGCGGGCGATCGGGTCGAGCCCGTTGGTACGGATGACCACACCACGCTGGCGCCAGGCGTCCGCGGTGCCGTAGCGCGGCGAGGTGGACACCAGGGCCAGCGAGGTGACCTGGTGGGGCCGCGTGAGCGCGAGCTGCGTCCCGATGGCACCGCCGATGTTGCAGCCGGCGTAGCCGAAGCGGTCCACCCCCAGGGCGTCGAGGGTGGCGATCAGCCGGTCGGCCAACTCGGCGACCGAAGGCGCGGCGTGGGCGGGCGAACCGCCGTGGCCGGGCAGGTCGAAACGGATGACCCGCCAGTGGCGGGTCAGCTCGGGGATCTGCCGGTCCCACATGTGCCATGTGGTACCCAGAGCGGCGCCCAGGACGAGTACGGGGGCATCGTCGGGGCCGTCGATCCGGTGCTGCAGGGTCTTCTCACTCACCGGGCCAAGCTACCGGCTCTCCGACGCGGTCCTGACGCCCGGGTCAGGAGGAGCCGTCAAACCGTGGCCGCCGATCCCGCCTGAAGCGGGATATGCGCAGGTCAGAGCCACATCGTGGAGATGACGTGGACGACCGGGTGCCCCGGCTGCTCGTAGCTCACCGTTGATCCGCCGGTACGGATGCGGTGCCACGCTCGTGACCAGGGCCTGGTGTCCTCCAGCCCGGAGAAGCGGCGTTGCAGGCGCGCGCCGACATCGCACTCACAAGCTCTGCGCTCTCAGATCTCACGACAGCCCCAACGGAAGTGACCTCGGTCACACTCAATCCGCAATGGCCCGTGCTGCACCCGGTGGGTGCCCGAACCAACCGCACCTGACCTGGGGGCGGGTCAGGCGCCGTTCGTTCAGCCTGTCGGATCAGGGCACGGTGCCGGGACTGAACCACATACGTCACGGCCCGTCGGACGTACCGCTCACGGCGGCCCGTCGCCGCGCGTTCGTTGCTGGTGGCGGAGTTCGGGGAGGCCGGGGAGGCGGTCGGGCCCACCTCCGCCTGCGGAGCCGAGCGCGCGCCCGAGTGCTTCCGGGCGCGGCATGCCCTGCCCTCGATGTATTGCGGTGACCCTGGTGCGTCACGCGGATCAGGGCGTCCGCCGCAAACGTCGTTTCAGTGGGAATCCTGCAGGGCGCGGAACGAGTCGAACCAGACGGTGGTCCGCCCGACCTTTCCGTTTTCCTTCCGGACGGTGCGGTTCGCGTACAGAGGGTTGAGAATCCACGGCTTCTTGTGAGCGCCCCAGCCCGTCTGCATGGACTTGATCTGCGTCACCCCGTAGGTCGCCACCGCAAGCTTCCCGGTCTCCCGGAACATCCGCATCTGCTGCGTCAGATAGTCCTTGTGGGGCGCGAACCACGGACTCATCGCGAGGAAGTCGTCCCACCTCTTCTGGGGGAAGGGCTTCTCGATGGCGTTGCCGATCACCTGCCACACGCGGGTGTTCGGGGGCACCTTGTACTTCTCTGCGTAGGCCGCCGGGATCTTGTCGCCCATGTGCTGTTCCCAGAGCTGTACCAGAGAGAACTCCGTGGCGAGAAATTTCTTGTTCTTGTCCAGGCGGGACACGACGTACTGGACGTACTTGCCGGCCGCCTCCAAGGAGTCAACGTGCGGATGGATGTCGAGGCCTTCCAGCTCCGGCTTCCTGTTGACGAAGGTGACCCACCGCTCGGTGGCCGGCGTACGCCCCTCCTTCGTGTCGAGGCGATTAAGAGCACCCATGTACAGGCGGGTCCTGCAGCCGTGCGGGAACTTCTTCCTGCGGTAGTCGATGACGTGCTCGGCGACGTGCTCGTAGAACACATTGAGGCGTGCGTCGCGCTCGTCTTTCCCGGTCTCAAGGAAGGGCTCGTTGCCGATGGTGAGGATGTCCATCTTCCCCATGACAGCGTCCAGCACCCCGTCCACGCGCTTCAGCTGCGTTGCCATCTCCTTGCTGCCCACCTTGGGAAGCGACTGCCCGAGGGTCAGGAAGGGGAACTTCAGGGAGAGGATCGTCCGGAAGTCCTTCCCGCTCGCGTCGAGCAGCCTGGCGATGGATTGCTGCTGGGCCGGGGGGTGCGCGTCGAGGTCGTCCGTCATCGGGACGAAGCCGCGCACCCACTTCGCCGACAGGGCGCTCACCTCGGCGAACTCCATGTCGGAGGGATCTTCGTTGAAGTTCACCCCGAGCGCGCCGTCCGGCGCCTCGCCGACGGGCGCGCTGCCGCTCCGCGCATTCGTCTGCGTATGCGTCTGCGAACTCCCCTCGCCGCTCGCCGCCTTACTGCCCTGGGGATTGCAAGCCGCTGTGAGGAGGGCCGCGCCGGACACTCCCAGCAGCCAACGACGCGAGGTCGGCCTCACGAGGGACGGCGTACCGCGCGTGTCAGGTTGCGCGGACGACTCGTACCGCATTGCTGTTCTCCGATTCTGGTGACGTCATCGCCGGCCGTCTTCCCCTACCGGCGCCGCCTGTGGCGCTGCGGCCGGGCGGGCGTCGCTGAACTGCCCTTGCCGACAGGCAGCCTTGTCCTGCACGCGACGCCCCGGTGCCGGTCCTTGCATGATCAACGTAGTTCATCAGAGACGGACAGCGCACGGACCGGCTCCCAGCGAACACTCAGCAGAGGCGGAACTCCAGCCCCCCCGGGGGCAGAAGGGCTGCCGGTTGCCGCGGAAGGCGAGGTCGGCGAGGGCCAGCGCGCCCCGGCGCAATTCCTGGACCAGGCCCGCGGCCGCAAGATCGAGGCTGGGGCCGGGTCAGCGGTAGGTGCACGAGGTGGTGGAGCCGGTTCGGGGGCAGGCCGGGTAAGAGCGGGCCCTGGGTCGGGCAGGAATGCCGCCCGAGGTAGTGCGACCAGTGTGGTGCGATCCCCGCACACGCGGGGATCTCTTGACGAACTACCGGTAGTTGGCCCGTCAGTTCACCGCCGCGACTACGTTTTCCTGCTGGAGAAGCTGCTCCAGCTTCAGCTTCTGGGCTTCGAACATGGGCAGGAGTGCGGTCCGCTGCTCAGGGGAGATCTCCGGGAGCCGTCGGCCCATGAGCCGGCAGGTGCTGAGCCATTCGACGAGTGCGGGGTCATCGGACCATCGCACGATCCGCTCCTGGATATCGCCGAAGTACTGTATCCAGTCCAGGGCGGAGTCGGGGTGCTGCGAGGGTGCGCACAACGCGTTCTTGGTGTCGTCGTCGGCGTAACTCGCCTCGACGTGGGCGGTGAGTGCGGCGCCGACCACTTGCTGGCAGGGAATCACCGCCTGCAACGTGATGCGCGTCTGGTCGAACACCGGCACCGTCGGCCGTCGCTCCAGGCCGTCGGCGGTGCAGTCGATGTAGAGGGTTCCGGTCTGCGCCGGAATGGTGGCCTGGTCGCATTCGATCGCGTTCTCGTCGATGCGTTTGACCCTGCCGTGGCGGACGATGTCGCCGATGCGCCGCAGCTGCTCCAGTTCGGCGCGGGCAACCGTCGCGCAGCGGTAGGCGGTGGGCTCGATATCAGGTGACAGGCGCAGCAGCAGGCCGCTGTCCTCCAGCCGCGTGAACAGCTCTTGGACCGTATGAGCGCTGGTCACAGCCTCACGACGGGCCGCTTCCCTTTCGAAGTGGGAATCCCCGGGCTGGGTGTGGGCGCGGTCGATCAGCCAGGAATCGCGGGGCATGATCCAGGTGATGTCGGACGGATCGGTGCCGTGGCTGAGCAGCCACAGGCAGGCATCGATGCCCGTCTTTCCCGCGCCGACGACGGTGTAGTGGGACGGCTGGTCCTCCAGGGCGGGCAGCTGGTTGGGGGTTATCAGGCGTACGCCGGGAGCGACCTCGTACTTGGGCGGCACCATGGCCGGCACCGTGACGTTCATGTACGTGGCGTCCACGGTCCGCCGCTTGACGGTCACCTCGAAGCCGGCCCCGCTGACGAGGGAGTGGAAGCGGTGCACGTCGGGCCGCAGTGGATCCGGCCCGTCGTAGAACGACTCCCCACCAGGAACTGCCCTCCTTCACCCCCGCCGACCTGCTCTCCTTCGCCACCATCGAGGGTGCTCGCGCCTCCGGCCTGGATCACCGGACCGGCAGCATCACTCCTGGCAAGGACGCCGACCTCATCGTCATCCGCCTCGATGACGCGAGCCTCATGCCGGCCAACGACATCGCCGGCAGCATCGTCGGCGCCGGCCATCCGGGCAACGTCGAGACGGTCATGGTCGCGGGCCGGGTCGTGAAGCACGACGGCCGCTTGGTCCATGGGGACCTCGACCACGTCCGCGAGCAGGCCGCTGCATCCCGGGACCGGCTGCTGGCCACCCCGGTCACGGCGGAGTAGGGCCGTCGGCCCCCATCGACTGCCCCTCACACCGCACAGAGGAGATCCCCCGTGAACCACATCCCCGACACTCGCCCCCATCGCCAGGGGCCGCTGGCCGGACTCGTCGTCGCCGACTTCTCCCGCATCCTCGCGGGGCCCTACGCACCATGCTGCTCGGCGACCTCGGGGCCGACATCATCAAGGTCGAGAGCCCGGGCGGCGACGACACCCGCACCTGGCTGCCACCCGAGCGTGACGGTGTGTCGACCTACTACCTGGCCATCAACCGCAACAAGCGCTCCGTGAAGCTGGACCTCAAGAACCCCACGGGCCTGTCCGCCGCTCAAGACCTGGCCAGCCGGGCGGACGTCGTCATCGAGAACTTCAAGCCCGGCGGCCTCACCCGCTTCGGCCTTGACTACGGCACGGTCTCCAAACGCAACGAGGCCGTCATCTACGCTTCCATCAGTGGCTTCGGCAGCGGCCAAGGCGCCTCGCTACCCGGCTACGACCTTCTCGTGCAGGCGATGTCCGGCCTGATGAGCCTCACCGGCGACCCGGCCGGCACGCCGTACCGGGCCGGCATATCCGTCTTCGATGTCATGACCGGCATGCACGCAGCCATCGGCATCCTCGCAGCCCTTCACCACCGCGACACCACGGGCGAGGGACAGCACATCGAGGTCAACCTGCTCTCCTCCGCGCTGTCAGGTCTGGTCAACCACACCTCCGCCTACGTCGCCGGCGCAACGGTTCCGCTGCGCATGGGCAACGCCCACCCCAGCCTCTTTCCCTACGAGCCGCTCCCCACCGCCGACAAGGACCTCATCGTCATCGCCGGCAACGACGGACAGTTCCGCAAATTGGCCACCGTCCTCGGCCTCGAAGAATTGCTGGACGACGAGCGCTTCTCCCACAACGAGGACCGCACCCGCAACCGCGAGGAGCTGCGCCCCTACCTGGTGGAGAAGCTCAAGCAGCGGGGCGCCGACGAGTGGTTCGAGATTCTCACCGGCGCCGGCCTGCCCTGCGGCCCCATCAACACCGTCAAAGAAGGCGTCGAGCTTGCCGAAAGGCTCGGCCTGGCACCCGTGGTCCATGTCGGGGAAGGCGACAACACAGTGCCCTCCATCCGCAACCCGATCACCTTCTCCTCAACCCCCAGCAGCTATCTGCTCCCTCCGCCCGCACCAGGCCAGCACACGGACGAGATCCGCGCGTGGCTCATGGGCACAAACCCCGGTCAGCACTGAGTACGCGCGGCCAGTGCCTCCGGCTCCGAGGCACCGACCGGCATCCCGCCCGGCCCAGCCTGCCGATCCCTCGCCGGCCGGCAGCTCAACAAGGACTGCGCCCGGCGCTCTCACCAGAACCCCCATCGACACCAGCGACGGCGATTCCTCACCTCTCACATGCCTCTCACCAACAGCGTCGACACGGTTGAACCACGAGGATCTGATCTGCACTAACGCTCTCCACGTGGCCCACCTGGACCCCGCAGGACGCGATCTACAACCTGTGCCATGTGGTACCCAACGGCGCCCCGTACGAGTACGGGGGCGTCGTCGGGGCCGTCGATCCGGTGCTGCAGGGTCTTCTCACTCGCCACCGACACCACGCTGCCGGACCCGGCCGATACCTTCCTGGCGCTGCTGATGCCCTGGGCCGCCACCTCGACGAACTCGCCGCCCAGTTCGCCCCGCGCCCCGGCTCCCTCCCGCGCACCCCCGCACCACCGCCGCCCCTGTCCAAGGCCGGAGAAGCGCCAGCGCGACACTGTCGGCGGACGATCCAAAACCACGTGCGGCCTTCGCCTGGTCATGCTGGGGTTATTCACCATGAATGCCCAGCTCCTCGATGACGCCGGCTGGATGGACAGGATGGCACCGAACCTGGCGGAACATGCCTGTCACCTGCATCGGAGCATGACCGGTGCGGCCGTCACAGAGACTGGTGACCTCCTGGTCGCCGACAGCGGCCTGGACGACGACACTTTCAATATCGTTGCCGCAGCCCGCTTCACCGCCGCCACCGCACCGGCACGCATCACACAGACCGCTCAGACGCTGGCTCGCACCGGCCGCCGCTTCTCCTGGTGGGTGGGGCCTGCCTCGACACCGTTGGACCTCACCGCCCGCCTGACGGCCGCCGGCCTGCCGGCGTCCGAACGCGAGACGGCCATGTGGGCCGAGCTGGACGACACTCTGCCGCTGCCCGCCGCCCAAGGACTGGACATACAAACGGTGGCCACGCCCGAACAGCTCGCCGACTATGCCGCGGTTCTCGCTGCGAACTGGAACCCGCCTGCTGACACCGTGTGCCGCTTCTTCGCCCAGGCAACCCCACAGGCCCTGGCCGCGCACTGCCCGGCCCGTTACCTGGTCGGCTACGTGGAGGGCCGTCCAGTCTGTTCGGCCGAAGTGTTTCATCACGCGGGGGTTGCCGGGATCTACAACATCTGCACCCTGGCTGCCCACCGCCGACGTGGCTACGGAGGTGCCATCACGCTCGCCGCACTCCGCGCGGCCCGCGACCGAGACCATCGCATCGCGGTCTTGCAGGCGTCAGCCGACGGCGAGCCCGTATATCGCCGCCTGGGTTTCCGTTCCTGTGGCCAGTTCACCGAACACACCATCAGCCCCTGACCTCCCGAACTCCACAAGCCATCTGCCCGCTCTTCACAACGGTGCTGGTCACAGCCGCTCATTGAGGGCCGCTACGCGGACAGTGGCCTCGTAGCGGACCGCGAGTTTGTCGTAGCTCGTGGCCACGGAGCGGTGCCTCTTGAGGCGATTGATGCCGCACTCGACTGCGTGCCGAGCCTTGTAGTCCTCGGCGTCGAACCATGGGCGGACGACCACCACGCGAGCCGAGCTTCTTGCGGTTACGGGCCTGGTCGGCGTTGTCCGTGATGGTGCAGCGGATGCCTCGGCGCCGCAGGTAGGCGCGGTCTCTGCGGGGCGCGTACGCCTTGTCGCCGCGGACCCGGTCAGGCCGGGTCCGCGGCCGACCGGCACCCCGGAGGGCGACGCGGACCTTCTTCAGGACGGGCTCGAAGTGCGGGGAGTCGCCGCGCTGTCCAGCGGTGATCCCTATGGGACAGGGGCCTTTGCCCCTGCTCGACGGCCAGGTGCAGCTTGGTCGCCAGGCCGCCGCGCGAGCGACCGAGGCCGTGGTCGTCCGGCTCGACGGTGAAGCCGCCGTTCGGCGCCCTGCGACGGAACGGCGCGAAGAACATCGCCTCCGGCCGTCGCCGCAATAGCGCGTGACGCCCGCCGACCCCTCACACTCCTCGGCCTCGCCTGAGCAGGAAGCGGACCTCACTCGACTACGCCGAAGCCCTGAAGGCTGTCGCAGAGATAACTTCAGGCTTTGATCTTGGTCAGGCGGGCTGCCTCGAGAGGTCATCGAGTGGAACGGCGCTTCGGCGTCCGTGAGTTATTTTCCAACGGCTCCCTGGGCCCGCTCAGGGGTCGACCGGGGCCGGCGCATGCGTTCTCGGCGTTTTCTCAGGCCGAGAACGAGAGGTAACGCCGCCTCAGATGGTCGGGGTGTCGTCAACCACCGGCCTGTGAAGCTCAACGACCGGCTTCCACCCCGCGGAGAACTCGATGAAGTCCGCACGGGTGGGGTAGGTGTCGACCGCGCGACGGTCACGCTTGGGGCTGTCGCTCCCCTTGCGTCCCCGGGGAATCTGCTCCTCGAAGATGTCGACCTTCACGTCGGGAACCTCCTTGAGGCCCTGGCGCCAGATCTGCACGACGTCGGCGCCGAAGGCTTGCCGAGCCGCAGCGTAAAGGGCCGTGAGGGCCCCCTTGTCCCCGCTTGGGACGAAAAGTGCCAGGTCCAGCACGACACCGGCGGACTGGAGGACCTCGATGGTCGCCGAGCCGTTCTCGTCGGCCAAGTAGATTCCGGCTTCATTCTCGTCGTCGGGAAGGCAGGAGACCTCTTCCTGGAATACGGTCCTCGCCGTGATCGAGCCGCCCTCAAAATGCTCACCGGACTTGGTCAGAAAAGCAGGGACATAACAGCCGGGAAGCTTGAGTTCTGCCGTGTCGGCGGAAATGAAGATCCTGTCTTTCACGCCGAGCTTCGCCACCTCTTCCAGCGAGAGGCGGCGAGCGGCAATCTTCTCCGTGTTCACGTTTTCCCTTTCAGGTTGCATTGTCCCTCCGAACAAGGACGCTACCACGAAACCCTGAGGTCAACTGCCCAGCAATCTTTGGGTAAATGGCCTCCGGTGACCCGCACGGGAGGATACCGAAGCGAGTGGCACTCGGCCGGGAACACGCATCCGCCAGGCAGTGTCCCTCGCCGCGCTGTTGGGGATCAACTGGCGGCTGCATTTCGGTGCGTTGGGCAGTGCGGAGGAACCAAAAGAGAGCTTACGGCAGATATCACCCATATCACCTTCGGGGAGGTGGCGGCGCCGTAAGGCGATCCATTCGTCGCGCATCTCGAAGAGCGCAGCGGAAACCAACCGGATGGTCCGGCAACGCAACAACGGAGCCCCCCACCGGCACCATCTGGACGAAGCGCGAACCGGAAGTCGCGTACTGCCGCGCCCTCTTCGTTCAGGACTCGGCGTAGTCGACTGACGCCCGCTTGCTGACGTCTCGTCATGTCGAGCGGGGTTCGGTACACAGCAGGCACGGACGTCCGCGATCACGGGGCGCGCCGGTGGGGAAGCCGGTCCGTCCGTCCCCGTGCTCTCGCGCCGCGGGCAGGTCCGGCCGCGGGTGGGCGGACTGCCAGGCGTCCGCGGGGCCGGGGCGAAACTGGGGGTAGTTGGGAGGGCCGGCTGACGATGCCACCGCCGTCACCACCGCCCAGCGCCGCGATACCTGTAGACGGCGGTCCGGCAGGGCCACCTCGCGGGCGACGGCGACCGGTCCTCGCCCTATTCGCTCACCCCCCAACGCCCAGCCCCGTCGGGCTGCTTCGGCCAGGACGCGACCCCACTCCTCCAACAGGGCGGTGAACGCCTCGAAGTCGGGCAACCAGCGCGCCGCAGGAACGGCGGCATCCTCGTCAAAGGCCCCGCGCAACCCGTCGAGCCGGGGCCGTACCCTCTCCCATGTCGCGGCCAGTTCCCGCACACCGTCCGGCGACCGTGCTGGGGCTCCTTGAAAATAACCAACCCCTGCTCGGGGTGCCATCAGATCTGCTCGCCGGATCTCCCCACCCATTCCGGGCCTGGCCTGGTACGGGACGCCAATAGCGAGGGACCGCCCGATAGCCCGTCAGGATCTGGGTGGTGTGTAGTTGCATATGCCGCAACGGCATGTGGTGTCGTCGAGGGCACCACAGCACGAAAGGCCCTGTCTGCGATGTACCCCTCCGTCACGTCTCCCCGCGAGGTCAAGATCGGTGATGCTGCCGCCTTCGCCGGGACCACCCCGCGCGCCATTCGCCACTACCACCAGATCGGTCTGCTGCCGGAGCCCGAGCGAGGCGGAGACGGACGCCGCCGCTACGGCTACGACGACATGATCCGCCTGCTGTGGATCCGCAAGATGTCCGAGGCCGGCATCCGCCTGGACGACATGCGGGCCGCCTTCGACGAAGCCCGGGACATTGAGGGCGTCCTGGGCCGGCTGGAGGAGACCCTGGCCGCCCAGGAGACCGACATCAAGCGTCAGCGCGCGGCAGTCCAGCGCCTGCGGGCCGTGGGCAGCCCACTGGGCTTGCTCTCCCCCTTGGTCACGGACCGGCTCAGCCACCTGCCTTCGGGCGCACTGCGCCCCTCCGACCTGGACGCCCTGCTGGTCACGGAACGGATCTTCGGGCCGCTGGGAGCCGCAATTCAGGCCAGCGTGTTCATCACCCTGGCCACCCACCCCGACCTACGGGCCGAAGCAGACCGCCTCGACGCGGCCGACGCCGCCCTCGATGACACCGTCGACCCCCACGACCCGCAGGTCGAAGAACTCGCCGCGCAGCACTGCGCCCACCACAAGGCCCTGCTCCAGGCCATTGAGGCGGCCGGACTGGACGCGGCCGAGGAGAAACTCTTCGAGATCTATGACGCCGAGGCGAGCGGCGAGGAGGACGCCCAGATGAGCGCCTTCGAAGCGGTCACCAAGATGCCCTACGGCTTCTCCGCGGCCCGGACGCGGTGCATGGAACTCACGGCACAGCTCCTTGACGGAAACCTCTCCGCAGGCAGCTGATCGCTGGTGTGGCCGTGCGTGAGGGTCCTGGATTGGCCACCGACACGAAGCCGACGTCTCGACGTCTCGACACGGCCCGCACACTCCACGAGCGGGAGACCCAAGCCGACGCCCCGGGCCACGCCCCCTTTGAAACTCCCCACTTCGTTGAGCACCAGAGCGGGTGATGCGACGAGCATCCCTGGCCGTTTTCAAGAATCCCCGTCAACCGCCCGATCAGGAGGCCGTAGGAGCATCCAAGGTCATCACAGAAGAAGCCCGGATCCGTGTACTCCGCCTCGCCGTCCGGACCATCCCAGATCAGTCCCAAACGTCCCGGTGCGTGTCCACGCCAAGGACCACCTCGCCAACAACGGGCGGACGGTCTGCGGAACTTGGGACACCAGTCAGGGGCGTGCCCCCTGCTCTTCGGGCCCGCCGGCCCTCGCCACCGGGCCGGCAAGGCGGTCAGCGGTGAGACAGTGCCCAGTTCGCGGCATGCATACGCTTGGGACGCGCCTCAGCAGCCCGGTGGCAGTACACCCCGCAGTGGTGATCGGCGAAGGTATGACCGGACACCCGGGTCCGATTTCTCACGAGTCAGAGCCCAGCGTGCGGGCACGTCAACCGGTATACCCAGGCGGCATGGCCTGCGATCACTCGGAGCGCAGTGCAGTTTCAAGGCGTGGTCATCTGATACGGCGGCGCATCTCCGCGAACGCGGAGCAGTCCTCTTCCTCTTCCTCGCCGATGGGCAGGACCTCGGCGCATCTCCGCGGAGGCGGAGCAGACTTGAACTTTGCGCGGAGTCGACGCCATCCGCAACGGACGTGGCGGGCCGGCGGAGAGGGCCGGGTGGCCCGGCCCTCCTGCCCGGCTCTGTTACGGCCAGCCCTGCTTCACCTCGGCGGGGGCGGTGTTCCAGCTCTTGGGTATGAACGTGATGACGTAGGCTCCGCGGTCGAAGTCCGCATACCCTGCAGACCAGTTCCGGAACTTGCTCTCGTATACGTTCATGGGGCCCATGCCGCCATTGGGCGCGTGATAGTGGTTGGCGTGGGTCCATATGGTTTTGTCGGCATCCGATTCCGCCTGAGCCCCGAACCAGCCGTAGTCGAAATTGACCCAACTTTCGCCAGGTTTGGCGGGACTACGCGGTATGTTCCTGTCCCTCGACATGTCTACCAGGCCTGTGCCCTGGTTGGGGCGGAAGGCGTCCGGGTCGCCGTACTTTCTCTTGTCGGAGGAGGCCCGCTGGTCCTGCCCGCTCCAGAAGTGCTTCGAGTAGACCACCGCCTTCATCT
Source organism: Streptomyces sp. NPDC058773 (assembly GCF_042746015.1). Lineage (NCBI taxonomy): Bacteria > Bacillati > Actinomycetota > Actinomycetes > Kitasatosporales > Streptomycetaceae > Streptomyces > Streptomyces sp. NPDC058773. Next base: position 110,646 of record NZ_JBHYPE010000017.1, read on the forward strand.
TGGATGGGTCGTAGTTACCTCCATCCCTTTCCCTGAAGGACGGCGTATTCCGCAGCGCCGAGTAAAAGCTTGAACGGCTGTCCTCGTAGAGCAGAGCGTCGTTTTTGTTCGCGAGCTCTGTCTTGAGGTGGTCGATGTAAGTCCCCTCGTCGTGCGCGTTGTCCAGGGCCTTGTTCATGACGGACGCCACCTCGCGCGCCCGCTTGAAACCCTTCCCCTCGTCGAAACTGTCCTTGGCGATGCGCCCCTCAAACTCAGCCTGCGTCTCGTTGGGTCGCGGGCTGCTGTTTTCCAGGTCGTTCTTGTACTTGTTCTCGTCGAAGAACGCGAACGCCAGCTTGTTCGTCGGGTAAGGCCCCGTATTGACCCAGGTGACGCCGACGCAGCCATAGGACAGCTGTTCTCGCTGCTCTTCGGTCATTTGCTGTTGGTTGCCGCCGCGTTGACTGTAGACCTGCTGCCACTTGCGTATGTAGTTGTTGACGACCGTAGTGGCCCTGCCTCCGTAGGCCCGGTACGCGTCAGGCATCCGGTTGAGCGGCTCGGCGGGAGGGGTCACTCTGTCGTCGACAGCGTCGGGGGCCCGGAAGAGCGCACTGACCCTCGGCGGCAATTCCGCCAGGGAACTTCCAGGTTGCCCCGCAGCCAGAGCCCTTTTGTTCAGTGCGTTGATGTTCTTGACGTCCTCCGCCGTCAGGTCGTGCGTTTCGGCGTAGGACCCCTCCCATTCCCCGTCGCCACCGCTGGCGGCATGGCTGACCGACGGCATGACTCCGGCGGTGCATATCACCGCGCCCACAGTGGCGAAAGCGAGTAAACTCCGGCGTTTGTACATGAAAATCAGTAACTCCCTTGTTGTGGATTCCAGTGAGACGGGGCATGCGAGCGAACGACGCAATGAGGGGTCTGCGGTACGCAGCCGCGCTGCCCTGGGTCGCTGCGCCGGCGACAGGATGGAACGCCGCCACGAGGCGGAAGGAGATGCGGCAAGGACGGGAGATGGCGGTGGCGGTGCGGTCGTCGCCAGCCATGACCTGGTGGCCGGCGGGCCGCCCGGGTCGGGCGGCACCGGTGCCTCGCTACATCAGCGTCGCCGCCGAGGGGACGACGCGGGGCCGGCCCGAAGGGCCGGGGTCGCCGTAGCGGACCTCGACGCGCGGGTGGGAGCGCATGAAGTCGGTGTCGACCAGGCGGACCTGACTGGGATGGCCGGCAGCGGCGGTCGCCGGGGCGGCGGGGGTCGGGGCGCCCGCCTGGGCTCCCTGCGCGAGGGGCAGGGCGGGGGCCGCGGTGACAGCGGCGGTAGGGAGAGAACGGAAAGCGGTGGGACGTATCACGTATCGGCTCCTGGATGAGTGATCAGGTTGATACGAACAGTGATCATGTCCCCGCACCGGCTCCCCGGCAACATCGCGGTTTGAAAGTCGGCCAATCTGTCGCGCAGGGCCGTATCCGGCCATGCAGGAGCCGGCCCGTGGAGAGCCGATGCGGCGGCGTTTCCCTGCTCGTGGCGTGTGGTTCGCAGCGAGGCCGGTACCGATGTTGTCGAGAATCCCACGGTGCGGTTGAAGCCGTCGTCGCCGCCCGGGACGAAGAGCCCCATCAGCGGGGCGAACCGGCTGTGGGAGCTCCGTCAACTCGCTCCGGGGCCACCGTCGAAGGGTCATCGCCGACCTGAAGTACTGGAAGATCTCCGACCCTCGCTACGGCGAACCCCTCGCTCGTTTGGGGTCATTCGTCGCGCAGTGCTTCGAGCCGGCCCGGAGCAGGGAGATCGGCGGGGTGCGGACCTTCCGGCCTTCGTCTGATGCACTGCGCTGCCGGCCTGCGAGCCGTGCAACAGACGAGCCTCACCTGGCCCGTGCGCATGCTGCGCTGTCTGCCGCGTGACATCCCCCGCCCTCTGCTGCACTTCGGCACCGCACCCACATCGCCACCGCTGCATCGTGGAGGCGATGCAGACCAGCCGATATCCCGGCTGCTCGTGGCTCACCGTGATCCGCCGGTACGGATGCGGTGTCACGCTCGTAACCGGCCTGGTGTCCTCCAGCCCGGAGAGGCGGCGTTGCCGGGTGCGCCCCGACGTCTCACTTGCGCGCTCCGCGGGCTCAGATCTCACGGACGCCCCTATAACGGGGGAACGCTAGGTACCGTCCTGACCAGGTTGAAGATTCCTCGGGCGGCATATCGCTTCAGGCATCGAATGACTCACGTCGCTTCTTGCCCTCCTGGGTGCGGGGATCGAAGCGCAGCCGGCTGAACACGATGCGGTGCAGGGCGGCGTTCGCCTGCCGGTCGCCGCCGGGACACGTCCTGTGGCTCGGTGAGCCCTTCATCGGCCGTCCCGCGAACGACCTCGAACCCCCCGTTCGGTTAAACGGCTGTCCCCAAGTTAGAGAGCGGGCTGCCAGGGAGACACCCCCTAGTACTCCAGCTGTAGATCGTGATCAGGCGTCGTGAGACGCTGCCCTTCATGATCGCCAAGCTGCAGTGTGTGGTGTTGGACTGTGCCGATGTCGTTGAGCTGTCCCGGTTCTACCAGTCGCTTCTCGGCGGCGTAGTGAACCAGCCGGATCCGCGGTGGTCGCTCGGCGACGGATGGGCGACGCTTCACACCGACGGGCTCGTGCTGGCCTTCCAGCGAGTGGAGGACCATCAGCCGCCACGGTGGCCGGGTCCCGCTCGGCCCCAGCAGTTCCACCTCGACCTGGGTGTCAAGGACCTGGACCGAGCTCAGGACGACGTCCTCAACCTGGGCGCCTCACTGCTCGATGAGGGGGATGGGAAGCGGAGTTGGCGCATCTTCGCGGATCCGGCAGGTCACCCGTTCTGTCTCGTCCGCGACTGACAGGAGACACCGCAGGGGTACGGCCACCGTTGATCATCGTGAGTTGTGTGGACTAACGACAAGACGGTGGCCGCAGGCCACAGCATAGATCCCGCCCGATGGCCGGGGGGCGTTCGAGGTGGCCATGAGCCGGATCGCGGGCCGGATCGCCCGGTACGAACCCCGCCTGCGGGCCGGGCGTTGGTACTGGGTCCAGCAGCGATCACGCACCAGCCATTACCAGCGACAAGCCGCACCCCAGACATGAAGATCACGATCTACAGCTGGAGTACCAGCAGTTCGGCAAGAGCCGTCACCCAGCCAGAAGTCGCGCACCTGGCGTCCTATAACTCGTCAGTTCCCAGTACTGCACTGAACTTCCCTGAGCACCAGGACATGGCGTCACACGTTGGCGCGCGGCTGCCCTGCGCCGCGCGTACCCATAAGGGCGGATGCAGCCTCCCAGGCGTCGGTACTACACCTCGGTTTCTCCGAGCTGGCGGATGAGGTGGTCGGCGAATTCCTGTACCACCGCGGCGAGTTGGCGGCCGACCATGGCCTGGATCTGGATGGTACGGAGGTGCATTTCGGGGTTGAGGATGGCGATGGCCTTCAGACCCTCGATGCGCAGGCGTTCATGGACGCTGATGTGACCGATCAGGGACACGGCGTTGGCCTCTCTCACGAAGGCCGACAGGGCGCTGGAGCTGGAACTGACCAGCAGGGGTTCGAAGCTGATTCCCTCGATCGCGCAGCACAGGTCGAAAAGACGCCGGTTCGTGGCACCTTCCTCCATGAGTACGACCGGATAGGGGAGGAGGTCGCGCAGATGGATTTCGTTGCGCTCGGCGAGAGGGTGGTCGGAGCGGACCAGGGCCTGGATCGGGGCGCGCTGGGCGTGTATCACGCGGACATCGGGAATGGGTGCGAGGCTGAACGTCATGGCGAGGTCGGCCGTACCGTCCTGCACCATTTGGGTGGCCTGCGAGGGGGCCACCACGGGAAGCTGGAAGGTGGTGCCCGGATGGTCCCTTCGGAAGGAGGCCATGGCGTGCGGGAGGAATTCCTGCGCGATGCCCTGTGAACTGGCCACCCGGACAATGGTCCCCAGCCGGCCGCGGCCGCGGATGTCCGCGAGCACCTGATCGGTTTCCAGTGCGGCGCGGCGCGCATAAGCAGCCAAGAGGGCGCCGGCCTCACTCGGCACCATTCCGCGCGGACGGCGCTCGAAGAGCGGCACCCCGATCTCCTGCTCCAGTTTTCCGATCTGCCGGCTGATGGCCGAGCCCGCGACCAGCAGTCGCCGGGATGCCTCATTGACCGAGCCGGTGCGGACCACTTCAAGGAAGTACTCAAGAGCCGGACTGTTCAGCATGTCGCCAGCGTATAAGGGCATTGCCTTTTGGGCAACGAATTGTTCGATAAATTGCGATTGTGCGAATGCTGGGGCTGTGTCTACCTTCGTCCTATGCCCTGCGGGCTCACCTGGCCGGGCGGACCGTAAGACGAGAAACGTCTCTCGTGCGGCTGGCTCGTCGATCAGTCAGCGGTCCACCCTAAATTCCCTTCACCGCCCGGGTGTGCACCCTCCCGCAGGCGGCCGCGGCAGGGGAAAACGATGAATGCGACAGCTCCCACCGAATACTCCGGCTCGTATGCGATGCCGGGTCAGGTCCCCGAATTCCGCATTCCGCTGCCGCATATTCCGGAGGCCGTCGGCCTGGTGCGCCGACGGACGCAGACCGTGCTGACCGGCTGGAATCTGCCTCCCACCACCATTGAGGACGCGGTCCTGGTGATCTCGGAACTGGTCACCAACGCGGTCACCCATGCCCTCCCGCCGGCCGTGCTCCAGCTGTCGCGGACGGCGGCCGAGGGGCCCCGTGCGCTGCGTATCGAGGTCACCGACGCGGGTCCCGCCGGTTCCGTGCCCCGGCCTGCCGACGGCCGCCCCCCGGCGGAACACGGCCGGGGGAACGACATCGTCTCCGCCCTGGCCGCCCGGCACGGCACCCGTGCCGCCCCCGGCGGGATCACGCGATGGGCGGACCTTCCCGCGGCGTGAGGGAAAACCTGTGCGTTGCTTTTTGGGCAATCAAGTGTTCTCAAAGTTGCGATTGTGCGAACGATCGAGTGGCTCTAGCGTCATCGCTCAACGAGTTGCCGGATACGTTTTTCCGCTTCGGACTCGCCCATCGGCGGTGCCGCCCTTCGCGGCAGTTCGCCTGCTCGATTCGAGGGAGTGACACTCGTGACGACCCTGAGAGAGACAGATCAGATGGATGCCGAGAAGCCCGTCAGCAAAAGCCGAGCACGGCGTGCAGTGCTCGCGGCCACCGCCGGGAACATGCTGGAGTGGTACGACCTGACCTCGTATGGATTCTTCGCGGCCTCGATCTCCAAGGCATTCTTCCCGGCCGGCGACCCGACGGTGTCCCTGATGCTCGCCTTCGGCACGTTCGGGGTCTCGTATCTGGTCCGGCCCTTGGGCGCGCTGGTACTGGGAACGTATGCGGACCGCGCCGGGCGGAAGGCCGCTCTGCTGCTCACCATTCAGCTCATGCTGATCGGCACATTGCTGATCGCCGTGATGCCCACCTATGAATCCATCGGAATGGCCGCACCGGTACTGATTCTGCTCGCCCGTCTGCTGCAAGGATTTTCAGCGGGTGGGGAGTTCGGCAGCGCGACCGCATTCCTGGCCGAACAGGCCCCCGGCCGACGGGGATTCATGGCGAGTTGGCAGTTCGCCTCGCAGGGCGCGGCGACACTGCTGGCCGCGACCTTCGGCACCGTACTCAGTCTGAGCCTTTCCGGCACGCAGTTGGATTCCTGGGGCTGGCGTATTCCGTTCATCGTCGGCCTGTTGATCGGCCCGGTGGGATACCTGATCCGCCGCCATGTCCCGGAGACCACCGAATTCACCGACGCCACGTCGGCGGGAGAGGTCGCGGTGACCCCGATCCGCCAGGTGCTCCGGACCCAGAAACTGCCGGTGCTCCTCATGGTCGGCGCACTGGCGATGTCCACTGCGGTGACCTACGTGATCGTCTATATGCCGACCTACGCGCACAAGGTCCTCGGGCTGCCGGCCTCCGCCGGCTTCATCGGGGCGGCGGTGTCCGGCGTGGCGCTGACGACCCTCACTCCCCTGGTCGGCCATCTCTCGGACCGGATCGGCCGCATCAAGGTCATGCTCATCGCCGGGACCGCCTTGGTCCTCAGCATCTACCCACTGTTCCTGCTGCTGTCGGGCAGTCCGTCGCTGCTGGTCATGGGCGTGGTGATGTTCATCCTGGGTGTCTTGAAGGCCTGCTACTTCGGTGCGCTGCCCGCCTTGATGTCCGAGGCCTTTCCGACCGCGACCCGCGGCACCGGCCTGTCTCTCAGTTACAACATCGGCGTCATGTCCTTCGGCGGCTTCGCGCCCGTGGTCATCACCTGGATGATCGCTGCCACCGGCAGTCACCTCTCGCCCAGCTTCTACATCATGGCGGTCGGCGCCCTGAGCATCGCCTCCCTGCTGGCCGCCCGCCGCTTCCTCACCTGGCGCTGACCCACCCGGACGCCCTCCGCGCCGGCCCTACGCCTCCCCGCCCGGCCACTCCCCGCCCGGACACCCCCCGCCCCGCAGCCCAGAAAGAACGAGGTCAACAATGACTGACGCTTCCACGATCCGTACCCAACTCCCCGCCACGCCGCGTGAACTCGTGCAGGGGTGCCAGGACGAACTCATCGCCGGACTGATGGCGTACGTCAGCCAGCCCAGTGTGAGCATGACCGGCGAGGGGTTCCCCGCCGCGACCGATGTCGCCGTCGAAGAGGTCAGGCGGGCCGGTCTGACCCCGTCGGTGCTCGCCGGGAAGGGCCGGCCGGTGGTGGTCGGCCACCGCGCGGGGCCGGCGGGAGCGCCGCACGTCCTGCTCTACGGCCACTACGACGTCCAGCCGGCCGGGCCACGCGAGAAGTGGGACTCCGACCCCTTCACCCCCGTCCTGCGGGACGGGCGGATCTGGGGCCGCGGCACCGGTGACAACAAGGGGCAGCACTATGCGCACCTACAGGCGCTGCGCCTCTTCGACGAACACATCGGCGCGCTCCCCTGCACGGTCACCGTGCTCCTCGATGGCGAGGAGGAGATCGGCAGCCCCAATCTGGCGGACACCCTGCGCGCGCACCAGGAGCTGTTCGACTGCGATCTCGTGGTCTGGAGCGACCGTTCGGTGCATGAGTCCGGTGAATGGTGTGTCTCGCACGGAGTCCGCGGCATGATCCGTCTCCGGATCGGCGCCACCGGTCCGAGCCACCCGCTGCATTCCGGGAATTTCGGCAATGTCGCGCCCAACCCGGCATGGCGGCTGGTCCAGGCGCTGGCGAGTCTCAAGGACCCCAGCGGCCGGGTGCTCGTCGAGGGCTTCGACGACGGCCGGGAACCGCTGTCCGACGCCGACCGCGCCGCGTTCGCAGCCCTCCCGCTCGACCTGCAGGAAGTCCTCGGGGACATCGGACTCACCGAGATGGACCCCGCGTTCAACGGGCTGTCCTTCTATGAGCGGCTGGCCGACCGCCCCACGCTCACGATCAACGGGATCACCACGGGGGATGTGGACCGGACCATCATTCCCGACACCGCGGAGGCGGGCGTCGACATCCGGCTGACGCCGGGGCAGGACCCGCAGGCGGTCTTCGAGCGGGTGGTCGCCCATCTGCGGGTGCATGCCCCCGAGGTGACGGTCAGCATGGTCTGTGGCGTACCGGCGTCCCGGACCTCGATCGACAACCCCCATACGCCCAGGGTGGCGCGGGCCATCTCCCGGGTGACCGGGCGTGATCCGCTGCTGATCCCCGCCTACGGCGGCACGCTTCCCGACTGGGTCTTCACCGGAATCCTCGGTGTGCCCAGCATCGGCCTGCCGCTGGCCAACGCCGACCAGGCCAACCACGCGCCCAACGAGAACCTCCGCGTCGACTACTTCCTCGATGCCACCGCGATCTGCATGGAGCTCCTGCTGGAACTGGGTTCCTGAATGTCCGGCCGCCAGGCGAAACCACTGGAACAGAGGCGTGACACCGCACATGCGCACCACACCACAGCCCAAGCCCTGGCTCGTCCACGACGGAGCCCTCACCGGTCTGAAGGTCCTCGATCTGTCCCGCATCCTGTCCGGGCCGTTCTGCACCATGGTGCTGGCCGACCTGGGCGCTGATGTGATCAAGGTCGAGGACCCCGTCTCCGGAGATGACACCCGCGCCTGGGGACCGCCCTTCCAGGGCGAGGACGCGGCGTACTTTCACAGCGTCAACCGCAACAAGCGCGGTATCGCCGTCGACCTCAAGGACCCCGACTGTCTGCCCCTGATACGGGAGTTGGCCACCACCGCCGATGTGGTCGTGGAGAACTTCCGGCCCGGTACGGCGGCCCGCCTCGGCCTGGGCTACCAGGAGGTCCGCGACCGGAATCCCGCCGTGGTGTACGCCTCGGTCAGCGGGTACGGGCAGACCGGGCCGTACCGGAACGAGCCCGGCTACGACGCGATCGCGCAGGCGGTCAGCGGCGTCATGAGCGTGACCGGTGAACCCACCGGGCCGCCCGTGCGCTTCGGGGTGTCGCCGGCCGATCTGGCCGCCGGTATGTGGGCCGCCATCGGCATCCTGGCGGCCCTCCGCACCCGTGAGCACACCGGCACCGGCGACTGGGTCGATGTGTCGCTGCTGGACGGCCAGGTGGCCTGGCTGACGTATGTCGCCGGGGGGTACTTCGCCTCCGGCAGTGTTCCGCAGCGCTACGGTTCGGCCCATCCCACGATCGTGCCCTACCAGGCATTTCCCACCGCCGACGGTCACCTCATGGTCGCCGCCGGTAACGACGGGCAGTGGCGCCGCTTCGCCACCGAGATCGGGCTCGCCGCACTCGCCGACGACCCGCGCTTCGCGACCAACTCGGACCGGGTCCGCCATCGCGCGGAGCTGCTCCCGCTCCTCGAGCGCGCACTGGGCGCCCGTGGGGCCAAGGAATGGGCCACGCTGCTGGCCGAGGCGGAGATACCGGTCGGACCGATCAACACCGTCGACGAGGCGCTGCGACACCCCCAGGTCGTCGCGCGCGGCATGGTCACCGAACTCGACCACCCGGACGCCGGCCCCCTGCGCATGCTCGCCTCGCCCATCAAACTGTCCGACCACCCGGCGGCGGTGCGCACACCGCCGCCCCGGCACGGGGAGCACACCGCGCAGGTGCTGACCGCGATGGGGGTCGGCCCGCGGAAATGGTCCGACCTGCACGCACGAAAGGCCGTGAAGTGACCGCCGTCCCCGCTCCCGACGTCAGCATCGCGACGTTCCGGTCCGGGGCGGTCGCCGAGATCCGCATCGGTGACGGCAGCCGGCGCAATGCCCTCCCCGGCGCGGCCTGGGCGCGGCTGGCCCGGCAGATCGGGGAACTCGGCGCCTGCCGGTCATTGCGGGTGCTGGCGATCCGCGGGCACGGGGACACGTTCTGCGCCGGCTCCGCGGCCCCGGCGTCACCACCGCCGGCCTCCCTCGGCACCTGACCGGACTGCGGCGGACCGGACTGTCGTCGGGGTGCGCGCCACCGCTCGCATCCTGGCTGCCGCCACGGGCGGCACCACCACACTGCCCGTCCTCGACGGCGACGGCCCCTTCGAACTGCGCCGCCTGCGCTCACACGGGCTCCAGGCACGGGTCTGCGTCGTCGGCGCCATGACCGCCCCCCTCGGCGGCGACCGGCTGCGCATCGAAGCCACCGCCCCACAAGGCGCGGCACTCCACCTCACCTCCGCCGCCGCGACCCTCGCCCTGCGCGGCCCGCCCCCTGAGCACGCCACCTACGACGTGCACCTGACCGTAGGAGAGCACGCCCAGCTCCACTGGCTCCCCAAACCGCTGATCTGCGCGGCCGGCAGCGAATTGCGCCAGTCCTGGACCATCGGCCGCGCCCCCACCGCACGACTCGTACTACGCGAAGACCAGATCCTCGGCCGCACGGGCGAGCCCTCCGGCCGTGTGACCACACGCCTCACCGTCCGAAGCGGTGGGCGCACTCTGCTGGACCAACAGGCCGCATACGGACCGGGCGCACCCGGCTGGGTCGGTCCGGCAGTCCTCGCCGGCAACCGCGCAACCGGCCAACTCCTTCTTGTCGACCCGCATTTCAAGGAGCACCCCCGAAGTCCGCCTGTTCGGCGACACCTCGGAAGACTCCGCCGACTCCTGGGCCGCCACCGGCCGCCACCGCGAGGGCCTCTGGAACGTGCCCGTCGGCGCCTCGCGGCTGCTGGCCGAGCGCTGAGCACGGCGGGCCGCTCCCCTCGGTGGCGGGGCCGGACTCAGCGTGCGCTGCCCTGGACCGACCAGCGGTAGAGGGTGTTCCACTCCGCGGTCACCCAGGTTCCGTCGCCGAGGAGCCACACGTCATCGACGTCGCGCATCGGGTAGGCGATCCGGCCGTGGAGTTCGCCGGTCTCCGGGTCGGCCAGCCAGTGGCTGTGCTCCTCCCAGATGTCCTCGCCGAACATGAGGACCCGGGCCTCGTCGTAGGAATTGTGCAGAGCCACCAGGGCCGTGTCCGCGTCGACATACCCGCCCCGGCAGGAGATCCACGGCCGGTCATGGACCGAGCAGTCCCCCGTGCCGGCTGCGGGGAAGTCGCTCAACCGCAGTACCGCCGCCACTTCGAGGGACGGAAGCCGGTGCCGGCGCACGTCCTGGCCGCCCTCGTCGACGCTCATCTCCCCTGTGCCCGACGGGTTCGTGGACAGGGCGACCCGGTTGGGCGGCCACGGCGGTCCGGCAGCCGCAGTCATCAGCTGTCCGAGGGCGATATGACCGCAGACCAGCGATGCCTGATGCTGCGTCGGTGCCGCCCCGCCGCCGCGTGCGTACACACCCGTCAGATAACCCTCGGACCCCCACGTCAGCCCCACATACCGCTCTTGTCCACCACAGGGAAGCATGGTGGACCCCAGCACGTTTCCCGCGATGTCCAGCGCGGCAAACAGGCTCTTGCCGACGGTCCCCGAAGGCAGCCGCGGCAGAACCGCAGGCGGCTTCGTCCTTCACCCTTGCCCCGGGCTGCCACGCCACCGGCCGTCGGCCTCATCCAGATCACGATCCACCTCTGGAGCATCAGGGCCACCCATATTCGATGCGTACCCCTTCCTGTTCTTTGAGAACGAATACCCGAGGGCTGTCGTATCTCCATGTGGGAGCCAGCAGGAAGAGTTTCCCGCTTGAGTATGTGTACGGTTTCAACCCCTGGTAACGGAATCGATAGTAACCAGAGCTGTAGTGCGCGACTCGCACTCCCGCGGCATTCAGCCGTAAATCTTTTTCGCTGAACACGGTAACGGAGGGCTGATCCTCCAGCCCGGCAACAAAGTCTTCGGCGGCACTTCTGCCTTGAATCGACGCGAGTACCCCCATCGTCCAGAAAATCAGGACGACTACCACACCCGCTGCCGCCATACTCGCCGATGCGGTCCAGGAAAATTGATGATCGTCCTGGCAGCTCCGGGAAGAGCAGCGCGTGCGTGTCCATAGCCTTCCTGCGTAACAGGAGATAACTGCCCCTGTAGCCAGAGACAGAGGCAGCGCCAGTTCCCACCACTGCGGCAGCGGCCGAGTAATCACCCAGGCACTCAAAGGAAGTACCACGATGGCAGTTGCCAGCGAAAGGCACAGATGCGGACGCGGTGCCAGAAACCGTTCCACCGCCGCTCGGGAGAGTTGCCAGACCAACGTGGCCGAAGTCGATATAAGAAGAGGCGTGATCAAGGCTGGAACGCTTCCCAACATCTCACGCTGAACGGAAGCGCTCAAGTGACTCCGGAAGAAACCCAGATACTCAGTCTCCGCCTGATTGCGAGTCAGTCCGAAGTAATACAACAGTGCCGCGAGGAGCGTTACTTCCGCACCGATCACCGCAGCAAGTCGCCACAGGATGGTGCCCGCACCGCGATCACTTACAGAACCGGGGCTGGTTTCGGAGGTCGTCACCTCCTGTGCCGGGATGTCACTGCCCCCTTGCAACTCCCTGCACCGGGGCCGTCCTCTACGATGCGGAAGGTCACATCGGGATTTTTCCTGTGCATCTCGACCAATGTCTGCAAGAGGTTGAACCCCGAGCTCTCATCGCAGCTTGCCGTTTCATCTGGCGACTCAACGGAGTCGGATACCTCTTCGGCCACATCCCAATCCGGCCGGCCATCCGGATCGGGTGCGGGGCAGACCGCACGAAGCCCACGCACCAGTTCCTTGGTCACCGCACGATCATCTCGATCTGCCACCACTGAGCCACAGTCTTGCCGAGCCAGTGCCACGTACCAGGGCGAAGCGTACTCCGGGTCGTGGTATCCCCCGCTGTAGACGCCCGCCCAACCAATTGCTTTTCGCTTCCGCTCCTTGGGCGAAGGGGGAAACGGGTCCTCGGAACTGCTCTGCGTGCGCGTCACTCCGTCATCAGGAGTGTGCGGCACAGCAGTCGCACCTGGGACCGAGCCTCGTGATGAGGATGTGGGGCGGGTGGATTCCGTCGGACCCGGTGCCGAAGGTGACCTCGAAGGGTGCGCACTTGACGGTCCTGCCCCCTTTGCCGATGGTGACGTCGAAGGGTGGGCACGTGATGCGCTTGCCCCCTTCGCCGATGGTTGGTTCGGTTCGTCCTGAGCACACCCGCCGAGAAGTGCCACCCCGGCGAGCATGCATAGAATCGCGCAGCCTCTTGTTAACCCTCGCACCACACTGCCCTTCCTTTGGGGAATCGTCGTCTGCGGACGTAGTCGTGAGTGCGCCGCTCGGGCATGCCCGGCTCTGTCGGCAGCACCGGCTGATCGCCTTCCAGGGCCGGAATCTGCGACTTCCCGTCCGCCGAGAGGACCGCCGCACCCTGGGGCGGGTGGGAGAACAGACCGACGACGTCGTGGAACTTCTCCACGAACAACGGGTCCGTGGACGGCTTGAAGGCGTCCGTCAAATGCGGCTTGAGCTGGAACCTCCGCCAGATCCGGCCGACGGTGGACTTCGACAGGCCACTGTGTTCCGCCATCGACTTCCGCGACCACCGAGTGGCGTTCCTCGGGATCTCCTCCAAGGTGGCGACCACGACCGCCTCAATCCGGTCAACGCTGATGGTGGGGGGCCGGCCCGGCCGGGACTCGTCAGCCAGACCGTCCAGCCGCTCGGCAAGAAACCGCCGGCGCCACTTGCGGACCGTGTCTGCGGAAATCCGCAGACTCCGGGCCACCCCGACGACGGGCGGGACGTCAGGACCGGCACACGCCAACACAATCCGCGCCCGCAACGCCTGCGCCCGGTCGGAGTTCGCCCGCCGGGTCCAGCGTTCCAGCACAGCCCGCTCGTCATCGCTCAGCAGCAACGGGCGCAGCTTCGGACCACGACGCGGCACCGGCACCCCAGCGGGAGAACTCATACCAGATCTAACGACGGACTACCGGCGCAGGACACTATGGGGGTTCGTCTTCAAAACCTTCGAGCGGTGGATCACGACGCGGTGATACGCCGTCATGAACTCACAGATCCGGAGTGGGAGTTACTCGCTCCGCTGAAATAACGACCTGCCGTCCGCAAGGCTGCCGCCATGGGTGCCCCGAACTTCACCGCGCCGCCGTTCGATCCCGACCCCCCCGCCGTCGACGCCTTCCTCTCAGCCGTCGACCACGCGATGAACAGCAACACCTTGCTGCTCACGGCGGATTGCGACGTGCCCCTCACAGCCGGGAACCGCCAGGATGTCCTGCGCGCTTTCCTGCGCAGTGCCCTGTTCGAGCGGCTGCTGTGTGCCGCCGACGTGCGCCGCGACTGGTACAACCTGTCGGACGAGTACGGCAGCGAGCCCTTCGGGCCTCCGCTCCTGCGCGAGGGCTTCCGCGCCATTGTCAGCCCACTCGACCGTGCGGGCTTCCTGGCTCGGCTGCGCTGGATGCTCTGCGAGGCGTTCAGCCCCTACGGCCACCACTATCCGGCGGCGGAGGCCGAGTGGCTGGTGCGCGGCTTCGCCCGAAAACTGCTCGGCGCAGACGGCCCGGCATGGTCCTTCGCCGCTGTCAGCCCCGATTTCCTGCGCTCCACCGGCTACTACAGTGGCGAGGAGCCGCAGTGGCCGGCGTACTTCGATGGCAGCGGTTCCGACACGGTCACGTTCATCTACCGGGACCGCACCTTCCACTTGCTGCTGACGAACGGCTCGCCTTGAGCGGGCGCTCTCTGACCTCAGGCCTGGTCTCGTAAGTCTGGCTGGGCGTATGGCTACGCTGCTCCGCCGCGCTGGGCCACCGCGCCCACTGGGACGGCTACTTCGCCAGCCGCGCCACCAATGGGGCGGGTGCCGGCGCAGGTCGTGCACGCGGCCTTCCACGGCTTCGCCGCGCGGGCGCGGGATCGTCGACGCCGACGGCCGGTTCACCGGCGCCGGCCGCGAGACCAAGCAACGCATCGAAGCCCACGTTCTCGGCCCGGTGTCCGCGCCCGAGGTGCCCGACCCGACCGTCGACCTGGCCGCGTCCCGAGGCCGGCGCGGGAATGCCCAACGACACGGACGTACGGCGGCTCGTCGCCCTCCTGCTCCCCAAGCCTGGCGGGGATGGGCCCCACATCCGCATCGTGGCGAAACTGGCGACGGCCTGCTCCCCGCGCCCGTGGGGGTGGCGGGTGCCAGCCGGTTCGGCCGATGTGGACGACCACGAGGGTGCTGAAACGATCAGTTGCGCAAGCCCTCCGTCAGTTGACGGATGTAACGCCGCGCCGGGCCCCGTACGTTGACACCGCCGCAGCAGGGGCCAGAGCCAGGGATGGGGGCTTTCCTCCCCTGTCCGGGCGGCGTTGCCACGGCAAGTGGGCTGGTTACCAAACCCGCCCCACAGGCAAGAACTGCCCAAGGAGAACCGAATAACCATGATCACCGAGCCGACCCCCCACGGGCCAGTGCGGCGGACGATGGCCGCGTTTGCCGCGGTCGCCTTCGCCACCCTCGCCACGTCAGTCTCTCCGCTCGCGACCGGAACGGCTCACGCGGAAACCCCCGCCATGACCGGCCTGTCCCTGTCACCGCGCCTGCCCCAGAGCGACGGTCTTGCGCCGTCCTTGGATCTGGCGAAGGACTCGCCGGACTACGGGACCGAAATGGTCATCAACAAGTCGCCGATGGCGAATTGGAGCATCCTTCCCAACGGGGACGGGAGCTTCCTGATCCGCAACGACAAGACGCAGAAGTGCGTCGACTTCAACACCGACAACGGCCACCTCGTCGAGCCGCAGTACTGCGACCAGAAGAACACCAAGCAGAATTGGTATCTGCAGCCCTCGGGCGGTGGTGACGGCTACTACCTGATCCGGAACGTCAACACCAACGAGTGCATGGATGTGTTCGGGGGAAGCAGCAACGACGGCACGACCGTGGGTGTCCACGGTTGCAACGGTGACAGCAATCAGGAGTGGACCATCGGTCCGACGCCCAGCCCGGATTACACCGGCCCCACTCTCTCGGACCTGGCCACCGCGTACGCCCTGAAGCAGTGCAGCAACAGCGTCAGCGCGGTCAAGTCCTGCGATTACGAGGTCACCGGCGACAGCGTGGCTTCCGTGGGGAACCTGAAGCGGGTCAGCTCCAACGTGTGGAACAACAGCACTGACCCCGGGGAGCGGACGATCACCTGGACGCAGACCACGTCCCAGACCAATACGGTGGGCACCTCCCTCACCGTCACCAGCGAGGTCGGGGTCAACGTCGAAATCGTCACGGCCAAGGTCAGTACCGCGCTCTCCGCACGCTACGAGCACTCCTGGACCCAGACCGACGCCGTGAGCGATGCAAACAAGATATCCGTGAAGCCGGGCAACTACAGCTGGGCGATGCGGGGCCAGCTGATGAAGACGGTGACGGGTAAGTGGACGTTCACCAATGATCTCGGTGACACCTGGTCCGGCGACGGCACCGCCACCGTCCCCGCCAAGGACGGCACCGACAGTCTCAGCAGCAACCTGGTGCTGTGCACGAGCGACAGCCCCGCTCAGGAGTGCGTCAACAACCGGTGACCGGTGCAGTGCACTCCCCTCGTGATCCGAGTCCACTCCGCCATGTGATCTGACGGCACGCCGTCGGACCGTTCCCCGGCCTCCGCGAGCGGAGCCGGGGAACCACGCGTCGAGGGCCGAGGGGGTCAGCCCTGCGAAGCCGGCCGCCCGGACTTCTGCCGACGGGTCACCTCCGCGGCGATTTCGACCCGTGAGGTCATCGCCAGCTTTCTGAGGATGCTGGAGACATGGGTGCTGACGGTGCTTCGGGCGATGGACAGCCGAGAGGCGACCTCGGGATTGGAACACCCTTCGGCCACATGCTCCGCAACCAGGCGCTCGGTGTGGGTGAGTGCTTCCCAGCCGTCGCGAAATCCGGTTCGGGTCCTGTGTGAGCCCCGGCGAACGGCGACCGCACGCAGCCGGGACGTCGCCTGGGCCACGTCCCAGACCGCTCCCATCTGCGTGAACGTGTCCAGCGCCTGATCGAGCAGGACGCGGGCATCGTCCAGCCGTCCGCTACGGGCCAGCAGTTCCGCCGCATCGGTAAGGGCGTGTGCCGCACTGAGCGGCCGCGGAGCGCTGCGGTAGCAGCGGACCGCTTCCATGAGCAGATCCGGGTCTGCGCTCAGCAGACCTTGACAGCGGTAGGCGTCACCGAGGTGGTAGAGGCCGCCGCTGTGGTCGGCGCGCCGTTGCGCGGCGGCGGCGTATCGCTGTGCGTCCGTACGGTCTCCCTGGGCCAGGGCGAGGCGTACCAGATCAGGTGCCAGAAAGCTGAGGATCAGCTGGCCCGGCAGATGGCCGACTCCGCTGTCGAACGCCTCGGCGAGTCGCGAGTAGGCGCGCTGCGCATGGCCCTGCGCTTCGTCCAGAAGGACGCCGGCGCACAACGGCAGATACTCGTAGAAGGCGGCGACCGTCGAGTTGTCGTCCTCGGACAGCAGAGCGGTCAGATGCGCTTCGGCGAGGGGCCGCCTGCCTCTGTGCACGGCGATCAACGCCGCCACCGCCCGCAGCGCCCGGCTCAACGCGTCCTGGCCACCACAGTCGAGACCTGATGCGATCTCCGCCAGCGCATCGTCCCAGCGCCCCGTGTGAAACGCGAGGAGCGCGCAGGACAGGTGGTACCAGGGCAGAAACATCCCTCCGGTGTGCTCCGCCGGGATGCGTATGGCGGCGAGGGTCCGCCGGGCGTCGTGCCCGAGATCGAGGTCGACGTAGTAGTTCACCAGGGCGAGTTGCAGCCCCATCCACTGCGCCGGGTGCATTGTGTCCGGTGTGAGGCGGGAAGCCTGCCGTGCAAGTTCCACCGCTTCGGCGTCCGGCGTTTCCAGGAATCGTTTGGCTGCCAGTACGTGCAGGGCGCCGGCCAGGGCCTGATGGTCCCCGGCTTTGTTTGCGGCGCGCCGGGCACGGGAGGCGACGGCGCCGGCTTCGGTGAGGTCGCCCAGTGCGAAGAGGCATACGGCGCTGAACGCCTGGAGCCGGACCGCCTCGATCGCCGGTACGTCCGGGCTCCGGCATCCGGCCCGCGCCTCCGCCAGTGCCAGGTCAGGCCGGCCACGGGCGAATGCGGCCTGGATGACGATCCAGCGCATCAGGCATTCCCACCCGGGGTCAGGCGCCTTGGCCAGGGCGCAGCGGGCGCTTTCCTCCGCCTCGGCAAGGAGACCACAGGAGAGCTGCGCAAGGGCGTGGTGGAGACGGAGGTTGGCGTACCGGGCGTCCGTGGGGTCGCCGAGTTCCAGCGCCGTGGTGAGCAGCCGCAGAGCCATGTCGGGGGCCCGCGTGGTGAGCCGTGCCGCGGATCCTTCCAGCCACGTGATCAGGAAGTCCGGGCTCGGCAACCCACCCAGGAGGTGCTCGGCAACGCGTTCGGGAGCTGCCCCGGCCTCGGCCAGACACTGCGCTGCTCTCATGTGCAGCATGGCCCGGACCGACCCCGGCACGGCCTCGTACAAGGCGTGCCGGATGAGCTCATGCCGGAAGCGCAGGCGCTGGCCGGTGTCCAGCAGCACCCCGGATGCCTCGGCCTCCGCCATGACGGCCAGCAGATCGTGTAGTGGAAGGTCCACCACCGCTGCGAGTTCGGCGGTGGTGCAACTGGCGCCCAGAACAGCGGCGACGCGGAGCACTTGCAGTACGTCATCACGCAGGTGGCGAAGCCGGTGCGTCACCAGCGCGGTCAGCGGCGGCAGCGAGCAGCCGGCGGCGACGTCCGCCATGGACTCACCGGCCTCGATGGCGTGCTCGCGCCTCAGCGCGGCGACCAACTCGGTGAGGTACAGCGGGTTTCCTGCCGCCCCCTCGGCCATGCGGCGCAGTCGCGGACCGGCCGGCCGGCCGCACAGGTCCGCCAGCAGAGCCGCCACGGCCTCCGTATCGAGGGGAGCCAGCTCCAGCAGGGTGCGATTTCCGGCGATCGGGCTCCCCGACAGGTGGCCGACCTCCCCGGCTCCGGACACGGGGCGGTGCGCTCCCACCACCAGAAGCGGCAACTGATGCACCGAACACACCAGTTTGTGCAGCACGGCCACGCTTGCCGAGTCCGCCCACTGGAGGTCGTCGAGGAACAGCGCCAGCGGCCCCTGTGCGCACACGTCCTCGACCAGCCCGATCAGCGCCTCGCTCGCCGCCGCGTACGCCCCGGCCGTCTCGCCCTTGGCGCCCGGCAGACCGTAACGGGCATCGCCACCCAGCACCTCGGCGACGCGGGCCCGCCGGGTACCCAGGGCAGACTCCTCCAGCCCCAAGCAGCTTGAAATGAAGGCGAACGGCCATGCCTCTGACCGCTCCTGGGCGCTCCCCTTCAGCACGCGCAGGCCCCTGCGCTCTGCCGCTGCCGCGGCTTGCCCGAGCACCCTGGTCTTCCCGAGACCGGCCTCACCCACGACGAACGCGGCGTGCCCCACGCCTGCCAGCGTGGCCTCCGCCAGCCTGGACAGCTCCGCCAACTCAGCTGCACGACCCACAAGCTGACCTTCGAATGCAGTCATCAATTCGCCCCAAGTCATGTAATGCCAGGTTTTTCATAGCACATGTCTTGGATCTGCGTAGTGAACGGCCATTGCCCGGACAAGGTCCGCTCGTCGGTCAAGGCAGCTGTGGAGCCGGGGTGTATCCAGTTCAGGACGTGGCTCTCGTCGTATCGCACGGTCGCCCTGGCCACGGGGGACAGACGAGTACCGGATGGCGGCGGCCGGGAGGCCAAGGCGAGCAGCTGCGAAAGCCTGCCGCACCAGACGTACTTCGCGTGGGCATCCGTGGTGTCACCCGTCGGGCCTGGCCCAGGCTTCGGCCACGAGCCATACGAGGATGCGGGCCGCGTACCCCCATGCGATAAAGGAAATATGGCGGATGCACTCAAGAACGCCGATGTGGAAGTAAAGATCAGCATGTCTGGCGAGGCGGCCGATTCCGCGCGCCGGATGCTCTCCCTTGAGGCCGAGGACGGCAAGGCCCTCACGATTTACTTCTGGGACAGACCGTGGACGGGCGGTGACGGAATTCATCTTCCCCTGTCGGAGGCGGGAGTTGTTATCCGGCTACGGAAAGCCACGAAGGGCGATGCGGACGACCTGACCGTGAAACTGCGGCCGTGTGTCCTGGACGCGCTGCCTGCCGACTGGCAGGCAAGTCGTGACGGGAAGGACTGGGAGTTCAAGATCGAGGAGGACTGGACCGGCCGCAACCGTGCCTGGGCAGCCTCGCTGAAGGTGGAAGACGACTTCGACCGGCCCCATGCCGATGGCGGAGACGGGGACTCGCGTAGGCCCCGGCTGACCCGGGACCAACAAGAACTCCTGGCGAGCGTCGAGATCACCGACGACGACCTGGAGGGCCTCGTGCCACTTGGCCCGATCCAGGCCATCAAGTGGAAGCCGTCCCGTCGCGACCTGATCCACCCGCTCACCGCGGAATTCTGGAGCGTCGGGCCCGACCTGCGTCTCCTGGAGCTGTCGCTCCGGGCGCATCCCTCGGAAGCCTCCGGCGCACAGAACCTGCTGGAACGGACCCTCCTCGACCTGGGCCTCCAGCCTCCGTCGCCTCAGATGTCCAAGACCCGCAGCGCCCTCACCGCCCTTGCCCGCGCGCATTTGGAGATGTGACATGTCCGAGCATGATGCGACCACCACCCCTGCCCGCCGAGGCTGCGGCACGATGCCGGTGCACCATCTGCTGATGGCCGAGGACCCGGCATACGCGACGAACCGGATCGCGATCGAGAACCAAGCTTTCGCCTACGAGGCCGGCACCGAGGCAACGGAACGTGTCGGCCTGACTCACATCCCGGTCGTTGTGCACGTGGTGTTCAACACCGCCGCACAGAACATCGGCGAGGACCAGGTCGCCAGCCAGATCGACGTGCTGAACCAGGACTTCCGGGCGCTCAATCCGGACATCGACCAGGTTCCGGCGGTCTGGAAACCGCTCGTGGCCGACAGCCGCATCGAGTTCCACCTCGCCACGCACGATCCGCAAGGCCAGCCCACCGACGGCATCACCCGCACACAGACGCAGGCCACGAAATTCAACATACGGACCAACTCCGTCAAGCACGCGTCGAGCGGCGGACACGACGCCTGGCCCGACGACCGCTACCTCAACCTCTGGGTATGTCCGCGCATCTTCGACCCCAATGACCCCAACGAGATACTCGGCTATGCCCAGTTCCCGGGTGGTCCCGCGGACACGGACGGGGTGGTCATCGGCCACCGGTTCTTCGGTACGACCGGCACCGCCTCCGCTCCCTTCAACGGCGGGCGCACGACCACCCACGAGGTGGGGCACTGGCTCAACCTGCTGCACATCTGGGGCGACGACGACAACGGCTGCAACGGCAGCGACCTCGTCGAGGACACCCCGAACTCCGGCGGCCCCAACTTCCAGACCCCGACCTTCCCTCGACTGTCGTGCAGCAATGGGCCGGACGGCGACATGTTCGTCAACTACATGGACTACACCGACGACAAGTCCATGTTCATGTTCACCCGGGGCCAGGTAACCCGCATGGAGGCCACCCTCGACAGCGCCCGGTCGTCCTTCAACGGTGCCTGACGGGTGGGAAGTTCAGACCGGTCGGCAGCCCGCCGTCAACCGCACTGAGGAAACGGCTCTCGCCTGGGCCGGCATGACGAGGTCGACAAGCCTCCCGGCCGCTTGTCTCGTGCACCAGCGGCGACCCTCAGCACCTGATCGTCAGGGCGGAAGTACGAGTACGACTGCAGGGTGCTGATCGTCGAGGCCCCACCGTGAGCGATGAAGCGCAGGGGCCGCAGCGGCTCGCTGCGCAGCAGGTCGGCTTTCACCGGACTGAGATGGACGGAGATGCGCCAGAGCGGATCAGTGAACCCTCAGTTCAGCGACTTGTCCCAGACCACGATCCTTCACGAAGGAGCGGCCAGAGTGGTGACGCCCGCGTGCTCGGCGGTCTCGCTGATCGCGGCCGCTCGGAGCGCAGTGCTGCTTCAACGTCGTGGTGACCTGGTGGGGCGGTGCCATACTCGTCGGTCGATGGTGGAGTATCCCGGCACCGAGCCGGGTCGTGTGCGATGGGCCGCGTGGCTGCCGCCCCTGCTCACACCCGTGTTAGCCGGTTGTTAGCGGAGCGGCAGCTTCTCGATAGTGGTCCGGACCAGAGTGGGTGACGTACGAGGAGACAACGACACCAACTGCCCCTGGGGGGACCTGAAATGAGCTCTGGCACCGCTGCCCGCACCGCCCGTCGCCGCACCCTGCGCATCGCCGCCGTGGCCGTGACCGCGGCCGCCGGCCTCGCCCTGATCGCCTGCTCCGGCGCCAACGCCGCCGACGCGCAGTCCGCGGGCCACACGACCGCGAGCTCTGCCGCGGCCGAGGTCACCACCTCGGGCTGGTCCGGAATTCAGAGCTCCGAGGCCAAGACCGGCGCCAAGCAGGTCGCTGCGGGGATGCAGTCGGGCGGTGCGCAGTCCGCCCGGGCCGAGGCGGGGTCCCCGGTCCGCACCCAGACCCTGGTGGACGGCAGCACGGCCAAGATCTACGACCTGGGCTCCCAGCGCTACCGCGCCGAGATCGTCAGCGACGGTTCGGTCGTGGCCACGATGGAGACGACGGGGCAGGACGCCGACGCCGGGCTCGATGCCAACGGCATGTACGTCGTGCTCACGATGGGCGGCGAGATCCACTCCTGGATGGGCGGCGAGCACCAGGGGCCGGGCACCTTCAAGCTCGCGGGCGGCTGGACGGCCAAGGTCACGAAGATCGGCGAGCTGCGGTACCGCGCGCAGATCATCGGCCACGACGGCGTGGCCGCCACGCTGGAGACGAAGGGGCACGACGTGGGGCTCGACGCCAACGGCGTGTACATCGTGCTCAGCGCCGGCGGTGTGATCAGCGCCCACGAGTAAAGGCCCGCCCGTCTCCGTGATGGTGGAGCCGCCTCCGGCGGGACAGCTCCACCGCCGCGGAGACGGAAGCGTTCTGCGCACTCACGCATCTCACCATGAGTCATGCACGACCTGAACGTGACGAACGTCAACCTGCGCCGTCCTGGCGGCACGTGGGATCAGAAAGGTCTGCTGGATGAAGATTCGCCACGCCCTGACAGCCGCCGCAGCGGCTGCCGTGATGGCGCCCGCCGCCGTACTGGCCGCGCCCGCCGCCGCGTTCGCAACCGAGCCGGTGTCCCAGGCCGGTCCCCGCACGCCCGCCTCTCCCGGCTTACCCGATGCCGCAACACCGGCGGACCGGTTAGCGGATTCCGCAACGAGCGGCGGCAGAACGGGTAGAGCGGACGAGCCGCGGCGGCCGGCCGAAGCCGCTGCCGGTGACTCGGTACCCCAGGGCCGTGACGGAGCCGCCCGTCCCGCCTCAGCGAAGCCGTCGAAAGCCGCCGGGACCGCCGAAAGGTCCACCGAGGGGGGCGCCGGCTCGGATCGTGCCGCCGGTGGAGGCAAGGACGCGGGCGATTCCGACGGTGCGGATCAGTCCTGCGCGTTCGAGTCCGACCAGTTGCAGGTGGCCGTCCGCGGGCTGCCACGCCAACTGATCGCGGGCGGCGCCTGGACTCCCTTCTCCATGAAGCTCACCAACGCCACCGACAAGCCCCTGGGGAAGGTCCAGCCCTTCCTGCTGGTGTCCTCCGCCGAAGAAGTCGACCGGCCGTACCGGGAGCTGGAGACCGAGTACCGCGATGCCAAGACGGGGCGGTGGAAGACTTTCCACGACGCGGAGCCGGACGACCTGTTCGGCTTCTTTGCCATCGGTCCGCGCAGCGCCATCACGCTCCAACTGCGCACCCGCGTGGTCAAGGACGCCAAACCCGGTGCCGGGTACGCGATCGCCGCCGGCGACTACCGCAACCGCGACGGTTCCTGCGGTTCGGCCAAGGAAGCCTGGTACGACTTCACCATCCTCCCCGCGGGCGCGAAGCCGACACAGCGCCCGACCGCCGAGCCCGGTGAGCCGGGCAAGCCGGGCGGCACGGCCGAGCCCGGCCGGAGCGCTGCGTCCGGCGGCGGGACGGGTGGTTCCGATTCCGCCGGTGGCCTCGGCCCGCAGGGCGGCGCCCACCTCGCCGCGACCGGCTCCTCGTCCGCGCTCCCGGCGATCGCTCTCGTCGGCGGAGGCGCGATGGTGGCCGGCGCGGGCGCGGTCATCGGCGTGCGCCGCCGGAAGGGCGGGGCCGGACCGGGGGCCACGGACATCACCGCGTAAGTCCCACCACTTCTCCAAGAACCTGACAACCCAAGGACCCACGGCCTCAGAACTCAATGACACCGGAAACAAAGGCTCCAAGGGTCCGAAGAACCGGGAGAGAGATCTTCATGAAACTGCGCCGCGCCCTGTCGGTCCCGGCCGCGACGGCCGCACTGCTCCCCTTGGCGGTGGCCGCCGCGCCCGCCGCCCAGGCGGCCTCTGCCGCGGAAATCCCCACGTGCTACGACGTCAGCAACGGGCAGTACCACAACAACGCCTTCGTGGGCCGCTCGTTCGGCATACCCAATTCGATCACTCTCGGCACTCACTGGACGACCTACACCGCCACGCTCACCAATGCCTCGGCGAAGGAGCTGAAGTCATTCGAACTCAGCGCCCGTCTGGGCAGTTATGTCTACAACGAGGGCGAGCGCGACCTGAGCCCGTACGGCGATCTGCAGTACTGGGACACCTCGCAGCGCGCCTGGAAGACGCTGCGGCAGGCCGATGGCAAGGCCGGCGGCACGATCCCCGGCCCGAAGACGCTGAAGCCCCGCGAGTCCGTCCACGCACAGCTGCGGTTCAGGGTGAGCAAGAACCTGCCCATGGACCAGACGTACGACGCGTTCACCGGCCTCACCGGCACCTTCGTCGACCGCTACCGCGACACGGACTGCACGGCCCACGGCGAAGCCGGCGGCGGTTTCTACCCCCGCAAGGGCTGACATCTGCGGGGAGGCTGCCGCCGTCGAGGGCCGGCGGCGGCAGCCGCCTGGGGCCCCGCAGATTCGGAAGCGGCGAGCTCAAGCACAGCCGAGACCCCGGCACTTCGTCCGCATCGGACGCTATGGGCGTCCGAGGAGTTGGCTGCCGGCCGTGTTGTCGGTGCGGGCGGTGAAGTAGTCGGTGAAGCCTTGGACGAATTCGTCTTCGGTGATCCGGCCGTCTCCATCGCGGTCGAGCTGGCGGAAGCCGTGGTTGAGTTCGGCGGGGTGGACCCGGGAGCCGCCGAAGACGGTGCGGTACTCATCGGCGCAGAGGTGTCCGCTGCCGTCGGCGTCCGCAGCGTGGAAGATCGCCCGCACCGCGACATGCAACCCCTGCTCAAGGTAGCCCGGCCCGGCATCGATCCCGGTGAGCATGGCGGTGACGAACTCCTCGCAGGTCACCTGTCCGTCGTTGTCAGCATCCATGCCGGTCCGCAGATGCTGCCACCAGGTCTCGAAGGCGGCATGGACGCGGGCTTCGCGCTCAGGGGTGAGTTCGAGGGGCCAGCACACGTTGTGCGCCATGGCCTGCAGATCGGTCGAGCTGATGCGGCCGTCGCCGGTCTGGTCGAGGACCTGACGGAAGAAGGTCCGAAGACGCGCCGGGCGGGAATCGGCACCCCTGCGGCGGCGGGGTGCGGGAATCCGGACAGGGCTTGCCTCGGGCGGGGAAGGACGGTCGGTGGAGACGGTGGGGGCCTGCGAGGTCGAGGGGCTGCCCGCCAGCGGGGCGCGGTAGCGACGGTGCTCGGGCAGCGCGTTCATCAGCACGCGCATGCCACGGTGCAGGGTGAAGGACAGCAGGGCCGCGCGGCGGGTGCGGGGCAAGTTGAAGCGCTCGCGGAAGGCTTCCGGCAGGTCCGCGAGGGTCAGCGCACCGATCACGTGGGCGGCCACCGTGCGCACAAGGGGCCAGGCCGGCTTCAGGTGACGCAGGCGGCGGGGCGCGGGTGCTTCACGGAGCATGTCGAAGAGCAGGTAGTGCACGGGTTCGCTGTATTCGAGGCGCTCGCGGATGGTGCGGTCCATATACGCGGGCACGTCCGCGGCCGTGGCCGGGAGCAGGTCGTCGGAGAAGCCGAACTCGGCACACACCGCACGGAATTCCCCGTACATCTGGTCCAGTTCGGACGGCGTCAGCGGGCGCCCGGACAGTTCCCGCATCGCCGTCATGCACTCGTACAAGGTGACCAGGACCCACACCCGCACCGCCGGGTCCAACGCGGAATGCCGCCGAAATGCGCGAGCACCAGCCGGCCGCGCGGCGCCGCCGCTCCGGAGAACGGCGGGCGCCGCGGCGGCCCTGGTGGGAGTCGCGGTTATCTGGAGACGGTCTTGTCCCAGCCCTGGGCGATGTCGTCCTTGGCATGGCCCAGCTGCGACTCGGTCGGGAACCTCGGCGTGCCGGAGACCTTCGGCAGCTTTGCGGCCGCGGTCTTGTCGAGCGTGCCGTCCTTCTCCATGGCGGCCATCAGGGCCGGGCGGGCGTAGCCCTTGAGCCAGAGGTTCTGGCCCTCGGTGCTGTAGAGGTACTCCTGCCACAGCCGGGCGGCCGCCGGGTGCGGGGCTTCCTCGTTGATGGCCTGCGAGTAGTACTGCGAGAACTTGCCGTCCTTGGGGACCGTGACCTGCCAGTCGAGTCCCTTGCTCTTGAACTCGTCGCTGTACCTGGCGTTGAGGTAGTCCCAGTCGAGGACGATCGGCGTCCGGCCCTTCGTGATGGTGGCCGAGGTGGCCTGGACGGGCGTGTAGTTGCCGATCTTCTTGAGCTTGGCGAAGAAGTCCAGGCCGGGCTGGATGTAGTCGAAGGAGCCGCCGTTGGCGAGGGCGGCCGCATACACACTGCCGAAGGCCGAACCCGACTTGTTGGGGTTGCCGTTGAGCGCGACCTTCCCCTTGTACTCCGGTTTGAGCAGCTCTTTGAAGGTGGTCGGGCAGGTCTTCACGCGATCGGCGTCGCAGCCGATGGAGATATAGCCGCCGTAGCCGTTGTACCAGCGGCTCATCGTGTCTTTCTGGCCGTCGGGGATGTCAAAGAAATCGGCGACCATGTACTGCGCGAGCAGCCCCTTCTCGGCGGCGCTGTACGCGAAGGAGCTGCCGAGGTCGAGGACGTCGGGCGCCCCGTCCTGGCCCTTGCGGGAGGTGACGGCGTTGATCTCGTCCTGGCTGGCGCCGTCCGGGTTCTCCACCTTGACCTTGATGCCGTACTTCTTCTCGAAGCCGTCGATCAGGGCGCCGTAATTGGCCCAGTCGCGGGGGAGCGCGATGGCGTTCAGCGTCCCCTCCTCTTTGGCTGCCTTGACGAGCGCGTCCATGCCCCCGAAGTCCTTGGCCGTGATCGCGGTGGCCGCGCTCTCTCCGTCGGCGTTGGTCGCCGCGTCGGAGCCCGCGCCACAGGCGCTGAGGACGAATGCGGCGGCGACGAGGCCGCCGGTGAGGGCGGCGGATCTCGGCAGGTTCTCGGTCACGGTCTCTCCAGAGGGGTACACAAGGGGGCACAGGGGACACGGGGTTCGCGTGGGGGGTGGAGAACTTGTGCGGATAACGCGTCTGAACAAGTTGGCCATAGTAGGCACGCTGCCGATGTCTGGTCCGTAACATCTTCGAAACTCTTGGCTACCAGTCCCTGCACATCTTTGGCACGCCACCCTCCTCGATGCGGCGCACGGAGTACTCACATGTGCGGGCCGGAGCGCCGCCGGGTCTGCACGATCCGGCGCAGACGGCCGTTGGCCCGCATGGGCGTTGAGTCCCGGCAGCGCCGTCCGCCTCGCATCGGGCCCCGTTCCGCCGTCGGGGCACTTCTGCCGCAACTCCCCCTTTGTCTATGGTGTCTTGAGACCGCAGAGCGCGGTCGAAGGGAGATGCTCATGCCTACGCAGACCAGCCGCGCATCGCACCGCCTTCCTCGCTTCGAAGACGCAGAACCACTCGGCCCGCAGGACGCGGAGTTCGCCAGGGACCTCAAGGCCGTGCTGGAGAAGCACGGCAATCTGGACCGGTTCGGTCTGGTCCTGTTACACGACCACTTCTCGGTCGACGGGGACGAAGTACTCGTCGAGACGAACGATCCGCAGGCCCGCACACTCCATGTCGAGGTGGAAAAGAAGGCAGAGACCAAGCACGCCCAGCCGTCGCAGTGGCGGTTCGTCGCGGACTCCGAGGAGACGCCCACCGCACAGCGCGACCGGGCCCCCTACGAGGTGCTGATGCTGTGCCTGACGCTTGCCTGCGAGGACCGCTGAGGCCGGGCGGCCCCGGCTGACACGGGCACACGGGGGGGAGGGCTGCGCGCGCCGGCGAGCTGGGTCGCGCGGGCGCCTGCCTGCCCGAGGGCTGCGGCATGAGCGTGCTCACGCACGTGGACGTGGACCGCGAACCCGCGGGCCAGGTCCGGCTGCCGCACGCACTCGCACACGGCCGAGCTGCGCGACGGTCCTCCACCCGGCCATCCGCGTGCGCTGCGCGGGGCCCTCGCGTTCATCGAGGCGAACCTCACCGAGCACATCAGCCTCAGCGACCTCGCTCAGGCCGCCCACTGCAGCCCTCGCACCCTCAACTCGGCGTTCCGTCGGTTCGGCCGGGCTCGTGGAGTGCCCCCTCATCGCCTCGTTGTGCACGTGCGGCATGGGAATGTCGTCCGCCCCCGCAGTTACCCGCACTGCGTCGGCGCCCGCCCCGACGAAGCAGCGAATTCGGCAACCGGCCCGCCTCGGCGGCTCCAGACACCGCGGACCCGCAAGGGCTTACACTCCGGAAAACTCGTCAAGCATGGTTGCGCTTCTCTGGCGCATGCGACTAGGTTGTCAGCCATGGTTGCGGAATTTGATGAGGAGAGTCCACCATCGCCGCTGGGCCCGCAGTTGCTGCGTTCCTGGCTCGGCTACCGCCGTCGGATCGAGCAGAAGCTGACGGCGGAGGGCTTCACGGACGAGCGCCAGCCCAGCGGCGTGATCCTCCGGCTGTGCGTCGCGGACGACCGGATGACCATCTCCCGGATCGGCCGCGAGTTGCAGGTCAGCCGCCAGGCCGCCAGCAAGCAGGTGTCCGACCTGTGCGAACGCGGCTATCTGAGCCTGGAGAGGTCGCCCGGCGACGGCCGCGAGAAGTTCGTTCGCCCCACGCCCGAGGCCCACGCGTTTCTCCAGGCGTTCAACAGGGTCCGCCGCGAGGTCGACGCCGAGATCCGCGGTCAGCTCGGCAGCGAGGCCATCGGCGCGCTGTCGGCCCTGTTCACGCTGCTCGCAGAGCCGGCGGAACCACGTACCGGCGACGTCTGGCGTGAGGTCCGCTCCCGCGCCACCCTCCTCGGGCTCACCGACCACTGACAGCCTTGGCCGCCGGGCCGGCGGCCAAGCCATCCTGGTGGCCTGGTTACCCGCAGGCCGCCCCACGCTGCCCCCACAACCTTCGGCGCCGCCCCCTCTTTGGCACACCGGCGCTTTCGCATCGCCTCTCGCGTCGCCTCTCACATGGCCTCGCGCATGGCCTCGCGCATGGCCTCGCGCATGGCCTCGCGCATGGCCTCGCGCGGCGCCCGCACCTGGCGAGGCCGCACCGGCTACCTCCTCCAGCCCCCCGGCTGGCGCGAAGCCGACACCGCTCCCGACCCCGGCCCCGACACCGACACCGACACCGACACCACCCAGCCCCCGGCAAAGGTTTCCGTGACGCCCTGAAGCTCGCCGTCCCGTCTCCCCGTCACCGCACCACCACCCGCCCGGCGCCCGCTCAGGGAGTCGGGCCGGGGTTCGTGGTGCCGTTCGGCGCCTTGTCCGAGCAGCAACTCGTCGCCAGGCTCAGGCCGCCCCGATGCACAGCGCACGCAGCAGCGGCTGCACACCAGTTGACGCTTCCGCGTCAGCTCCAGCCCCGGCCCCGCTCCCGGCCTCGGCCTCCGGCCACGACCCCGGCCAGTCGACGTCAGAAGTTCACAGTCGAGACCGTGTACACCACCGGATGCCCCGGCTCGTCATAGCTGACCATGATCCGCTGGGACGGGTGCGGCGGCCGGTCCTTGGTGGTCGTGCCGGCCCAGGGCCCGTCGGTGTTGAGGTCCCAGCCGACCTTGGCCGCCTGTCCGGGCGAGATGGTCTTCTGGCCCTTCTTGAGGGCGTCGGTGCTGGTGCCGACGGCCGCGAGGTAGTGCTCCAGGCCCCATTCGTTGGTCCGGAACTGCACGAACAGCGAGCTGGTCTGCCAGGAGTTGGTCTCGTAGTAGTAGACCGG
This sequence comes from Streptomyces sp. NPDC058773, assembly GCF_042746015.1. Classification (NCBI taxonomy): domain Bacteria; kingdom Bacillati; phylum Actinomycetota; class Actinomycetes; order Kitasatosporales; family Streptomycetaceae; genus Streptomyces; species Streptomyces sp. NPDC058773. The sequence continues at coordinate 140,202 of NZ_JBHYPE010000017.1, forward strand.
CGTGGAGCCGATCGGTACCGGGACGTTGTAGATCCGCTGCTGGACCTTGGACGGGAAGGCGTTGGTCAGGCCGGTGGCGGCGGCCTCCAGTTCCTTGCCCTCGCCGCTGTCCCGGCTCTGCTCGGCGGAGATGACGATGTAGCCGGCCGGGATCGCGATCAGCAGGAAGACGATCAGCGCCATCAGCAGTGGACGGCGCGGCTTGGCGCGCGGCGGCGTGTGCGGGGGCTGGTCGTCGTGCACGGTGTGCAGGTCGGTGTCGGTCATCGGCGGCCGGCCCGTTCATAGCGCTCGTAGCGCTCGACGCGGCGCCGGTTGGCGCGCCGGAAGCGGCGGGCCACCAGACGGGCCAGATCGGCGGCGCCGACCATCCCGGCCTCGGGACCCAGCTGGGCCTTGGCGATGGTGGCCTCGGGGCGGTAGCCGCGGCCGGTGAGATGGCGCCGGAAGGCGTCCCTGGCCGGGCCGATCAGCAGGTCGTCGGCGGCGCTGACGCCCCCGCCGATGACGAAGCAGGACGGGTCGAGGGCGGCCGCCAGATTGGCGATGCCGACGCCGAGCCACTGGCCGATGTCCTGGAGAAGCTCGACGCACATCGCGTCGCCCTCCCGGGCCAGCTCGGTGATCAGCGGTCCGGTGATGTCGCCGACCCGGCCGCCGACCCGCTCGATGATGTTGTACGCGACCGGGGAGTCGGCGGCGGCCAGCTCACGGGCCTCGCGTACCAGGGCGTTGCCGGAGCTGTACTGCTCCCAGCAGCCGCGGTTGCCGCAGGGGCAGCGGTGGCCGCCGGGGACGACCTGCATATGGCCGAATTCACCCGCGACGCCGTACTTGCCGCGCTTGACCGCGCCGTCCTCCAGGATCGCGCCGCCGATACCGGTACCGAGCGTGATCATCACCAGGTGGTCCTGGCCGCGGCCGGCGCCGAAGCGCCACTCGGCCCAGGCGGCGGTGTTGGCGTCGTTGTCGACCATGACCGGGACGGCGAGACGGCCCGCGAGCCGGTCCCGCAGGGGCTCGTTGCGCCAGTTCAGATGCGGGGCGAAGAGCACGTTGCTGCGGTCCGCGTCGACCCAGCCGGCCGCGCCGATGCCGACCGCGTGGACGTCGTGCCGGTCGGAGAGGTCGAGCACCAGCTCGGTGATGGTGTCCTCGACGACCTTGGGGCTCTTGGACTTGTCCGGCGTCTCGGTACGGACCTTCTCCAGGATGGCGCCGTCGGCGTCGACCACGCCCGCCATGACCTTGGTGCCGCCGATGTCGATACCGACGGTGGGCACCCGGGGGGCGGTCAGATGCGAGCGCCGCTCGCGGGTGCCGACCGTGCGCAGCACGGTGGCTCTGGCGGATCCTCGGTGCACCCGGTCCCGGTACATGCTCATCGACCCACCTCTTCGCCGGTACTCCCCCACTGGCCGAAGGCCGTGGGTGATGCCCCCGTGCGGCTGCTGCGTGCTCGCAAGAGTCGTCTCGTCCCTGCGGGTCTCGGGAGGCCGGGGCCTCGATGTGCTGGTTCGCTGCGATTGTGCATCACTCGCACCGTCCCGCGCACCGCGACAGAGAGTAACGCGCCCCGCGCGGGCCGGGGCCTGCGCGGGGCGCGGTGGAGATCACTCGGGCCGGTGACCGCCGGGGAATTCGGGGGTCGCGGTGCGGGCCAGCTCGTGACTGAGCTGTTCCAGCTCGCTGCCGCCCGCCATTTGACGGGTCAGCTCCTCCAGGGCGATCTCCGACTTGGCGTGGCTGCCGGCCATCGTCCCCCGCTTGAGCAGCACGAAGCGGTCGCCGACGAGATAGGCGTGATGCGGATTGTGGGTGATCAACACCACGCCGAGCCCGGCGTCCCGGGCGGCGGCGACGTACTTGAGGACGACACCGGACTGCTTGACGCCGAGCGCCGCGGTCGGCTCGTCCAGGACGAGCACCTTGGCACCGAAGTAGACGGCGCGGGCGATGGCGACGCACTGCCGTTCGCCGCCCGAGAGGGTGCCGATGGGCTGGTCGACATCGCGCAGGTCGATGCCCATCCGCAGCAGCTCGCTACGGGTGGTCTCGCGCATCGTCCGGACGTCGAGCCGCTTGAACGGGCCGACGCCGGTGGTCGGCTCGGAGCCGAGGAAGAAGTTCCGCCAGACCGGCATCAGCGGAACCACGGCCAGGTCCTGGTAGACGGTGGCGATACCGCGGTCCAGGGCCTCCCGCGGGCTGGCGAGCGCGGTCTCCTCGCCGTCGATGGTGAACGAGCCGGCGTCGTGCCGGTGCAGCCCCGCGATGATCTTGATCAGGGTGGACTTGCCGGCGCCGTTGTCGCCGAGCACACAGGAGATCTCGCCCGCGTGCACCTCCAACGAGACGCCTTCCAGGGCCCGGACGTTGCCGTAGTACTTGCTGACGTCGGTCAGCTCGACCAGCGCTGTCATGCCTTTTCCTCCGCCCGCTTGCGGACCCATGCGTTCAGGAGCGTGGCGAGCAGCAGCATCGCGCCGAGGAAGAACTTGTACCAGTCCGGATTCCACTGCGCGTAGACGATGCCCTTGCTGGCCATGCCGAAGATGAAGGCGCCGACGGCCGCGCCGATCGCCGAGCCGAAGCCGCCCGTCATCAGACAGCCGCCGACCGCCGCGGCGATGATGTAGAGGAACTCGTTGCCCACGCCGTCGCCGGACTGGATCGCGTCGTACGAGAACAGCAGATGCTGTCCGGAGACCCAGGCGGCGAAGGCGACGCCCATGTAGAGGCCGATCTTCGTCTTCGTCACCGGGACGCCGACCGCCCGTGCGGCATCGGCGTTGCCGCCCACCGCGAAGATCCAGTTGCCGACGCGGGTCCGCAGCAGGACCCAGGTGGCCACCGCGACCAGCGCCAGCCACCACAGGATGGTGACCTGGATGTCGACGCTGCCCAGGGTCAGATGCGAGGCGAAGACCGTACGGGCCGAGTCGAAGCCCTCCATGTCGGCGATGGTCTTCGTCGAGACGGTGCCGCTGATCAGCTTGGTGAAGCCGAGGTTGAGGCCGGTCAGCATGAAGAAGGTGCCGAGCGTGATGATGAAGCTGGGCAGTTTCGTACGGGTCAGCAGCACCCCGTTGAACACCCCGATGGCCAGGGTGACCAGCAGCGACACCCCGACGCCCACCCAGGTGTTGGCGGTCATCTGGTAGCTGAACATCGACGAGATCAGCGCCGAGCTGACGACCATGACACCGGCCGAGAGATCGAATTCCCCGCCGATCATCAGCAGCGCCACCGGCACCGCCATGATCCCGATCGTCGAGGACGCATAGAGCACGGTGGACAGGCTGGACGCCCGCAGGAACGGCTCGGCGACGATCGAGAAGAACACGAAGACCGCGGCGGCACCGACGACGGAGCCCAGTTCGGGGCGGCCCATCAGCCGGCGGACCAGGGAGCGGTGCAGCAGCCGTTCGTCGCCTCCGCTCCCGGCCGGTCCGGCGGGCGGCAGCGGCGGTGCCGCGGTGTCGCTCATCGGGTCCCCCGCTTCGTGTACTCCTGCAGCGCGGCGGCGTCCTTCTTGGTGATCACCTGGGGCCCGGTGAGCACCGGCTTGCCGCCGCCGAGGACATCGGAGTTGTACTTGTACAGCCACAGCAGGTCGACGGCCTGATAGCCCTGGAGATAGGGCTGCTGGTCGACGGCGAAGCCGAGGGAGCCGTCCTTCAGACCGGTGGCGACCTGGGCGTTGAGGTCGAAGGTGTCGATCTCGGCCTTGCTGCCGGCCTGCTCCTTGGCCTTGACGGCGGTGGCGGCGAAGGGCGCGCCGAGCGTCACGACGGCGTCGATGCCGCTGTCCGACTGGAGCTTGGACTCGATGGAGGACTGCACATCCGGCATGTTGGTGCCCTCGACGTACAGCTTCTGCAGATCGCCCTTGAAGGTCTTCTCCGCGCCGTCGCAGCGCTGCTCATGGCCGACATTGCCCTGCTCGTGCAGGACGCACAGGGCCTTCTTGCGGCCGCGCTTGTTCAGCTCCTCGCCGACCGCCTCGCCGGCCACCTTCTCGTCCTGCCCGATGTGGCTGAGCGCACCGAACGCCTTGGACTCCTCGGCTCCGGAGTTCACCGTGATCACCGGGATACCGGCCTTCTCGGCCTTGGCGATGACGTCCTTCATCGCATGGGGCTTGGCCAGCGAGACGATCAGCCCGTCGACCTTCTGATCGATATAGGACTGCACCAGCTGGCTCTGCCGCTGGGCCTCCTTGTCGTGCCCGTAGACGAACTTGATGTTGTCCTTGACGGCCGCCTGCTGGGCGCCGTTCTGCACGATGTCCCAGAAGGTGTCGCCGTCTCCCGAGTGGGTGACCATCGCGAACGTCCACCGCGGGGTGTTCACCGCGGCCTTGCCGCCGGCGGCCTGCGCGGCCCGCTCCTGCTCGGCGCGCAGACCTCCGGTGCTGCTGCACCCCGCCAGGGAGGCGCCCAGCGCCGCCGCCAGCACGGCGCCGATGACGCGTCCCCTTCTCCGAACCCGTGCCACGAGGACTCGCCCTTCCCGCTGATCGTGCCGTGTCGGCTGCGTTGGTTGTATTCGCTGTCCGGTTGGGCCGGCTGACTGCTCTGTGGTGTCATACACCGGCGCCGGACGGCCGGGCCCAACCGGCCAAGTATCCGTTACCGGTGATCTGTCCCGGTTCATGGGGTCCCGTCTTCCCTGGGGCTGCACCGGGTGTCTGGCCCGGCGTACGCGGTGAGATGTGGTCGGTCCTTCTCGGTGTCCGGGCCGGGCCCGGTGCGCGCCGGCCTGCCGGCGGCGCCGCATCCGGTGGCCGGCGCGACGGCCGCCGTTAAGGCGGCGGTGCCGCGCGGCGCGACGCCGTGGACAGTGCGGGGGCCAGTCGTGCGCACGCCGATCATCGTGGGACCGCCTTTTCTCCCGGCCGCCGGAATGCGGCTGGAGGAGTTTGTAACGGCGCGCGCGGAGCCACGTCAATGGTTTGTCAGAACATTATGACGAAGCCCGGTCGCGACGGACCTGCATAGCGTGATATTCCCGGCATCACGGCCCGCAGGGGCTCGCCCGGAAGGGCACGATGACCGGCACGGAAAGTCCTCGGGGCGGTACGGCTCACCGCACCCCGCGCCCGCTCCCCCCACTCCGCTCAGGGGCGTACCAGCAGCTGGAACTCGAAGGCGTAGCGGGACGCCCGGTAGACATGCGAGCCGAACTCGACCGCGCGCCCGGTGTCGTCGAAGGTCGTCCGCTGCATCGTGAGCAGCGGGGCCCCCTCGGGCTCGTCGAGCCGCTCCCCCTCCTCGACGGTCGCGGCACGGGCCCCGACGGCCTGCCGGGCGCTGTGCAGGGTGATACCGGCCGACCGCATCAGGCGGTAGAGCCCGGTCCCCTCCAGGTCGGCGGTCTTCAGCTCGATCAGCCCGGCGGGGAGGTGGTTACGCAGATGCGCGACGGGTTCACCATGGGCCAGCCGCAGCCGCTCGACCAGCGCGACCTCCGCCCCCTCGGCGATCCCGAGCGCGGCGGCGACCTCGGCGTCGGCCTCGGTGGTGGTGTTGCGCAGCACCCGGGTGGCGGGCTTCTGCCCGGCCGCCTCCAGGTCGTCGTAGAGGCTGCTCAGCTCCAGCGGACGCTTGACCTGGCTGTGCACGACCTGGGTGCCGATACCGCGCCGGCGCACCAGCAAGCCCTTGTCGACCAGCGACTGGATCGCCTGCCGCACCGTCGGCCGGGACAGGCCCAGCCGGCCGGCCAGCTCGATCTCATTGCCGAGCAGACTCCCGGGCGCCAGCTTCCCGTGCTCGATCGCGGCCTCCAGCTGCTGGGACAGCTGAAAGTACAACGGGACCGGACTGCTCCGGTCCACGCTGAACTGGACCGGGCCATCGGCACCCAGGGCTTGTTCCGTATCGCGTTTCCCCACGCTCGCGAGCGTATCCGCCCCGACAGATGACGGGAAGTCCGGAGGTCACATTGTCCGGACATGGCGGGGGATGCGGTGGGTTCCGGTGGGCCGGGCCGGCCCGGGAAATCGTGGGCGTGGGCGTGGGCGGGCGAGGTCTTGCCCGTACACGGCGATACTCGACCCCGACCCGGCCCGTACCCCGACCCGGCCCGTACGCCGGAACACTCGGCCTCGGACAGCCGTGACCGCACACCGGGCCGGGCGCCCGCCCGTGCCCCGACCGCCCGCACGTCCCGGAGGAGCCCATGCCCGTACGCCGCGTCGTCCCCGACATCCACTCCGACGACCTCGACAAAAACCGCACGTTCTACGGCCTGCTGGGCTTCGAGGAGGTCATGAACCTCGGCTGGGTCATGACCCTCGCCTCCCCGGCCAACCCCACGGCGCAGCTCACCTTCATGACCCACGACAAGTCCGCCCCGGTCACCCCCGACATGAGCATCGAGGTCGACGACGTGGACGCCGCCTACGCCGCCGTCGTGGCCGCCGGGGCGCAGATCATCCGCCCCCTCCAGGACGAGGAGTGGGGCGTCCGCCGCTTCTTCGTCAAGGACCCCAACGGCCGGATCATCAACGTCCTCAGCCACCGCGCACCGTCCCACGGCACCGAGGGCACCACGGCCGCAGCCGAGGACTGAGCGGCGACGGGCGCCGGCTGGGACGTGTCCGTCCCAGCCCTCACCGCCGCCCGCAGGCCCGTTGAGTGTCATCGCCGTGCCCTGGGCCACCGCGCACACGCTCTCCGTCCCCTCCGCGTCGAGCATGGTCAGCTCGCAGCGGCACACGGCCTGCCGGCGGCCGGCCTGGACGACTTCGGCGCGGGCGCGCAGGGTGCGGCCGAGCGCCGGGCGCACGTACTGGATGGAGAAGCCGCCGGTGACGATGGGCCGGGCCGAGGGCCGTGGCGGCGGTCGAACACCGCACTCGCCCGCCCCGAACCGGCCATCTCACCCTCCGCCTCGCGCGCTACGTCCGAAGACCCGCCCCGATATGAGAGCCGCCCCTCCAAAACGGCACGCGGCACCCTTGACCCGCGAGACCCCTCCCGGCTACTTCATCCAGGCCTCCTCGTACTTCCGGTACGTGCCGTCGTGGGTCGCCAGGTGCACCCACTGGTCCACATACGCCTTGAACTCGTCGTCGCCGCGGGGCAGGGCGTAGGCCTTCTCGGAGAAGGTGAAGGGCTTGTCCGGGTGGAGGGAGCAGAGCTCGGGGTGGATCTTGGCCTGGTAGCGGGTCTCACTGGCGTCGGTCATCATCACATCGGCGCGGCCCGCGATGATCTCGTCGAAGACCGTGGTGTTGTCCGGATGGACCGTGAGGGCGGCCCGGTGGAGGTGGGTGCGGGCGAACTCCTCATTGGTGCCGCCCGGGTTGACGATGACGCGCGTTCCGGGCCGGTCGATCTGCGCCGGCGTCCGGTACCTGTCCTTGTCCGTGCAGCGGACGATGGGCGTCTTGCCGTCGGTGCGGGTGGGCTCGCTGAAGTACACGGAGCGGGCGCGCGGGAGGGTCACCGAGACCCCGCCCATGGCGATGTCGCAGCGTCCGGCCGACAGATCGCCGACGAGATCCGCCCAGGTCGTGGCCACATAACGCGGCCTGACATCCAGGCTCTTGGCGAGATCCCCGGCCATCTCGATGTCCACGCCGCGGTACTTACCGGTCGCGGGGTCACGGTGACTGAAGGGGCGGTAGTCGCCGGTGGTGCAGACGCGCAGCACCCCGCGCCGGGGGACGGCATCGAGGGCCGAGGCCTTTCCGGCGGAGGTGGAGGTGAAGGCCCTGACCGTGGCGGCTTCGCGTACCGCGGCGGGGGTGTCCGAGGCCGCCGGTGCGGCGGCGGTCACGGCGAGCAGACAGGCGAGGGCGGAGAGGGTGGCGGCGCGCTTCATGGGGGCTCCTGTGACTCCGGTACGCGACGGCATGGCCGCATGATCGAAGCGCTCAGCGTCGCAGAGCCCCGGGCACGGGTGAACCCCCTGGCGTGCGCCTCCCCTTGAGGAAGCCCCTCCCCTCCCTCAACCCCTCAGAAGTCCGCGGCGCCTCGGGCCATCAGGCGGTCCGGAGCGGCCTCCTCAAGTCGGGTGAGGAGATCGGCGGCACGCTTGGTGACGGTGTCGCGGTCACCGTCGGAGAGCGCCGCACCCATGCCGACGGCGACGGCACCCGCGGCGATCCACTCCGGTGCGCTGTCGACCGTCACCCCGCCCGTCGGCAGCACCGGCACCTGCGGCAGCGAGGCACGGACCTCCGCCAGCCAGGACGGGTCGTGTGCCGAGGCGGGGAACAGCTTGAGCGCGTCCGCCCCGAGCTCCAGTCCGCGGACCATCTCGGTCGGCGTCGCCACCCCGGCGAACACCGGGACGCCATAGCGGTGGCCCGTACGGATGACCTCGGCGTCAAGGCTGGGCGAGACCAGGAACCGGGCGCCCGCGTCGACCGCCATCCTGGCCGATGCCGCGTCAAGGACCGTGCCGGCGCCGATGACCGCGTCGTCGCCCAGCTCGCGGGTGAGCGTGGTGACCGCTTCCAGGGCGAACGGGGTGGTGAGGGATATCTCCAGGCTGGTGATGCCCGCCGACAGCAGGGTGTCGGCGGTGGCGCTGGCCTCGTCATACGTCCGGCTGCGGACGATGGCGAAAACACGCTGCGCCAGTGCGGCCCGGGTGATTTCCCAGCGATACACGGCAGTTCGCCGTCCTTCCTTGTCTCCGACGCTCCATGCCGCCTCGCCATGGCCTGCAGCGGATACGGCATTTTCCGGGGCGTGCCGCAGCAGCTGACCGCACATGGTCTTTTTCCGCCGATGCCCGCCCGCTCCTCGTTTTCACCGAAACGCTACCGGGAGCCACTGACAATCCTCTCCCGGGGGTGCGCCCCGTGCGCCCCTTCTGCCGAGAATGGGGAGAAGAGGGAGGTCGGAGGGGGCGCACGGAACCGGCTCACGGCCGCGGCTCAACGCACGGGCGCACACACGGCGGCGGCCGGGGTGCACATGCACCC
>NZ_JBHYPE010000018.1:0-137143 GCF_042746015.1 Streptomyces sp. NPDC058773
CCTTCACCATACACCCCCACGCCGGCGGGGTGTGCCCCCCCCCCGCCCTGGGGGGGGGGGTTTTCCCCCGGGTTGGGGTCAACCCCCCCCCCTTCTCTGCGTTCTGCGCCCGTCTTCCGGTCTTCTCACCGTCACTCCTCGGGCCCAGCGAGTTCGAAGTCGTCCTGGGTCAGCGCACCTCGCAGCCGCTGTTCGGCGATGCCGGCGTAGTGGTCGGAGAGTTCGACGCCGACGAAGTTGCGGCCTTCCTTCAGTGCGGCGATGCCTGTGGATCCGGAGCCGGTGAAGGGGTCGAGGACGGTGCCGCCGGGCGGGCAGACCTGGACGAGTTGCTGCATGACCTCGATGGGTTTCTGGGTGATGTGGACGCGGTCCTTGCGGGGCTGGGAGGCGATGTAGTGGCCGGGCAGGTAGAGGTCGCGGGTGTTGTCGAGGGATCCCTTGACGCCCCAGAGGATGAACTCGGAGTCTTGCTTCGGCCCGCCCTTGCGGGGCCGTGAGGCTGGCTTGATCCACGGCATCTTCCCGTGCCAGGTCCAGCCGGCCATCTGCAGGGCATCGGACGTGGTGGGGTCCTGCCTCCAGTCGGAGAAGACCATGACGACGGCGTGTTCGCGGCTGGCGCGGTATGCCTCGGTGAGCAGGTCGGTCAGCCAGGCGCGGTAGGAGCGCTGGTCGCGATTTTCGCCGGGGAAGTTGGCGAGGTCGTGGCGGGCGTCGCCGCTGGTGTACTTCGCTCGTGCGGTGCGGGCGGTGCGGTCGGAGCTGGTGCGTCCGCCGGAGTTATAGGGCGGGTCGGTGATGACGGCATCGACGCTCTCGTCCGGGAGGGACTTCAGGACGGTGAGCGCGTCGCCTCGGTGCAGGGTGTACGAGGACATCGGCGAATCTCTCTTTCTGGAAGACGACCACATGCACGCCCCCGTGGAACGGAATATGCGTGCAAGAACTGCTCGGGACAACCGCACAGGTGGCTGACCGGGCGGGCAGTGGGCTGGAGGTTAGCGCCTTTTTCCGGCCGCACCCAATGACGTGATCTTGGTCGTTCCTTTCATGATCGCGGCTCGTTTGGTGCGGCCGGATTTTGTCCCTACAGTCTCGGCATGTTCGCAGGACCGGTCCTGGTCCCGGCCCTGTTGAGCTGTGCTGATGCGTGTTACCTCGTCCAATCGGCGGCCCATTCGGCACCCGTGAAACCCCTGACGGATGCGAGATAGAGGAATTCACCGTGTGGCGCCTGAGATTACGAGCGCGGCTGGCTGCCGCCTTGCAATAAAGGGGCTGGCGCTTCGGAGTTAGCAGCTCTGAAGCGCGCGGCCCTCCCTTCGGGGACTTTCGAGTGTTTAACCGGTGTGGTGCCGGTGGCCTTTTCGACGAGAACGCCGGCGCCACGCTGCCTACGAGTAAGGAGCTGCTGATGCAGCATGCCCAGGCACGCCCCTCGCCCGAGCCGGATATCTGGATACGCCGAGCGTCCGGTGGCGGGCTGTGAAGAAGGTCGCAGCGATAGCCGGGGGTGTCGTCCTCGCCCCGATGCTGGTGATCGCGCCCATCGCCGTCGCCTTGGCCGGCGCCAGCAATGCCCAGGCCGCTTGCGGCGAAGCCGGTGGTGCCGGTGCGGTGGATGCCAAGGCCGTGGCCGAACAGGTGGAGTCGATCCTCAAGGGCGGCGGCAAGGGTTCTGTGTCCGTTGCGGGGCTGGATAACCCGAAGGAGCAGATCCCGAACGCCAAGTCGATCCTGGCCACTGGCGTGGCGATGAAGGTGCCCCCGCGCGGGCAGATCGTTGCGCTGGCGACTGCTTTGCAGGAGTCGGGGCTGCGGAACTTGGCCTACGGCGACCGGGATTCTCTCGGCCTGTTCCAGCAGCGTCCCAGGCAGGGCTGGGGTACCGCGCAGCAGGTCCGGGATCCGGTGCATGCCTCGACGCAGTTCTACGAGGGGCTGTTGAAGGTCTCGGGCTGGCAGTCGATGACCGTCGCCCAGGCCGCGCAGGCGGTCCAGGCGAGCGGGTTCCCGGACGCCTACGCCAAGTGGGAACCGCTGGCCACGGCGCTCCAGAAGGCCATCGCCAAGGACCTCCCCGCCAAGGGCGGTTCCGGCAAGGACGACGGCAAGGACGCCGAGCCGGAGGTCCCTTCTGGTGGATGTGGGACGGGAGGCGATGGGAGCGGGTTCGGCCCGATCCCGGCCGGGTCCGTCCCCAAGGGCTACAAGGTCCCGGCTGATGCGCCCAAGTCGGTTCGCACAGCGATCCGTTGGGGGCTGGGTCAGCTTGGCACTGCGTACCAGTGGGGTGGCAGCTGTACCGATCCGCGCGGTCAGGACCCGATGGGCCGCTGTGACTGCTCGTCGTTGATGCAGGCGTCGTACAAGGCCGGTGGGGTGTCGATTTCCCGGACGACGTACACGCAGGTCAAGGAGGGTAAGGCGGTCAGCGTCTATGCCCTCAAGCCCGGCGATCTGCTCTTCACTCGCGGCACAGCAGCGGTGCCGGAACACGTCGGGATGTTCATCGGCCAGGGGCTGATTTTGCAGGCTCCGAAGTCCGGTGACGTGGTCAAGATCTCGACTCTCGCCTCTTGGCGGCCGGACATCCTCGCCGCGCGCCGAGTCGTCTGACCGGCCTCTCTTCCTCCCCCTCTCTCCCCCTCTTTCGTCTTCCTCCCTTCCGAGCCTTCGCATGCCCAAATTCGCACTGGAGTTCCCCATGAAGCTCATGCAGCACGCCCAGTACCTCGCTTACAACCCCGGCGTTACACCGAAGCAGGGTGGGCTCCCCGGGCTCGATGTCCTGAAGAACGTGATAGGCAGCATCAACCTGTTCGGCATCATCGCCACGGTCGGCGCCTTGGTCATCTCCGCAGTCGTCTGGGCCTGGGGCCACCACAGCGGCGGCCACCAGGCCGAGCAGAACGGCAAGAAGGGCACAGCCATCGCCGCTGGATGCGCCCTGCTGCTGGGTGCCGCAAACGGCATCGTCGCGTTCTTCTCCGCCATGGGAACGCAGGTCCACTGATGCCGAAGAAACGTCTCCGCAATGCCGAGGAGCGCATGTACGGAGAACCGGCCTCGGTCCTGCGGCGCTCGCTGATCGGCGGCATCATCCTCGCCGTGCTGCTGGCCGTCGCCGGTCTCGTCGCGTATCTCAACCGTACGAACAGCCCGGCCTCGGCCAAGCCCTCCCCGCCATCGACGTCCGCCCAGGAGTCGTCGCCCTCGCCCGAGGCGACTGACGGCAAGCCTGTCGCTGTCGCGGATCCTCCGAAGACGAGCGATCCGATCGTGTTCGCCAAGGCGGCCACGAAGGTCCTGTGGACGTACGACACCCGTAGCTTCTCGCAGGCCGAGCATCTGGCCGGGCTGAAGCGGTGGATGAGCGGCGAGAAGCAGTACGCCGACTGGAAGTCCATCACCGACCAGGTGCCCAGCCCGGTGCTGTGGTCGCGGTTGCACGACAACCGCCAGCATGCGAGCGCCACCGTCGGCGAGGGCCACTTCCCGCAGGCGTTCAAGACCGCCTTGGCGCAGGATCCCGGTGCGATCACCGAGGCGTACGTCTACGCCGTCACGGTCACCGGCCAGCAGTCCCTCGCCTGGAAGGGCTCGGGAGCCGGGGCCGAGGCCCGCTCGATGACCCTCGCCGTCCAGTGCCGGCCGCACCAGAACTGTGCGCTGGCCGCGGTCCTGCCCAATGCCGCGCCATGAGCGCCCTGATTCCGGATAAGGAGGTGCCCTGATGGGAGCCTGCGACCTTCCTCTGATGAATACGGTCTGCGATGCCGTCGGCGGCGTCGTCAGCTCCACCGGCGAGGCGGTCACCGACGGCATCGGTGCCTGGATCGCCAAGTCGATGGGCGAGGTGGCCCAGTCGGCCGCCGACCTGGCGTCCAAGGCGGTCGATCAGACCACCGCCATCGATCTGAACGCCGAGTGGTTCCGGAACAACTACGAGCTGCTGTTGCCGATCGGGTTGATCCTGACGGTGGGCACGTTCTGTCTGCAGCTGACCCGTGCCGCCTGGCGCCGGGACGAACGTGCCCTTGCCCAGGCGGCGTTCGGGACCATGGTGGGCGTCTTCTTCGCCTTCGCCGCCATTGCCTGTACCACGGTGGCCATCACTGTGGTCGATGCGCTCAGTGCGGGTCTGTTCAAGGCGGCCAACAGTTCCGTCGATGATGCGGTCCGCCGCATGATCAAGGTGAACGAGCTGGGGGCGATGTATGGCCTGGGCTGGGGTGTTCCCTCGATCATCGCGCTCGGCTGCGCGATCGGGGCGTTCTTGTACTGGGCGGTGATGGTGGCCCGCAAGGTCGGCATCCTGGTCCTGGTCACGCTGGCGGTCTTCGCCGGGGCTGGCGGGGGCTGGGAGGTGGCCCGGCGCTGGCGCCGCGGCTGGGTCGAGGCCACGGCCACCCTGGTGGTCAGCAAACTGCTGATGACGATTGTGTTCTTGCTGGGTGTTTCGGCCATGGGCAAGTCCGACTCGCACGGTGGGCTCGCTGCCCTGTCGGATGCGATCGCGGGCATCGTCGTGATGGTCCTGGTGATGCTCTGCCCGTACGCCACCTACAAGTTCATCCACTGGGCCGCTGATGGCGGGGGCCACGATGACCTGCACCGCACCGGCGTCGCCGGGGTGACGGTGGCGGCGGGTGCGGCCAAGACCGCAGGCCAGCTCGCCATGCAGGCGGGCACCGGTACGCCTGCTCCGCAGGGGCCGTCGCAGGTGCCGGGCCAGGGCACGGACGGTGTCGCCTCCGGCATCGACCCGGCCGGCGGCTCGGGCGGTGGCGGGAAGCCGAAGCAGACCCGTTTCCGCTACGGCGAGGACCCCAACGCCACGGGCGACAAGGGCCGGGCGCTGATCCAGCGGCCTCCCACGGACGGCGATCGCGGCCAGCCCCTGATCCAGCGCCCCGGCCAGGGGACCACCTCGGGCGCGGCAGCAGCTTCGTCCACGCCGGGCGCCTCGGCGGCGGGTACGCGGATGGATCCGCCGGCGCCACGGCCCAGCGGACCGCCACCGGCAAGCGGGCCTCCTCCGCAGGGCGGCAGCACTCCGCAGCGGTGGATCTACCCCAAGCCACCGGGTGGATCGGGCTCGTAGCCCTCAACTGACGGGGGCGGGCGCCTGCCGCGCTCGGCCCGCCCGCCCCCGTCTCCCCTTCCTTCTTTCTCACCACGTTCCAAGGACGGCTTTGCCATGCATCCCGACGCTTCTGTTCCTGACGGCCCGGCCACTGTGAAGTTCCCGCACCGCTCTCGTCGCGGTGTACTGCTCGGCCTCTCGGTCGCCCAGCTCGTCGTCGTCACCCTCACCGGCTTGGCCCTGCTCGGGGTGCTGATGCGCGCCGGCGTCACCGGTGCGCTCAAGCTCATCCCGCTGTGGGCGGTCATCCTGGCGGCGGTCTTCATCCGCCACCGCGGACGGTCCCTCGCCGACTGGGCACCCATCGCCCTGCGCTACGCGCTGCGGCGTTTCAAGGGCCAGCTCATCTGGCTCGCCCGCCCCTCCCGCCGACCGCGGCGCGAGGGCCTGCTCCACCTGCCGGGCACTGCCGCCTCGCTGCGGGTGGCCGCATCACCTGATGGCCAGTTCGGTGCAGTGCACGATCCGCACAACGGCACCCTGACCGCCGTGGTAAAGGTCTCCTCCCGTGCCTTCGCCCTGCTGGATCCGGCAACCCAGGCCAGCAATGTCGCAGGCTGGGGCCGCACCCTGGCTGCCCTGTCCCGTTCCGGTCACATCGCGCGGGTCCAGGTGCTGGAGCGGACCGTGCCGGACTCCGGCGATGCTCTGAACCGGTATTGGAGCGAGCACGGCAACGCCGACACCCACCTGGCCGGCCCCATCTACAGCGATCTGCTGGCCGCCGCCGGCCCGGCCGCAGCCCCGCACGAGGCTTACGTCGCGCTCGCCCTCGATCTCAAGGCCGCTCGGCGTCTGATCAATCAGGCCGGCGGCGGACTCACCGGCGCTTTCGCCGTTCTGTCCCAGCTGACCTCCACCTTCGATCAGGCCGCCCGCAACTCCGGTCTGATGCCCGGTGGCTGGCTGGGGGCGAGTGAGATCGCCGCAGTGATCCGCACCGCCTACGACCCGAAGGCGTCCGCGGCTCTGGATCAGTGGTCCGAGGCCGGCCGCCCCCAAGCCGATCCGGCGGCTGCCGGCCCGGTCGTTCTGGTGGAGAAGGCGGACCGGATCCAGACGGACTCGGCCCGCCACGCCACGTACTGGATCGAGAACTGGCCCCGCATCGAAACCTCCCCCGGCTTCCTGCATCAGCTCCTGTTCACCTCGGGGGTACGCCGCACGCTGTCGCTGACCTACGCGCCCAAGGGGCTGGATGCAGCGCTCAAGGACGTGCAGCGCAAGAAGGCCACGGTGATCGCGGATGCGGCCGAGCGACAGCGCAAGGGCCAGGTCGACTCCGAAGAGGACTCCGTCGAGTACGCCGACATCAAGGCCCGTGAGCGCCAGCTGATCGCCGGCCACGCCGACGTCGCCCTGACCGGCCTGCTCACCGTCAGCGCCGACACCGACGAAGAACTCAACTCCGCCTGCGCGGCGATCGAGACGGCTGCGGTGTCCGCGCTCCTCGATCTGCGGCTTTTGACCTGGCAGCAGGCCGAAGCCTTCACCAACGCCGCCCTCCCGCTGGCCCGCCCCTAGCGCACCAGCTCCACCACCGCGCTCACCCGAAGGGCCCTCTCCCATGCCGACCGATCCCCTGCCTGACCTGGCTGAGGACTTCGTCCCGTTCGCCACCGCGGCGCTCGACTTCCACCGGGCGATCAACCTTCCCGCCGGACCCGTGGCCGCACACCGCACCGAGCTGGACGCTCTCCACGCCCACCTCACCGCCTTGTACGGCCTGCTCGACGCCCACGCCGCCCGCACCACTCCGGTGGCCGAGGCCGAGGGTGATCACCTGCGAGCCTGCCGGGTCCGGCTGTGGCAGGCCGCCGAGCATCTCCACGACGCCTATCACGCAGCCGCCCATCCCGGCACCGGCCGCCCCCGCTCGCGGGAGGCGTGCCGGTCCCGGCTCCCTGAAGGCGCGCCCGAACTGACCATCTGCCAGCGCCACCTGGCCACCGCCGCACATGTCCGCCGTGACCACACGCCGGCTGATCTGCGCGACCCGTTCACCGGCCTGACCCGACACTGACCTGCTGGAGCACCCGTCATGTCCAACCGCACCCGCGACCGCGCCAGCGCCAGCCCGCTGTTCGTCCCCCGCAAAAGCGACCGCCGCAGCGCCCGCGCGGCTCGTGACCAGTTCGCTGCCGCCCGCGATCAGGCCCGCCATGCCGCGCGTCCTCAAGCCCGCCGTGCCGAACCGGGCGTCGACCCCGAGCTGCGGGCCACCTACCCGGCCGCCGGCCGACCCGGCCCGTACTCCGCCCGCGGCGGCCGTCTCAAGCTCCCCGCCCACCGGATGACGACTGCCACCGCGAGCGGCGCGTATCCGTTCCTCGCCGAGGGCGGCCTCGGCGCCCAGGGGATCTACATCGGCCGCGATGTGCACGCCGAGGCGGCGTTTACGTACGACCCGTTCGCGCTGTACGGGCGTCTCGACGGATTCACGAATCCGAACATCCTGCTCGCCGGGATCATCGGCATGGGCAAGTCCGCCCTGGCCAAGTCCCTCGCCCTGCGAGCCGTGGCCTTCGGCTACCGGATCTACGTCCCCTGCGACCCCAAGGGCGAGTGGACCGTCGTCGCCCAGGAGCTGGGCGGCCAGACCATCGCCCTCGGCCCCGGCCTGCCCGGACGCCTCAACCCCCTGGACGCACCCGCCAGGCCGCACGGCGTCAGCGAGGAGGACTGGGCCAACGAGGTCCGCAAGCGGCGCCTTCTTCTTCTCGGCTCTCTCGCGAAGACGGTCCTGCGGCGGGATCTGCATCCGATGGAGCACACCGCTTTGGATGTGGCGCTCGACCAGACCGTCGCTCACGCCGAGGCCAACGGCACCACCCCGCTGCTGGGCGATGTCGCGCACGTGCTCGGTTCCCCTGAGCGGCTCGACTGTGCGCTCGGCGAGCTGACCGGCCGGCTCGGACACGCCGCCGAAGACCTCGCCCACGCGCTGCGCAGGCTGGTGCACGGTGACCTAGCCGGGATGTTCGACGCCCCCAGCACCGTGGCCTTCGACCCGAGCGCGCCGATGCTGTCCATCGATCTCTCCCGCCTGGGCGGGGCCGGCGACGACACCGCGCTCGTCCTGGCCATGACCTGCGCCTCGGCGTGGATGGAGTCCGCGCTCGCCGACCCCACCGGCGGACGGCGCTGGGTGATCTACGACGAGGCATGGCGCGTCATGCGGCACGTCGCCCTGCTGGAGCGCATGCAGAGCCAGTGGAAGCTCTCACGTGGTCTTGGCATCGCCAACCTCATGGTGATCCACCGCCTGAGCGATCTGCTGACCGCGGGCGATGCCGGCTCCCGGGGCCGGGCGCTGGCGGAGGGTCTGCTCACCGACTGCTCGACCCGCATCGTCTACCGCCAGGAAGCCGACCAACTCACCTCCGCCGCAGCCCTGCTGGGGCTGACCGGCGTGGAGACCCAGGCCGTGTCCGCCCTCACCAAGGGCCGGGGCCTGTGGAAGGTCGCGGGCCGGTCGTTCATTACTCAGCATCTTCTCCACCCGCGCGAACGCGAGTTGTTCGATACAGACGCCCGGATGTCCGCCTGAGCGCATCCGCTGGCCGGGCTCATGCCTCGGAGGGAGCCGAAGCCGCACTTCGGCTCCTTCCGCCCTCCCCTCCCAAGCATCTGAAGGAATCCATTCCCATGCCTCTGACCACCATCCGCCGTGCCGCACGTCGGCTCGTCCAGCTGTACATCGACGCCGCGAAGGCCAACGCCGCCCATAGCCACATCCCTTTGGCCACGGGCCCCTTCAGCGTTCTGGATGAGGCTCACCGCACGAATGGTGGCCATCAGGTACCCGCTCGTGATCGCACTGGTACCCGTCATGGCTGGAGCGGAGCGCGCCGCCGCCGCGGCGCCGGTCGACCTGCATGGGCATGACCGTCGGCCTCGCTAGCGCATTTTTCCGGCATCACCAAACCCGTCTTTGGGCCACATCCTCGTCGTCCGCACGGCCCCAACCTCTGCGAGGTGCACTTCTCGTGGCGGAAACACGTCCGCACATCACCGTCAGCCACCACGACCGCTACGGCGTCGTGGCTGCGGCCTCGCACGAAAACCACGTCGCCGACCACATGCTGCGTCGGGTCGGCTTCGAGCGGCTGCCCGGCAGCAACCTCTACGCCCTCACCGAGCCCGACCGCGACCCGACCCGCCGTGGACAGCAGGCGGTCCAGTCCCTGCGTGCCGCGCAGTACACCGTCACGTCTGCCGCGGCATACGACCTCAATCCCCATACTCCGCTCACCACCAATCACAGCCTCCTCGATCGGCCGGAGAATCGTTCCGCCGTGGGGGGTGCTGGTGTCGGGGAGGCGTCCTTCGCTTCCGCCCGCGCTCTCGATGCCGACATCCGGGCCGCCCGGATCGTCGTGCACGACCAGGCACGCGATCCCCACGGAACGCTGTGGGCGGTCGGCACCGACATACGTACCCGCGAGGGGCTGCTGATCGAAGGCGAGGGCGATCTGCGGTACGTGGAGTCCCGGCTGGCACACACCGGCCGCGCGTTCGACGTCTTCTACGCGATGCCCGGCAACGAGCGTCCTGATCCGAGGCTGTGGATGATGCAGCGCGCTCAGGCCGCCACCGCCGTCTCCCCGGCCCGCGCAGGCGCCGCAGTGCCGCAGCAACCGGCCGTCGCCGCCGCATACCGCCCGGCTTCCACGACCCAGCAGCCGGTCCGCGCCCGCTGACAACCCTGCCTCGAAGGAGTCTCCACCGATGAATCTGCCCTACGAGCCCGCCGTCGCCTTCGGAGTCCACCCCTACCTTGGTGTGGCCGCCGCCGTCGCGGATGACCGGCCGCACCTGGACGAGGTCCTGCGCAAGCACCACTTCCGCTACAGCCAGGACCTGGACGTCTATCTCCTGCCGGAGGGCGCCGGGCACAACATCGCGGTCCGGACAGTGGCCGCCGCCACCCGTGAGTTCCAGGACGCCGGCCATACCGTTGCCGCCGATCCCCGCATCATGCTGCCGCCGCCCGTCCCCACACCTGACGGCGTGGCCGCACGTACAACGCAGCCTGGGCAGTCGTTGACCGCGCTGACCGGCGAGCTGCACGAGCTGCGTCGCTCGGCCGACGTCGCCGATGTGCTGGAGCAGATCCTCGATGAGCACCACGGTGCCGTCGGCGATCTGGAGGAGTTCATCGACACCGCTGCCGCCTGGTGCGAACGACTCGACACCCCCGACGGCCGGGAACTTGGCCAGCACCTGCGCACGGTCGCGCACCATGTTGCCTTCCTCGGCGACCGGTTGGCCGACGCGCAGCTCGATCTGTCGGTCATGCCGGATGTGACGCCGCAGGATGCCCCGCCGCTGGCCGACGTTCCGCTCCCGAAGCGGTACGAGGTGCCCTCCGTCACGCACACCGCCCGTGCTCGCGCGGCCGTGGCGCCCTCACCGAAGCGCCCAGCCGACCTTCCTGCAGCCCCGGGAGAAGGACCCCGCTCCACGGCCGCGCCACCCAGCCCCCGCCGTACGCGCTGACCACCCCTTCCGATCCCAGAAGTACAGAAAAAGGAGTTCCTGTCATGGCCGTCAAGACGCTGTGGACCATCGACCACGCCTGCGGACACACCACCGAGGCCGACCTCTCTGACCGGTCGGCCGACCGGCGGGCCGGCTACGCCCGCTGGCTCTCAGCACGCGACTGCACCGACTGCTGGCGGGCCGCCCGGGGCGAGGATGCCGAGTCGAAGACCGAGTGGCTGGCGAAGAAGCAGGCCGCCGAGCAGGCCGAAGCCCAGGAGTGGTCCGAGCAGTACCGCATGCCCGATCTGGAAGGCACGGACCGCGGCATCGCCTGGGGCACCCGATGCCGACACCAGCTCGTCTCCGCCGCCTACGCCGCCCTCGTCCTCGAAGGCACCACCAGCGAATCCGAGTGGGAGGCCACCGAGGACGCGGTGCGACCTCTGACCCGCGCCAGCTGGTGGATCGACCAGCGCGACGCCGACCCCGCCGACCTGCCCGAGCTGCTGGACGCCGCCACCGAGAGCGACCAGCCGAACGAAAATCCCCACTTCTAACCCCCGAAAGGCTCTGCCGTGCATCCGTCCTTCGACTGCCACATACGGCGCTCCGCCGACACCACAGCACTCCTCACCACGCTCCACGCCAACCGCGACGAAGGCTTCGAGCCCTATCTCGTCGCCGCCTGGTCGCCGCACCTGGAAGCCGCAAGCGCGCTCTCCCTCGCGCACCTGGCACGGCTGCTCGATGAGCCTCTCCATGCACGTCAGCAGCGCACCGGACGGCGGCCGGCCCGTCCCGCCTGGCACTGCTCCGTGGTCAACGACACCGGCCGCGTCCTGTCCGACGAGCAGTGGGAGGCCCTGGTGAAGGACATCGTCGCCGCCACGGGGATCGAGCCCGTCGGCGACACGGCCGCCTGCCGGTGGGTCGCGTTGCGCCGGGGCCGCCGCTCGGTGGATCTCGTCGCCAACGTGATCCGCCAGGACGGGCGCTGGGCCCGGATCCATCAGGACACCTTCCACGCACGCTCCGCATGTGACCACTACGCCGGCGCCCTGACCGTTCAGCTCGCTGCCTGACCCGCCACCAGCTCTTCTTCAGAAAGGCCGTCCCATGTCCCGCATCAGCCGATTCCTGTCCCGCTGCATCTCCTCCCTCTACGAGGTGTACGGACGGGAAGCCGAGATCTACCGCGACCCGACCAGCGGCGCGGTCATCGCCGACTGCCGCAACAACTGCGCCCGCCGGATCTTCCTGGCCTGCGGCTTCGTAAGGACGCCCACGGCCTTCCGCCTGCGCCTGCCCGAGGGGCTGAGCGAGGCGGAGCAGAAGGCCCGTGCCACCCAGGCCATGGTTCATCTGTTCCATGCGGGCCACTACACCGACATCGCCTCCCGCCTCGTCTGCGATTCCACGCTCGCCGCCACATGGGCCGAGATCCGCGAGCGCCGCCCGGACCACCCCGGCTGGCCCACCAGCCCGACCACCGACGCGCACACGGCGACGAGCACACAGACCGCCGCGTCCCGCCGCCCGTAGACCACCTCGTTCAACAGCCTTCAGGAGTCCTCGTGATCACCAGAACAACGCGCCGCCCCGCCGTCTCTCACCGCGCCGCGCCACCTGGAACTCGCCTTGTCGTCCCCACGCACCAGCACGCCCTCGACCACCACCGGTACCGACCTCCTCCTCTACCTCCTGCTCGCCGTCGCCGGGCTCGGCATGGCAGGAGGCTCACTGGCCTGGCTGTTCGGCAACCTCACCAACGCCGTTGCGGGCTCCGGCCCATGGGCCGCCTACCACCCTGAAGAAACGTTGCTCCACCCGGAGCGGGTCTGGCCTCATCTGCCGCAGCCCGCTCTGGTCACCGGCTGCTACGTCCTGCCGGCCCTCGCCCTCATAGCCACCGCCGTCGTAGCCGCGAAGGTCTGGCTGCGCTTCCGCAACAGCCCGTCGGGGCTGGCCACCCGACGTGACCTGGAGCCTCTGCTGGCCAAGCAGATCGCCGCCAAGGCCATCGACCTGCGCCCCAGTCTGGCGGGCAAGAAGCCCAAGGACATCGCCCCCGACGACCGGGGCGTGCTGCTGGGCACCTTCAAGCCGGGCAAGGACGAACTCCGCTCCTCCTGGGAGGACGTGATCCTGGCGATCATGGCCCCCCGCTCCGGCAAAACCTCCGGCCTGGCCATCCCCGCCATCCTGCGCGCCCCCGGCCCCGTGCTGCTGACCTCCAACAAGGCGGCACGCGACGCCTACACCGCAACCGTCGACGCCCGCGCCGAGGTCGGGACGGTGTGGACGCTGGATCCGCAGCAGATCGCCCACGCGCCACAGACCATGTGGTGGGACATCCTCGCCGACGCCCGCGATCTCGCCGGGGCCCGGCGGCTCGCCGGGCACTTCGTCACCGCCTCCGTCGACGAGTCGAGCGCGGGCGACTTCTGGTCCACGGCCGCCGCCAACACCCTCACCGCGTTCTTCCTGGCCGCCGCCCAAGCCCGACGCCCGATCACGGACGTCCTGACCTGGCTAGCCTCGCCGGCCGACCGTACGGCGATCGATCTGCTCCAGGACGCCGGGTTCGACGCGGTCGCCGCACAGCTCCAGGGCACCGTGGCCGGCGCGGTCGAGACCCGCGACGGCATCTTCGAAACCGCCCGGCAGTACGCCAGCTGCCTGCTCGACCCGGGCATCGCCGCCTGGGTCACCCCGCCCAAGAGCCTTGAGAAGGTGCGGGAGTTCAAGCCGGAGGCGTTCGCGACCGGCAAGGACACCTTGTATCTGCTGTCGAAGGACGGCGGCGGGTCCGCCTCGGCGATCATCGCTGCAGCCGCCGACGCCGTCATGCGCGCCGCGGTCATCCAGGCCGAACGCGATGGCGGGCGTCTGGATGCTCCGCTGCTGGCGATCCTGGACGAGGCCGCCAACGTCTGCAAGATCGCCGACCTGCCGGACCTGTACTCGCATCTCGGCTCCCGCGGGGTCATCCCGATGACGATCCTGCAGTCCTACCAGCAGGGCGTTCGGGTCTGGGGGCAGTCCGGCATGGACGCGCTGCTCTCCGCCGCGACGATCAAGGTGATCGGCTCGGGCATGGACGACGCCGACTTCGCCGACAAGATCTCGCGCCTCGGCGGTGAGCACGACGTGCGCACGGTCTCGGTCTCCACCGGCGAGTCCGGCAAGTCCACCTCCGTCTCGATGCGCCAGGAGCGCGTGCTCCCGCTGGACGTGCTCCGTGCGATGCCCAAGGGCACCGCTGTGTTGATGGCCACCGGGATCCGCCTCGCACGCATCGACCTCAAGCCCTGGTACAAGGGCCGCGACGCCAAGAAGTTGGGCGCCGCGTCCGCCAAGGCCACGGCCGCTATCAGCGAACGCGCTGCCGCCAAGGCACTGCGCCAGGACGACTTCACTCCCGCGGCATGACCGGCTCCGCTCAACTCCGTACCCGGGCGAGACCGCGCGGCGCGGCCCTCGCGCCGCGCCGCCCACCCGATCCGCTTCCCGGCCTTCGCCTTCTTCACGAGGTGCTCTCCATGCCACACCCCGCACCGTCCTGGGCTTCGCTCAGCCAATCCGAGCGGCTGGCCGACGCTCCCGTCGTACGCCGCGGCGGCCGTTGGTGGCTCGTATCGCCCTCCGGAGCCGTACTCACCTCCGACCCGGCCTTCACGGGCGAACTGGACCGCTTCGCCACCGACATGGCCGCCGCCAACCGTGCCGTCGCTGATCTGCACACCGGACGCGAAGCTTCCGACACTCCCGTACGCGAGGTTCAACGGTGACGCCGCTCGTCCAAGCCGAGCAGGCAGTCCTTGGAGCAGTCTTCCTGGCTCCCGGCCAGCTCGACCAGCTCTCCCCCTGGCTACGGCCGGAGCACTTCTCCCGCCCGGCACACGCTGCGATCTACACCGCGATGCTCAAGCTCCGGTCCGACGACCACCCCGCCTCGAAGGCCCAGGACGCCGGCCCCGTACCGATGTCGTGGATGACCGACACGGTCGCCGAGGCAAGCAAGCACACCCGGGGCCTGACCGCCTCCTCCGCACATTCGCTGGTAGCAACCTGTCCACGGCCTGAGCACGCGGTGGTCTACGGACGGATGGTGCTGGAGGGCGCCATCCACCGCAGTGTCGCCCAGCACGCCACACGCCTGCACCAAGCCGCCCGCGCCGACGCCATCCGCGGTGGCGTGGAGGAATCGGTCCATCACGCCGATGTCCTGTCCAACGTGCTGGCTGATCTCGCGCGCCGCTGGGGCGGCGAGCGCCGGCCCGTAGCACCTCCGGTGTCGGCCCCGTCCCCTCCTGCTCATCCACAGCCGGTGGATGAACAGCTCCTGGCCGATGAGGAGTTCCTCCTCGGATGCCTCAGTGCACGTCCTAAGAAGCTGGATGAGGTCGTGGGCTGGCTCCACCCCGGCGATTTCGCCGACGCCGGCCATCAGCAGATCTACCGATCCCTGGGCGCGCTCCACCACCGGGGCGAGCCCATCGACCAGCTGACCGTGCTGTGGGAGACCCAACGCCGCGGCGCTCTGGCCAACCGAACCCTGGATGCCGAACGGGTGCTGCGGATCTGTGACCCCTCGGCGTTCGCAGGGTCGGCGGAGTATGTCGGCGAGCAGGTCGTGCGAGCCTCCCTCGTGCGGACGGCAGCCGCCTCGGCCCGGCAGGTGCGGGCGCTGGCCGACGACGAGTCCCTGGCACCGGGGCGGCTGATCGGCTATGCCCTCCACGCACTTGGGCCGCTGGAGGAAGTCCGCCAGCGGTGGCGTATCGCCACCGGAACCGAGCCCGAACCACACAGCGCCGCCGGCCAACCGGCCGCCGACCCGCCGGCCGCCCGCATCGAAGCGGCCCGATCGCGCAGCCGCCCTCACCTCTCAAACGCCGCCCCTACGGCGGCATCCACCGCGGCCTCGCGACCCGCTGTCCTCGACCGTACCCACCGCCGGAGTCCGTCATGACCGATCACACAGGCCGCGCCGGCCTGGAGCGAGAAGAGCTGTACGCCGTTGCCCACGAGTTCGACAAGCTCCGCACCGAAATCAACGTTCCCCGGACACCGCGCGAGCTTCCCGACCTCCCGACCGCGTCCAAGCACCTCGCCACCCTGACGGGGTTGATCAAGGACCTCTCGGACGAGGTCGTCTTCCGCGTGGCGGAGAATGAACCCGGACTCGAACTCAAGCCAGTCATCTACGCCTACACCTCGGCAGCGTCACTGACCGGACAAGCAACGGAGAACTACACCGAGGCATACGTCCAGCTCGGCTTCCTACACCGCTACGCCGACGCCCCCGAAACCAAGGAACTACGGGACGCCCGCCACGCCGCCTTCCTGATCGCCCAGGAACGGACGGGGACCGTACGCAACGACCTCACAGACGCCGCCCGCGGACTGAGGCGCTCAGCAGACCGGCTGGACGGCACCCCACCACGCACCCTGGCTGCACTGAGCCGCTCCGCCCGCCCGACAAACTCGATCTACCGCCTCCCGCCACAAGCACCCGCACCGGGCCCGACACAGCTCGCCGACACCCCCACGCCCCGCCATGCCCGCTGACCTGACGCTGCCGCCGACCTCGCCATTGATCGGGAGTCTGTGCTCCGGATACGGCGGCCTGGACCTAGGCGTCCAGGCCGCCCTCGGCGGCACACTCGCCTGGCACGCCGAGATCGATCCGGGGGCGGCCCGGATCCTGTCCCGCCACTGGCCCACCGTGCCCAACCTCGGCGACATCACGACCGTCAACTGGGCCGACGTCCCCGGAGTGTGCGTCCTGACGGCCGGTTTCCCGTGTCAAAGACGTCTCGCTCGCAGGCCGCCGCGCTGGACTGGCTGAGGGCACCCGGTCCGGCCTGTGGCACCACGTCGTCCGTGCCATCGACGCCCTCAACCCGTGCCTGGTGGTGATCGAGAATGTCCGAGGGCTGCTGTCCTCCCCCGCCGGTTCCCCTGGCAACGTGGAACCCTGCCCGTGGTGTCTGGGAGACGGCACAG
Source organism: Streptomyces sp. NPDC058773 (assembly GCF_042746015.1). NCBI lineage: Bacteria > Bacillati > Actinomycetota > Actinomycetes > Kitasatosporales > Streptomycetaceae > Streptomyces > Streptomyces sp. NPDC058773. Next base: position 16,652 of record NZ_JBHYPE010000018.1, read on the forward strand.
GCCAGTCTGCTGTGCGCGCACTCGGTGCCGTACTCGGCTCCCTGGCCGACCTCCGGTTCGATGCACGCTGGTGCGTGCTTCGCGCCTCCGACGTCGGAGCCCCGCATCACCGAGCACGGGTCTTCCTCGCCGCTTGGCCATCCGGGCGGACCGCCGCTGCTCAAGACGCCGACGAGCAACCTGGCGACCAACGGCGGCAGCCAGCACCCGGCGAAACGGAAGCAGGGCGGCCACGGCCCGAACCTGGCGGACGAAGTCGAGTGGCTCCTGCCCACCCCCGTGGCCTCCGACGAGATCAAGGGCTCGCCGAACCGACAGCATGGCAATGGGGACTTGACCCTGCCGTCAGCAGCAGCCCAGCTGCGACACCTCTCCGGTGCGCAGTCCATACGCACGGCGCGGGGACAGAAGGGCGCGAGCGAGGGGTCGCCCACAGTGCTGCTGCCGCTGTTCGAGGAGCCGACGTCGGCGGAGGACGGACCGAGATGTGGGGGCCGTATGCCGCCGCCATCGCCCGATGGGAGACGGCCACTCGCCCAGCTCCCCGGCCAACCGATGACGCGGGCCGCCTGAGCCCGCTGTTCGTGGAGTGGATGCAGGGCCTGGCTCCCGGGTGGGTGACCGCCACCCCGGGGCTGGGGCGTCCTGCCCAACTGGTCGCTCTGGGCAATGGCGTTGTGCCGCAGCAAGCCGCCCGCGCCCTGCAGATTCTTTCGCCGCCCAGGCCGGTCTGCACCCAGGCGGCCGATCGGCGCCACCATGCTCTGGCTGAAACTGTGGCTGATCGGTTTCGTGGAGTCACGGGAGGAGTAGCCTGACGGCTGGCCAGCAGAGCCGTATACCCGGGCGGGGGGACTGTGGAGCGGCGGGATGTTCAGGGACATTACGAGCGGCTTGCTGCCGACTATGACGAGCATTGGGGATCTGCGCCGCGCCACATCACCTGGATGTCTGCACGCCTCGCCGAGACCCTGCGTCTGTCTTCCGGTGACCGCATGGCCGACATCGGCTGCGGCACGGGGATCTTCGCACGCGAGGTGGCGCGGATCATCGACCCACAGCATGCCATCCTCTGCGTGGACCCGTCGCCGGCGATGCTGACCCAGATCGGTACGCCACCGCCCGCCGGCCTGACGCCGATCGCAGCCTCGGCAGAAGACGTCGCTGCTGGAAGCGCCCAGTTGCCGTACGAGCAGCTGGACGCCATCTGGTTGAAGGAGTCCGTGCATCACGTCGCCGATCCCGCCACCACCCTGGATGGCCTGGCCGCTCGGCTGGCTCCCGGCGGTCGTTTACTCGTGGTCATGCTGCCGACCAGCATCGAGTACCCGCTGTTCCAAGCGGCGCTTGACCGCTTCACTGAACTCCAACCCGACCCCGAGCTCATTGTCGGCCACCTACGGGCGGCCGGGTTGCAACCCCAACTTCGTTACGTCCAGGATGAGTTGCATCTCGATCGCGAGAAGTACATCGGGATGGTGCGAGCCCGATACATGTCCGTGCTCTCCACATTCAGTGACAGCGAGATCGAGAAGGGAATCGATGAGATGAGAGCCGCCCATCCGGAGCCGGTGCTCACCTTTCCCGACCGCTTCGCCTTCGTACTGGGCGTGAAACCGGGTGGTGGGCGATGAGCATGGCGGTGGACGAACGACTGCAACGGCTCCGCAGCGAGCTCGATGACCACTCCCGTGTCGCTGACCGCCTCGGTCTCGATCTCGAACGTCCCTTACGCAGCCTCAATGATGGCTATCCGGAGAACGCAATTTCTCTCGTCGGCAAGCTGACGGAGAAGCTGCTCAAGGAGCTGTGGCGGCACCACGGCATCGAGGGCGACCCATCGGGCCGAGCCCTCAATGACCTGGTCAAGCGGTGCCAGCCGCATATCCGCAGCAGTACCGTCCTGAACGCTCTGGATGACATCCGTCGTCTGCGCAACCGGTCCACGCACGATGGCTACGACATCTCCGATGAGGACGGGCTGCTCGCGATACGCCGACTGGTCGACGTGCTGGTCTGGTTCACAAGTACCAGCAGTTCCGCCCTGCTGGGCGGTGAGCCACAGATGGATTCCGAGGTCGCCCGTCGCTGCGAGTTCCTCGCCGGGCTGTACATCACCCTCGGCTACCGTCAGGCCAAGCGATTCGTCCTGACTTCCGACACGGTCTACCAGCTCTTCTGCCGTGAATCGGGCATGCGCCTGGAGTACGTCGAGCTGATGGTCTCGCAGGACGTGGACGATCTACGCGCCGTACTCACTTCCAACGGCGGTGAACTGCTGCGCACCCGTCTGCCCAAACTCACCCGCTTCGTCATCCTCGACGAGGCCGGTGAGGACGAGGAGCTGCCCGGACCCGTCCGCGAACTGCTCGGCCGCGACTACCGGCTCGTGCGCTACGACAGCTTCATCGACAGGCACGTCGACATTGCCGCCCACCTGGCCGACGTGACCTCCGCGGACTGTGCCGAACCACGCAGAGCTGTCACCGCCACTGTGCTGTCCACCGACGCCCACACGGGAGAGCCGCTCATCCAGACAGTCGAGGACGCAGCCGTCCTCCTCGGCCGCCTTGCCCGTGGCCAAGCCAACGTTCTGATCACCGGTCGTCCCGGCAGCGGCAAAAGCACCTTGCTCCGAACGCTGGCCGCGGACCCCGACGCACACCGGTTTCGCTTCTACTTCGACCTCAGTCTCAAAGCGAGGGACGAGACCTTCCCCGAATACGCCGCACGCCTGCTGTCCCCGTGCATGGCGGCGGACCGCTCCCGTGCGTACGACTTGTTCCTCTACCTGATCCGGTCCGGTTCTGCGTTGTGCGTCCTGGACGCGGTTGACGAGGGCGTGGACGAGGCCAGCCCGGCCGGCTTCCTGCGGCTCTTCGCGGATCTGGCCCCGGTGCTCTCCGCTGAGTCCACTGTGGTCATGAGCTCGCGGGTGTCGTTCCTCGCGGACTCCCCCCAGGTCCGTCAGCTGTTGGACAGCGGAGCCGCCCGGTCCGAGCAGCTGGTTGAGCAGATGTACGCGAACGGAGTCGACCCGGCCCGAGTGCCGCACTTCCACCTCGTACGGCTCGCGGATCCCGATGCCACGGTGCTGGAGATACGGCTGGCTGCCCTACTCCAGCACGCCTCTCCGCGGCCTCTCGACGTGTTGCTCGGCGCACACATCACGAAAACCCTCGCAGACCAGGGTCAGGCCGAGGCTGAAGAACGGCTGTCCGCAGTCTTCGGAAGGGCCTTCCTCGCTGATCAGACGGTCTTCTCCCTCCTCGAACTGCACCGCGACCTTGGCTCTGGCGCCTTCATCGACGGTCGTCTCGAACTCGACAGCTGCGTGCTCGCCCCTCTGTTGCGGCCGGCCGGTCCGGACCGGGTCGCCTTCGTCCATACCGCCTATCAGGAGCTGCTGGCTGCCCGATTCCTTGCCACCCCGAGCGGTCGTGAAGAGGCGGCAGACCTGCCTGGAGGTGCCTTCATCACCGAGCAGGTGAGAGCCTTCCTCGCCCGCATACCGGCAGCTGTCCCTTCCGATGATTGCGTCCTTCCCGCTGGGGTTCACCTCGTCGGGCCAGCTGAACGGCTCTTGTTACGCCGCGTACGACACGCGGTCCGATTCGACCGCCACGCCGTCACGGTCGGCCGCTACCGCCGCTTCCTCGACACCTTGCGGCCCGATGGCACCTCGCCCTGGGACCACCCCGACCAGCCGGACAACGTCACCCACACCCCGTGGGCCGACCGGCTCCGCGAAGCGGACTACTACCGCAATGCCCGCTACGACGACTACCCAGCCATCTGCGTCAGCTGGTGGAGCGCCTTCGCGTTCGCAGCCTTCGAGGGCAAGCGCCTGCCCACCGCACTGGAATGGGAAGCCGCCGCTCGCGGAACGGACGGCCGGCTCTTTCCCTGGGGCGACGAATCGGATGGCGCACCGGTCAACTGCGCTGACACCTGGGTCGGTCATCCCGTGGTGACCTTCCACGCCTGGCAGCAGGAGTTCGCCCAAGAGGCACTTCGCAGAGCCTGGGTCACCCCGGTCGGCGAGAGGGCCGCGAACCGTTCGCCGTACGGCATCACCGACATGGCAGGGAACGTCTGGGAGTGGACCTCCACCAGCCTGGATGACGCCGGGGAAGCGGTCATCTGCGGTGGCAGCTACGACAATCCGCTGCGCGCTGTGCAAGCGAGCAGCAAGGGCATCTACCGGAAACGTGGCTGCAGTAACGCGGTCGGTTTCCGTTGTGTACAGGACATCACCGAACCAGAGGCGACCCTCTCATGAGCGACGCGCGGCACGGCATCATCGTCGACCGCCGGCCCACCGGCGGAGGACAGACCGGAACGGTCGGCGCCTTCATCGTCCAAGACGAAGCCGACGGTCGCTACTACACCTTCGACTACACGCAGATCGTCACCGAAGGCTTCCGCACCATCCGCACTGGCGAACGCGTACGGTTCCACGCGGCCGCAGACCGCCCCGGTGGCGCAGAGTTCGTAGTCAGGCTCGACCAGCCCGACCCTGCCGAGTACTACCGATGACGGTGGATCTGGAGGCTATCTCCGGGGCACGACAGATCCTGATGATCGTGCTCCCGGTACGGTTGCTGCGCACTCCGGACTGGCCGGAGGGACCCTTCCCATTCCAGGCTGGCAACCGACGGACGGATGCCGCCACCCGGACGAACTACTTCGCACCCGCCTCCGCCAGAGTGCTGTACGGGGCGCCCGGGCGCCCGTGTCGCTGGTATCGGCAGGTGTCAATCTGCCACGACGGGCTGCGGCTGCAGGGCATGGAGCTGTTGCGTACCGGCACTGGACGGAGCCATGGACACGCTCTGGCAGTACTGCACTTCACCGTCGACAGACCACTGCTTCCAGTGCTGCGAGCGATAGGCCATCGGCCCGATGCCGGCCCCGACCCGCTCACCGGCCCGTTCGCGCCGCAGCAGCTCTTCGGACAGGTAGCCGAGGTCCGCGACGACACCGACGCGTTAGCGATCACCCGCCCATACACCATCGCCCTTCTCACCCCCGAAGCCCACCACGCGCCCGCGCTTCGGTCTGAGGCCACGGCAGCACTCCCGGCTACTGCCGACCCCTGGCTGTGGCAGCTCGCATCCCGTTCCACGCCACGCGACTTTCCTGTCGCCCCGGAGGCCGCCGCGGACGAATTCGACCAGGCTGTGCGCATCTCCGCCGACTGGAGCGCTCTCGTGCTGCGGCACAGCGCCGCCTTCCTTGGTCACCGCGCCGACACCGGCGAGGGCGACTTCTACGACTTCGCAGCCTTGCACGCCCGTACGGTCTACCTCGACGCACTGCTGCTCGGCACGCTCCAGCGCGACCACATCGACCAACTCACCGACGAACTCTCCGAGGTTTTCGATGGCCCCCATCTTTCTGCCCAGGTCGGGTCGCTGGAGAGGAACATCGCGCATTTCCGCAGTACTCACTGGCGCCAGCACCTGACCGCCCACGGCCCGGCGAACGAGTTACTTCTTGCCTTCCAGGCTCAGTACCGACTGCCCGAGCGTTTCGCGGAGATACTGGCCGAGGCCGCGGACTACAGCCGACTGGTCCAGAACCTGGAGAGCCAGCAGATCAGCGGCGCTCTCGGAGTCCTCACCATCCTCGGCCTCCCCCTCGGCACGGCTCTCAGCGTCCTCCAGGTCCTCGGCGACCAGTCCGCCGCCCACCTCCTCGTCGCCCTCGGCCTGTCGATCGCCGCCACCGCCGCTGCCCTCACCACCCGGTACGGACGCCTCGTCATCTCCTCCCTGCGGGGCGGTGCGGGCCCTGAGCCGCCCGCCTAAGAGCACACCCGCGCTTGGCGAGCGGCCGCGAGGTGCACCCTTCGTCGGCGTCGCGGATCAACATCAGCCACACCGTGACCTCGTCCGCGTGCCACCACGATGCGGAACAACGGCAGTGCCACCGCCGTGAGCCCCGAACGGAAGGCCAGCGTCCCTGTGTGCCGGTTTCATCGCAGGGCTGCCCGCATCGCCTAGAGCTCTGAGCGGTGCTTCTACACCGAATTTCCGGCAGGGCCAAACCCTGCTTTCTCCGAAACCTCGACACCCCACACGTTCACGCCAAGGGGTATCGATGTCTGAACCCGCTCACGACAGCGAGCCGGTACGCATACCGGACCACGACCTGGACGACCTCGTCTCCACCGTCACACAGCTCGTCGCGGAGAGCCGCAAGCAGGGCGAGACGCTCGCCCGGCTCACCGACGAACAGCCACCCCAGCAGGACGGCGAACACGACGAGCCCGGTCACGCGGAAGGCGCCACGCCGGACTCCCCCTCGGCGGGCAGCGATGCGGCTGCCACCGGGGCGGAGCGGCCGTCTTCCATCTTCATTCTGGCGCTCGACGGCACGGCGTACGCCGAGGAACTCGCCGCACTGACGACCTGGGTGCACCACCTTCTGCTGCCGGTCTACGGGCGGGAGATCACCACCGGCCGCCCGTGGTGCCAGCAGTGGCACGAACACCCCGAGGCGGTCGCCCGGCTGCACGCCCTGTGGCTGGCCTGGCAGCAGCTCACCGACGTCGAGGCCGGCCTGGCCGGCCCCTCCACCTGGCACCGCGACCATCTCGACCCGGCCCTGCTGCAACTCCGCACACCGGACGGGCCGTTCGGTGCGTGCACCACCAGCCCGGCCCGGCCCAACCACCGTCTGCTTGCCTCGCCCGAGCCTGCCGAGGTCTGACATGACCGACTTCCACGCCCCGGTACCGGACTACCGGCTCGACGGCTTCACGCCCGCCACCGAACAGACCGAGGACGCCTTCCTCTCGGTCACGCTCTCGGACGACATGCTCGTGCCTCTTGCAGAGCACCACAGCGCCGATGGCCGCGAGACCTACCTACTGCTGTACGACCGCGCTGCGATCTGGGACATCCCCGGTACGGCGGAGTACGTCACGCTGCACATCACCCGGGATGCCGCCCAGCGCACGTTCGACTTCACGCACGAGCGCCACCCGGTAATTCCCCTGGCGCAGAACTGGCTCATCCGCCAGGGCTGCCCGGCCGAATCGGCGGAGCCCTCCAAGAACCACGGTCCGCGGCCAGCCGACGTGCTCACGGCCCGACTTGAGGGCATGCTCAGGGCCAACCCAGACGATCGGTACACGGTCCTGGACCACTCCACCGACAACCCGTGCTCCTTCGACTTCGGCATCGAGGTCAGCACCCTCGTCCACGACAGCCACCCCGCCTCCGCGCACGCGCCGTACCGGGTCTTCCTCGAAGAGACCACCAAGGACTTCCGCTCCTACACGGTGCGGGAGGGCGCCTTCCCCTCCGTCGAAGCCGCGGACACCTGGGTGAGGGAGCGATCCACTCCCCTTCCCCTGGCTCCGGCTCCCGACGGCGCGGTCGGCCTGCGGGCCGAGACTGCCCGTGCCCGCTCGACGGTCAACTCCGGTGGCCTCGCCGTGCCACCGGCTGCCGTCGTACCGCCTCGATCGGCGTCGGCTGCGCCGGCACGTGTGCGTCGGAGTGCGCCGTGAGCCGGGCCCGGTACGCCTTCGCGGCTCACCCCGAGGCCCTCGCCGACCTGCGGTCCGTCCCGGAAGACATCCGTGACCTGGCCCTGCTGGAACTGCAGCACCTGGTCCATGGCAACGAGCGCGGCGCCACCCTGCACCGCGAACTGGCGGGCTGCCACAAGGTCTACGTCGATCCGGAGACCCGGTGGCGGCTGGTCATCCAGTATCGGGACGCCCCGGCCTCCTCCCAGCACAACAGGGAGATCTACCTCCTGGCCGTCGGCGAGCGCCAAGACCAGGCCGCCTACCGCACCGCAGCCCGCCGACTGGAGCGTGAGCGGGAGGCATCCTCCGCCACACAGCCCCTCGGGCGTCGTGCTCAGGCCGCCAGGGCTCGCTCCCCGCACGGCAGCAGCGGCCGGGCCACCGCCCATCCACAGACGCCTGCGGCTCCCGCCACGCAGCCACGGGCCCGCCGCACCCGCTCCTGACCCCCAGCTCACCGCACCACTACACGAAGGATGTTCATGTCCCCCTCTACCCCGCCGGGACTTGGCACACAGATGGTCGCCGATGCTCTCGGCGTCGACCGCCCGGCCGACTTGCTGGCCCGGCACAACTTCCTCAGCCCGCACGGCCAGATAGCCGCGCTCATCGTGGACGCCGCCTGGAGGGTCGACGATCTCGACCGCAAAATCGTCCAGGCTTCCCGGTCCGCTTACCGGGAGTTGCAGGCGATCGAGCAAGGAGTGGGCAGCACGGTCCTCGGCTCGATCGGCGCAGACATCACCATCCTCGTCGAACGTCGCGGCCAGAGCGCCGATCATCTGAAGGCTCTGACCGGCGCCTACCGGCGCTCGGTGATTCCGGCCGAGGAACCGTCGGCCGGGGAGCAAGGCCGCTCCGCGTACCGCGCACAGGCCGCCTCGGTCCCGGCTCCCCAGGCACGGACCACAGCAGTACTGCGCACCACTGCAACGTCGCCCCGCTCCGCTCCCCCGAATTCACCCGCGCCCGCTGGACGCTCTGCGCGCTCGCGCTGACAGCACCTGACCGACTCCCGGAGAACTGGACATGCCCGCCCACCGCATATCGGCGCACGACGCCGCGCTCGTCAGCCAGGCGATCGACCGCCTCGCTCCCCGCTGGACGACCTGGACGCTCCAGACCGTCACGCAGCACGGCCAGATGCGCTTCACGAAGATCGCCGCGGCACTGCCGTGGCTCAGCACCCAGAACACGCAGCAGGTCCTGCGGCGAATGCACACCAACGGTCTGCTGGACCGACCGGACTACGGGGTCTACGAGGTCTCCCCCTCGGGTCGGAACGCGCACAGCGTGCACCGCACGCTCGCTTCCTGGCACCGCTCACACTCCGGTGAAAGCGGCCCGGCGGTCGCCGAGGCGGAGAGGGCCGAGGACGCCCTGCGCCGGCTGCACGGCAAGGGGGCGGTCGACGTCCTCCACGCCCTCTCGGAGCACGGCCCCCTTGCGCACGGCGATCTGCACAAAGCATCGGGGCTCGCCACGGGCTCCTTCTACTACCGCCTCCAGCAGCTCCAGGATGATCAGCTCCTGACCCGCACCGGCCCCTCCTTCCGTGCCGCGTACACCCTGACTCCGGCAGCCCAGGCACTCGAGCCTGTCTACGCGGAACTGTCCGCCTTCGAGTCGATGGCCTCATCCGACGCCGTGCAGCACAAGCCCACAACACTGGCAACGGCCAGCACGACCAGGGCCAACGCGGCCGTACGACGAACCCCCTCAGGCTCCCCGGGGTTGTTCTCCCACGCCCCAGCGCCCCAGCCACGTGTCCCGGCACACGTCACGGAGCTCTCCCACCCCTCACGGGCCAGGTGATCCACATGCCCACCGTCAGACCCCGCCGCCACACCGGCGCCCGCGCACGTTCCAGTGCGAGCCGCGCAGGCGCCCGTGCACCACCCCCCGGAGCTGTTGCTTATGTCCACCACCGACCCCGACGCCCTCGACCCGGACGTCGACGTCCTGGTCGCCCCCGTCTACCTCGCCGGCCCTGGCACCGGCGAAGCCGTCTTTAACATCCTTGATTCCGCGGCAGGCTGGACCAAGGTCGTGGCCTTCGGCAGCGACACGTACTACACCAGCCCCTGCCAGCGTGTACGCATCGCCAACGCGATGGAGAGCCACTACGGCGGCTGGACGATCTCGTACGCCGAGGACCCGCTAGGCGTACCGGACTGGATCACCACCTTCGACCGCGACACCCCCCGAGAGATCGTGGCGGCGTTCACGGACACGCTCGTCGCAGGGCTGCCGAACAACTTCGCCGACTACCTCAGCGGCGGCACGCACTACACCGGGCACACGCCCGCCACCGTGCTCTCCAGCCATCAGTGGGAGGCCGTCCGCGGCACGCGGCCCTTCCGTACGGTTTCGCCCGACGGTCACGCCGCCTACCGGATACGCGGCGGCTGGCTCCACGAGTACGACGAGCTTCTCGATCCGAAGAAGTCAACCTGGCGGATGTCCGCCGGTCCCGACCCCATCGCCACGCCGAGCTGGCAGGCGTACTTCAGCGGCTACACCCCCGAGCACCTCATTACCGCCACGGCCGACGCCCTGACCGACCCAAGGCCCGTCGTCCGCGCTGCCTTCCTCATTCCCGACCGCCACCGCTCACTGGTCGAGCCCCAGCCCCTGCGCCCCGACCAGGCGACTTCACGCAGCACGGCAGCACTGGCGCGCAGTTCACGCACCAACGCGGTGCACCAAGTCCAGCCTGCACCAGCCGCATCCGCTCCCGTCACGCCCGTCATCGCTGGCTCGCGCCGTCAGCGCTGACACCCACACCTCACCCGGAGATCCGATCTCCCCATGCCCGCCCACGCTTCTGACGGGGACTTCTACGTCTCCCCGGTCTACCTCGCCGGCAACACCTTCACCGGTGACCCCGCCCTCCAGCCGCTGCTCAACCAGGGGTTCCACCTCCAGCACGATGAACTGGCGAACGTCTTCGTCAGCTCGCCCGAACAGCGCATCCGGCTCGGCTACCTCCCCGAAGGCGAAGACACCACGCTGTGGAAGATCGCGGTGCACTCCGACCCGTTCGGCCCGCCCCGCTGGCTGGCCACCTTCGACAACAGCACGCCCACGGAACTCGTCACCGCCTTCACCACGGCCCTCGCCCATGACTACGCGCAAGGCCACGACACCTACCTCTACGGCGGCACCGGCAGGGACCGAGGCTTCCAGCCGCTCGTCGATGCCGGCTGGCGCACCGACAAAGGTCCTCACCTCAGCGTCTCCGTCGCACCCGACGGCCTGGCGGAAATGAACCATGTCCGAGGGACGCTGGATCATCAGGCTGAGCTGTCCGGCTACCAGTACCGCTGGAGTGCCAGTGGCGGACGCGACGGCTACCGCTCCAGCTGGCATGCGACGTTCACCACCCACACTCCCTCGCACCTGATCGCCGCCACCGCTACCGCCCTCGCCGACCCCACCCCGGTGCCCCGGTATGGGGCCGAGATACCAAAGCGCAACCTCGCCGCGGCCCGCGTGACGCCGGTGCCCCCACCGGTACCGACTCCGCTCGACGTCCGCCGCGCAACGGCAGCCCGTGCCCGATCCGCCGGCCATCGCGCCCTCAGCCGCGCCCCGGCGATGGCGATGGCCGCCCGCGGGCCGAGCCCCGCACTGCCGACACATGCCGCCCGCCGCCGATGACCACCGCCGCCGCCTCGGAAGGCCCTCCCATGCCGCACCCCGACCTCTCGAACGCTCCGGACAGCCATACGCACAGGACGCCGGACTCCGGCCCCTGGGCCGTGGACGACGCTCTCGGTTACCGCCTACGTGCTGCCGTGCAGGCCCTGCTCGACTCCTTGCCCTTGCTCATGGACGACTTGGAACTGAACTTCTCCGATGCGCTCGTCGGCGGCGGCGAGGTCGTCTGCGACCTGACCGAACTCCATCCGTCCTGGGCTCCGTTGATCGAGGCAGACGCCCTGCGGCTCGTCGCCGACACTGCCGGCCTCCACACGCCCTCTATGTTCTCCCCGGCAACGCCGCGCATGATCACAGCGGTCGACGCTCAGCCACTCGAAGTGCAGCAGGCCCTCGTCGAACGAGCCGCCGAACGCTTCGCGAACCACTACGAGCACGTCCCCAACCCGCGTTCCCTCGCTGCCGTTTCGCGCTCGCCACACAAACCCGCTCCGGCTAGGCCAACCCCAACTTCTCCGCCCGCCTCCACGCCTCGTCCGGGCGAGGACAGCCACCGCCGATCTCGCTGATCAGCCATCCATCACCACTTCGGGAGCCATCCGTGCCTGACACATCCGACCTCACCGCCGCCGATGCCCTGATCAGCGCCGCCTGGGGACACCCCGTGGACGAGCTGTACCACTACCTTCGCGAAGGCAGCACCCACGACCCGGCACTCGTAGCAGTACTACGGATCCGCACGGCGCTCGTCATCGACTACAGCGACGTCGCCGTGCACCGGGAACGGATACACAGCCTCACCCGCCGGGGTCATCTCCCGCTCCACCACGATCTCCAGCAGCTCAGCTCCTCATCGGCCGAGCTGCGGCAGGCCCACGCTGCGAACCAGGCCCGCCTTCACGCCATCCGCTCCATCATCGACGCCTACCCCGAAGGGCACCTTGCCCAAGGACTCACACGGTCCCTGGACCGCTCTGCGGCCGTGCGCGCCGAGGCAGCGCGCGCACGTTCATCCGCGTCGACACCAGCACCGCCCACCGACACTCAGAACGCCGGCCACACAACGAGTGCCGGAACACGTAACGAGGTGCGCTCGCCCCGTCGTTAGACGGCATCGGCCGCACCGTGCCGGCCCGTGTCATGCTCGCCCGTGGCTTCGGCGCCGACGAGCTGCGCCAGCTCGTCCACGGTCAGCTCGATTCGTCTGCCGTCGGCCATACGGGCCCGGCCCAGCGACGCGGCCTGCACATCGTCGACCGCCTCGTCGTACGTACGGATCTCCTGGCTCTCCAACCCAACCTCCCACAGCGATCGGTCGCCCCCGCAACAGCTCCTGGGGCGACCGATTCATTCCCCCATGCGCGGACATGGGCGACCCGGTTCGCTTGCCAGTTCGCCGACGGCAGACGCACACCGCCGGACAGGACTGGAGACCCCCTCCCAGACCATGTCAACGTACGGAAGCCGCGAAAAACCGCAGGTCAACGAAGGGATTGCTACTCGTGACGCTCAGCGCTACCGCCCCGTTCCAAGCTCCCGCCGCGCTTCCGTTCGCCACCCTCGGCGAACGTGAGCGGCTGCTCGGCTGCCACTGCGTAGGACCCGTGACCGACCTCCTCAAGGACCAGGGGTGGGACGTCATCTCCGACCTGGACAGCAACGTCCACTGCTCCAGCCCCGACCGACGCGTGTACGTGGGGTTCCTCCCCGAAAGGCCCGCAGCGGCGCGCGGCGAGCTGTGGCACATCAACGTCAAGGGAACTGGCGGTGCAGCCGCCTGGCACCAGAGCTTCGGTCCGGACACCCCGGCGCAGGCCGTCGCCGGGTTCCTCGCCGCCCTCATCTCCCTCCCCAGCCGCTACTACGCCTGCATCTGACCAGGAGGTCCCGCATACCTCGCCACTCGATCACCGTGACCGCGTATCACGCCGACGGCACCATCTGCCCCTCCAAACATCGGCACACCACCGGCGATACACCACTCACCGAGGGATGTACCGGACGGGAGCGATTCCTCGCGACGTACAGCTGCAAGCAGTGGACCAGCGGTCCCTCGTCCACCAAGTCCTACGCCGCCGAGCAGGGCAAACGGCACCGCGCCGACCAGCTCCCGCCGCGACCCGCCCCCCGTCAAACGGCCTGGCCGTACTACGCGAGCTACTGCAATTCGACGCAGAGGTCTGACCAGCCCCTTGCACGCTTCACTCGCTCCCCATTCCCGCCCACTCTTCGTCCAGGAGGACGCCTTGTCGCACCAGATCACCGTCCGCCAACTGATCCACCAGCTCCAGGCCGTCGCTCCCGACCTGCCCGCCTACCTCGCCATCAACCCCGACTGGCCCCACTCCCACTACATCGGCCGCATCGTCGAAATCCCCGGCCCGAACGGCGCCGTGTACCTCGCCGAAAACGGCCAGAAGGGCGTACTGCCGCCCGAGGTTCGCACCGAGCTGGGCTGGGCGGACGTGTGACCTACCGCGCCCCTACGCGTCTCTCGGCGAAGGCGATCGACCCCGACCCGTACCTGGACCTCAGCGATCTGGCCCGCCGCCCCATGCCCCCGTCGGCACGCGGTGCCCTCTTGCGCTCCGTCCCCCACCAGCCCACCGAACCGATCCGTGTTGTGTGGGACGACACCGCCCCGGAACCCGAACCGCTCCGGCCCGGTGCCATCCTGCTGAGCTGGAAGCCCGGCCACGGCGGCGGCATGGACGTCACCGCCCTCCTCGGGCTGGCCACGACCACCGTCGTACTCGCCACCTGGCCCAGCCTCCACGGCGACTGGACCCCGATCGTCCACCCCACGCTCTACGAGGTCACCGGCCTTCACGCCGCACTGACCGTAGCCACCGATGCCTTGCACCTCGCCAACCACCTGGCATCCGCCTGACGGCTATCCACTCGACCCGAGAAAATCAGGGCTGCCCCAAGCCGGGCAGCCCTTCTCGGCTTATAAGGACACCGTCCCGAGGGCCGGTCCCCCACTGTCTGGAGGGCGCTGTCGGGTTCTCGCTCCGCCTCGGCCGCCGCTGAATCACTGACCGAAGTCGTCAAAGCGACCATGCCTTCGCGCCATGCAGCACCGAGCCAGTCCATCCCCACCACTTGCCAACCTGGATGCAAGCAGGTTGGTCGGCATCTATCGAAAGCTGTGGACAACGGTATGCCGTTGACGTGGACCGGGTGTCAGAGGGGCGGGCTACCTTTGGGTGGCATGAGGATGGGAGTAGATCTCGACCGGCTCCGCGGCGACCTCGGGATGGACCGCTCCCGACTATTCGAACGTCTCTGTGTGCATCTTTTTCCTGCCGTACTGGCGGAAGACTTCGGTCCGATTGAGGACGGCACCAGCCATGCGCTTCGACCACCAGACGGAGGGCTGGAAGCATGCACACGGTTGACTGACGGACGCCTGGTAGGCATCCAGGCGAAGTATCATGCGTCAGTCGCCTCGGCCCTACGCGATGTCGACAAGTCTGTGGAGGCCGCTCTCACGCAGCATCCCGATCTCAGTGTTCTGCTGGTTTTCGTCCCCCAGGACTTCACAGCAGGTGGCCGCGGGAAACACGATATTAAGCGGTGGCAGGAAGCGAAGACGCGCTGGAATGCCTTGATCGCTCGCCATCGCAGTACGCCGATGTCGTTCTACGCCTACACGAAGAGCGACATCGAAAAGATTGCCATCAAGCATGCGCCAGAGGTGATCCCGGCCTATTTTGATGCCAACTTCGCGCGGTTGACGGATATCCACCGGCACTCTTCCTCCGCAGCCGAGGGCGCTCGCCGACGGCCGAAGCTGCAGGCTCCAGCTCCAACCCTTCAGACAGTTCTCTCGCGCACCTTGGAGGAGGTAGACGATCCCCACCCCGTGGCTGTTCGTATGACAGAGGCAGCACGAGAACTTCGCCTCTGGGCAGACTGGCTACCCGCGACTAAAGGCTTGCCAGTGGAAACGGCCGCCGAGATGGCTGAGGCCACGCAATGGTGGGCTGATTCAGCGAAGCAGCGTGCTGCGTGTGCCACCAACCTCGATGCTACTGCGTGTCTGCTTGAGGACGAGACATTCACTGACCCGTGTCAAGTGCGCCGAGGGATAATTAAGACGCTCGATTCGGCAGGCATGTTGGTCGGGGAAATGCTCCGATTCCATGACGCGGTCCTTTCCGCTCTTCGCGAGTCTGGCCCGAGCGAATCCATGACGGTTCAACATCGTGGCGCGGCAGGTCGTTTGCTCGCCGCTCTGACGGACTTGCTCGATTCCGCACGCCTCCTGTCGGACCTTTGTGGGGATCCTGCACTCGGCGCCCGCACCACTGGCGCTCTGCTCATAGGAGGCGGTTGGGGCACAGGCAAGTCGTACGGGCTAGGTAGCTGGGTCGAGACCAGGGTCGCGAATGGTGCCCCCACGGCACTCGTATGCGGGCACGAGTTCGACCCAAATATGACGTGGGACGACCAGCTCCCGAGCCGCGCGGCCCCAGGCACGCACGACCACTCGGTTCGAGATCTGCTTGCGGCACTTGAGATGAACGCGTTGATCACGGGACAGCGCGCAGTCCTCGCCATCGATGCCCTCAACGAGATCAGGAGTCTGCGTGGGGACAAGCGCATCGCGTTCGCTTCGTTGGCTGCCCTGGTCCAGGAGTATCCGCTGGTCACGCTCATCGCAACCACTCGCATGGACACTCGCCCACCCGCGCCGGAGCGCGCTATCGACATGGTGCGTGATCGCCCGTACGGCTTCCTGTGGAACGCCGGCGTAGAAGATCCACAAATAGCCTGGAAGACCTACCAGGACATCTACGATCTCCCGCCACTGCTGCTCCCACCCGACACCTCGGAGTTGAGGCGCCCCTTGCTGATGGCAGTACTCGCCCACTGTCTCCACCGGACGCCGGCTCCGGAGCGCGGCCCGATCGCGGTCCCCTCCATCGGCGAGCTGTTTGAAACATGGCTCCGGACCCTCAATGCGGACTACGCAGAGCACCTAGGCATTGAAGAAGAGCTGACTGCACCTCCGCTGATCACACGTGCATGCGAGCTACTCAGCCAAGCATTGGGTGAACACGAGTCGCTTGAATACCGGTCAGCTTGTGAGAGCATCACCGCGGCCCCGGAGCTGGCTGACCCAGCACCGCTGCTGGCATGGATGCAGCAAGCCGGCATGCTCGCTCTCGATCCCGACACCACCCGCGTCAGGTTCGCGGTGCAACGGTTCGCCGAACACATCCGGGCGTCGAACTTGCTCCGTCTGCGGCGTCCGTCGCGGAAGGTGACCCCGCTCTTGAAGGAGTTGAGCGGAGACGGAGACGATGCCAATCGCGCCGCGCGGCTGCTCAACGCGATGGCAGGCGCTACCCCACAGGTCCATCCCGGGCGGGAATTCACCGACTACCTGCCCCGACGGGTCCCACCTGAGGTCGCTTTCGCGATCCTGAGATCGTTGGAAGGCCGGAATCCCAAACTTGTAAGAGAGGCGGCTCACCGTTTCGTTCTTCGGCGGATTCAAGACCCCAGCACCGCGCCCTGGGCGTGGTACTCGGTCTTCGTGAACACGACGCACGACGGTCACCCGCTCGGCACCGCGTTTCTCAACGAGCATCTGTCCAACTGGGGCCGCACCCGCCTGGCGCGCCAGTTCGTGCGTCCAGTGCTGGAACTACTGGATGACTCCGACGGCCTACGGCTCCTGCGCCGGCTCATTCACTGGGCGGCCACCACGCAAGACCATACGGATCAGGTTGTCCGCGAGGTCACCAACCTGTTGATCTGGCTCAGTGCCGTTCCCTACGAGGGGCTACGCGATGCCTGCATCCGTACGACAGCTGATCTTTGGATAAGCCGTCCAGACATCGCTTACGAACACGTCCACCGATTCGGCGATCACGAGGATGCCCTGATCGCGGAGGCATGCTGGCTCGCTGCCTATGGCGCTCTCGCCCGCACTGCGCACCTACTACCTGACCCTCGCTGGGACGAACTGATCAACCGCTGTCAGCGCCGTCCCCACCTGAGGATCCAGGACGCGGTTGCTGCCGTGCACGAGATTCTGCACCCGAGTTCCGCCACAGCCTTCCCCGTCCACCAGCTGCGTCGTCCCCGTACATTCCCGTTCCCAGTTTCCCAGCGGCAGCTCCGCCAACTGCACAATCTCCTTTCCTGGTGTCCTTTCCAGGAAGAGTCACCGGTTCCCAGGTTGACGTGGGTGATGCGCAGGTATCGTGCGCTGGCGCCACGAGAGAGGGTCCACTTGCGTCGGAAAATTCGTGTAGCGGAACGAGAGAGTTGGGCTTCCGAGGTAGCACGTACCAAACCACTGATATCAGCACTACAAGAGTGGTACGCCGAAGAGGCGTACCACCATAGCCAGGCCGCCGGCCCTCCTGCTCCCGGTGAATGGGGAGCCGCCCGTTACCACCAGCGAGGAACAGATCCAACTATCGGAGCGGCTTGGCAATCCCGTCGCAATACTCAGCTCAAGCATGGGGACTGGTGGGGTGTTCCATTCACCGCGGAAGAATTCACTGGCCCCCCACTTCAGCCACCTGTCCCTGTCACACAAGTTCCCGTGGTACGAGACCGGAACGGACAAACATGGTTCATTCTCCACGGGCACTTCCACCTCCCGAGCGACGCCCTCGACGATGCTGAAACCGACGACCTGCCAGCGCTACGGGCACCGAGGTGGACCACTTCCGTGATGGACATTTGGCGCTCTGCGTCGCCAGCAAGAAGACGTCAGCCAATCCACCCGTTTGTCGAGATCGATGCCTTCGTCGTACGCAGTGGGCACGAAGAGGAGGCTCTGCGCCGTCTGCGCCAGGAGCGTTACCACAGCACGCTCCACTACTCATGGCCTGGCGAGGCATACATTGCCGAGTACTACCGCAGACCAGAGTTCACCAACGCCCAGGGAGTGACTGGGGCCTTCTGTTTTCCTGCGACGTTGGACTACCCCTCGACCTCTGCAGCTCCGCCAATCCGTGGCGGGTTCGCCCTCCCGTGCGAGCATGCAGTTCCCACGCGCCAGCTGGTAGACAGCCTCGGCCTTCAGTGGAGCGGTCGCCGACTCGACTTCATCGCCCCAGGCGCAGACCAGCTCGTCCTGACAGACCCCGGGTTTGACAGCGGAGGCCCACGCGCATTGTTGATGGATTCCTCGACCATCCACAAACTCACAGAGGGCGGCTGGACACTTCTCTGGCGCGTACACGCCATCGATGTTGGAGAGTGGGATCTGACATGGACCGGCTATTGCTCTCTAAAGTCCGGAAAACTTGTCGCCCTTCCAGCACCAGCGCCGCCTTCTGGCCTCTTGGGGCGCCGCGATCGACCATGGCCAAGCGGAAAACGGGGGTATTAACACTGTTTGCCCACTGCGACTGGCCCAGTCCACCAGCACAGTGTTCTATCCAATCCCGGTTCACCGTGCCAGGTAGGCGCTGGCCGGCAGGCGGTCTGGGGCGGTGACCTCCATACCGGGGAAGCGGTACCGTGAGCAATCATCATCCCGCAGTGCGGGGCGTGCGTTCAGATCTTCAGCCGGAAGTCCTCGATCTTCTGTCGGACTACCTCGTCCGGAGTGTTACCGCCAAGGCGAGTGTTGAGCATCTGAAGGACATTTCGATCATCCAGTATGACGATCAACTTGTCATGGAGAACCCACTGCTCCCTGAGCGTGTAGGCAGCGCCCCGATCCGCCCCCTTGCGGCATACGATTACTCCGAAGAGCCCGGTTCCGTGCCGAGTCAAGTAATTGGCCATCTGCAGCACCTGCGGCTTCTTGACCGGACCGACATAGTTCTTCGCATCAACGACCACGTAGTCCGCGCGGTATTCGCGCCGCATGAAATGCCAGAACCCGGAGTCGGCGTAATTTGGGTAGATAAGGTCTCTTCGGTTAACCGCGGCCCCGTCGCTGATCTCCGAGACGGAGGGCGACAGGGGCGGGCAGAAAAGGTAGTCCAGGATGTCCTTGCACAGCCGCTGATAGGCGGCCCAGTGAGCCTTGCCCGCTGGCAGGGATCGCAGTTGTTCCGCAAAGCCCTGCTCCTCGCTCACGGGGGTCTCGGCAAATGACTCCGCGCTGACGAAACAGGCCGCCTCTTCGGCCATGCCAGCCCGGGTTGCCTGCGCGGCCATCCAGGGGCCGTCCCACACCTCGATGCCTTTGTCGGCAAGGAACTGCATCCCGTCCGGTGCGAGGGTGCCGGGGATAGCCAAGACAAGCTTGAGCTCTCTGCCTTTGCCCCACTGTGCACGAGCCGCCTGGGCATAGTGCCCGAGCTGAGCAGCAATGCCATCCAGTCTGGATGGTGTCTGAGGGACGGGCTTCTTGACCTCAACGAGCGTTACCCGACCGGGCTCCTCGACAACGAGATCGACCACCATGTTGCGGGCGTCACGTGCCTCTGTACGTACCGTGCCGGTGCCCAGTGCGGACACGAGTTTCACGAGGAAGCGAACTAGATCGCTTTCAAGGAACCGGTCGTCGGCCGGATCACCCACCAGTACTCCCTCTACCTGGATATTCGCACCCCGTCGCCACACCAGAG
This sequence comes from Streptomyces sp. NPDC058773, assembly GCF_042746015.1. Lineage (NCBI taxonomy): Bacteria > Bacillati > Actinomycetota > Actinomycetes > Kitasatosporales > Streptomycetaceae > Streptomyces > Streptomyces sp. NPDC058773. The sequence goes on from NZ_JBHYPE010000018.1 coordinate 36,416, forward strand.
GCACATGGACTGTGCTACCCGTCAGAGGGACCGTGCCAGCTTGCAGCATTGGGAGCGCCCAGAATAGACACCGCCCACGTCGGCTCGACAATGAGCCCTCACTCCGGGCGGGGCTCCGCGAAATAGGTGCCAGCCAGTGTGCCGTCGTACCCCGCGGCCTGGGCTGCGTCCTCCAGGCTCGGGAAGTCCTGGCCGATGCCTTCGCCGATCATCGCCAGGTAGTCAGCGCGGGTCAGCTCGCGCTCGACCCACTGGTGCGCGCAGCGGCAGCGGATGCTTATCTCATTGCGGTGGCAGATCACCATCCAGTCGCGCCGTGCGCCGCACTGGGAGCACATGACGGTGATCCCGGTGATACGGATTTCCTCGGGGTGTGTGGTGGCGCGCAGACCGATGTTCCCGCCGGAGGGCTGCATCTCCTGCTGGAGCCGCAGCAGCGGGTCATCGCCGGATGCCGTCTCCGGCAGAGCGGTTCTCGGGGCCTGAAGGTTCTCGTTGAGCATCCGCATCGTCTCCATGTCTCTCTCCAACCAGCCGTAACAGGAGCGGCTGGCGGTGTCCAGCCTTTTGTTGCGCTGGTCATCGCCTTGTCCCGCGGGAGCGGGGTGCGCTGGAGTTGGTCCAGAATCTGGTCTCAGACGCCGACGCTTTCGAGGTCCCCGGGTTGCCGCTGGAGCGTCCGCGAGTTGGTAGGTGTGCGGGACGAGTCGGTGAAGGTCGCTGTCGTACGGGTGCGGTTCGGGAAGGCCTGCGCCGCGCCAGCCACCAGAACATCGGTGACCGGCTGACATCGCTGGCTCAGTTGGGGGCGTACCAGCCGATTTGGATGATGCGGGGCCGTTGCCGGGGCGTGATCAGTTGGGCCCGCCCAGGTGGCATGGGCTGAGCCTTGGTGGTGCCTATCAGAGGCCCTTCGTCAGGGTCTCCCGACAGGATGATGCCCGTTGCTCCGAGTTCTTTGAGCCGTCGGGTGACCGGGTCGAAGGAGGTGCGGGCTGCGCCGGCGGTGCTACGGGCGACGATCACGCGAAGACCGATGTCGCGGGCGTAGGGGAGATGTTCGGCCAGGGCTTCGAGGGGGTTGCCGGATGGCAGTGCGACGAGGTCGTAGTCGTCGATGATGACGAAGATCTCAGGGCCGTGCCACCAGCTGCGGGCGCGCATCTGCTCGGCGGTTACCTCCGCAGATGGCATCCGCGCTTGAAGGAGCGGGACGAGGCGCTTGAGACCCTCTTCGAGGGATGCCGAGGCGGGAGCGTAGTGCAGCACGTGGTCCGGGGGGAGTTGGCCGTGTAGTGCGCGTCGGTAGTCGCCGACGATCGCCAGGGCTTCATGGGGCTGATGCCGTTCGGCGAGCTGCCGGGCGAGCAGTCGAATAAGCGCGCTCTTCCCGGACTCGCTGTCGCCGTAGATGACAAGGAGTGGATCGGTGTCGAAGCTGACGTAGACCGGGGCGAGGGCGGATTCGTCGAAGCCCACGGCGAAGCCCAGATCGGGTGTTTCGCTTGCCTTGGGAAGGGCATCGGCGTGCAGGCGGTCCGGGAGCATGCGCACTGGCGGGCACACGGGGCCGGACCAGCTGGACGCGATGGCCGCGACCAAATCGGCGGAGCTTGGAGCACCATCCGAAAGATCTTGCACGGCGTCGAGGCCATCGGCATGGGGAAGTGCGGCAACGTAATGCAGTCCACCCCGAGCTAGGCCGTGGCCGGGCCGGGATGCGGGGACGTTGCGGGCGCGTTTGCGGTCGTGGTCGGAATCCAGGGGATCGGCCATCCGGAGTTCCAGCCGGGTGCCGAGTTGGTCCTTCAAGGCGGGACGCATCTCGTTGTACCGGCCGGCGGCAAGGATGAGATGGACACCGAAGGCAAGGCCCCGAGTGGCCATGGCCTCGACGTCGGGGATCAGCTGCTCGTGCTCCCGTTTGAAGGTGCCCCAGCCATCGATCACCAGGAAGACGTCCCCCCAGAGGTGGTCGGGGTAATGTCCCACGGCCCGGCGCCCGCGGTAGGTCCGGATGGAGTCGATGTGGTGGGCCCGGAAGAACTCCTCCCGCTCGTCGAGGATCCCCCGTATCTCGGCGATGGTCCGGCGTACCTTGGCCGCGTCCAGCCGGGTAGCGACACCCCCGACATGCGGCAGATCGGCGAGGGACGAGAGGCCGCCGCCCTCGAGGTCCAGGCAGTAGAACTGCACTTCGCGGGAGGTGTGGGTCAGAACAACGGTCGTGACGAGGGTGCGGAGCAGGGTGGACTTCCCCGAACGCGGACCGCCGACGACTGCGACATGACCCTGCGCACCGGAAAGGTCGAGGCTGAGGATTTCCCGGCGCTGCTCGAACGGAATGTCGGCGATGCCGATCGGAACGACCAATGACATCTCCCGCCATTCGGCAGGTTGCAGGCCCCGTGCGGATGTGGACGTAAGCGGGGGAAGCAGGTCTCCAAGGGAAGGGGAATCCTCCAGCGGGGGCAGCCAGACCTGCTGTGCCGGTGGCCCCTGGTCCTGGAGCCGTTCCACCAGAACATCCAGTACGGAAGGGCCGGTCGCGTCACCCTCTTCCGGGGGTGCCTCTTGGCCAGGGACAGCTGAGTCGAGATCGGCCAGGGCGGACTCGGCGGTGAAGAGCATCGGTGAAACGTCGGCCCGATGCCCGGCGACCGTGGCCCGCGGGGCTCGGTACGGGCCGGAGACGTATGCGGCCTTGAATTGCGTCGGGGCTTCCGTCCCGTGGCTCAGGAGGCCGGCCCCAGGGACGTTGGGCAAGTGGTATGCGTCCGGTGCGCCGAGTGCGATCCGGGACTCTTCTGCAGAAAAGGTCCGCATCACCAGCCGGTAGGAAAGGTAGGTGTCCAGGCCCCGCAGGCGGCCTTCGTCCACCCGCTGTGAGGCAAGCAGCAGATGCACACCGAGCGAGCGTCCGATGCGTCCGATCTGCAGGAACATGTCGATGAATTCGGGTCTGGCCGTGAGCAGTTCGCTGAACTCATCCAGGATGATCAGCAGGGTGGGCAGCGGCTGAAGCGGTGCGCCTGCTGTCCGCGCCCTCTCGTAGGCGCCGATATTGGCGAAGTTTCCACTGGAGCGCAACAGTTCCTGACGGCGGAGAAGTTCGCCGGCAAGAGCGTCCTGCATGCGGTCAACGAGGGTGAGGTCTTCGGCGAGATTGCTGATGAACGCGGCCACATGCGGCAGATCGGCCAGGCCGGCGAATGCCGCTCCGCCCTTGAAGTCGGCCAGGATGAAATTCAGCGTCTCGGAGCTGTGGGTGGTAGCGAGCCCGAGGACCAGCGTGCGCAGCAGCTCGGACTTGCCGGATCCCGTGGCGCCGACGCAGAGACCGTGCGGGCCCATTCCGCCTTGGGACGCTTCCTTGAGGTCGAGGACAACGGGTTTGCCCTCTGCGTCGACTCCGATCGGTACGCGCAAGCGGTCTTGCGAAGCTGGCTGCGCCGAGGGGGGATCGAAGGTTGTCGGGTCGTCGATACCCATCAGGTCGGTAAAACCGAGACTGCCCAACAGCGGGTCTTCGTCCTCGTCGTCGCTGGTCCGCAGAGGGGAGAGGGCACGCGCGACGGCCGTGGCCTCTACTGCGGTCAGGGCATCCGGAATGCCCGTGTAGACGGAGCCGGAGTTGGAGACCAGGCTGAGGGCATTCGGTTGAACAGCCAGACCCGGTCGACGATCCCGTCCATGGGGCCCGCCTCCGCGCACGCGGCGCTGCTGCTCGGAGCCGATGCTCGACTCGAGCTCGATGACAGTCACGCCCAGAAATCCGTCCCGGTCGAACGGCCAGAGAAGCGTCGTCGCGGGATCGGGATCCAGAAGGATCACTACGTGCGGTCGGTCGAGCAGAGGCTGGGCGTCCGGTTCCCAGGAGGGGCGCCTGGAGAGATCCTCGGGGAGCCCCTCTTCGAGGGCGCCGAGCGAGGAATAGATCAGCAGTCGGGAACCGCCCCGGCCGCCGGCGCTACCGTGCGCGGCTGGGCGCGCGTGCGGCAGCCACTTGATCCAGTCCCACTCCGGTACCGCCCCCGGAGCCGTGACGACCGCGATCCACACGTCGTCCGGCGAGTGCAGCGCCGCCAGCTGGCAAACCACCGCCCGAGCAGTGCCCTGGACCGTGTCGGCATCGCCCCGGATCGTCAACCGCGGGAACGCCCGCAGAGACAGCGCCAGGGGAAGCCCTTCAAGGCACTCGTACGCCTCAACGAATCGCCGCAGCGCATCTGCGGAGAGCGGCTCCCACTCCTCTGCGGGCTCCGCCTGCGGCACCACGAGGCGAGTCGCCAAGGTCTGCGGCCCCAGCCCAACACGCACTTGGCCGAAGTCATCATCGCCTGGACGCCGCTCCCACAGCCGCTTGCGTTCCGCGACCACCGCCCACAGCTGTCCCGGCTCGGGGAATACACGGCATTCGGCCAGGCGCTGCGAGCGCGCCGTATTACGCACCTCTTCGCGGGTACGCGCCAGGTACTTCAGGTAGTCCTGACGCGCATGATGCATGCCCACTGCCGGACCTCGACGAGAGCGCACAATCTGCCCCAGCCCCATGGCTACAGCGGAGACGGCCGTGATGGCTCCCATGACTTTCATGAACGGCGGTGAGCCGGGCCAGAAGAAATAGGCCGCGCTGCTGCCCATGCCCATCATGGGCAGCAGCATCAGGAGAACAGGCTCGGCCTTGCGCTCGGGCAGCGTGGGCGGCCCCTTCAGCTGCAGCTCCCCCTTGGAGTATTCAGGGGGTGTTGCGCGAGGAGGGCGCTTGATGGTGACGGTTGCCAACGGTTCCCGTTTACTGCCGGAATGGAGGACCGGGCGGCTGGTCGCCGAACGGTGACGGCGGCGGAACGACGGGGCGCCTGCGCCTGACAATGACCACTGTCAACACTGTCAGGAGCCCAAGCGCCGCTACACCGACGAAACCCAAGATGACGTATGCCGAAAGGCCCTTGCCAGATGACGCGTTGGGACTGGGCGAGTACGTAGGGGCAGGTGATGTGGGTGCTGGCGGGGAGGGCAGTGGGCCGTTCTTCGAGCCGACGGGGATGTCTTCGGTCAGGGCACGATACGGGCGGATGATGCCATAGCCGTAGCGCTTGTCGGGGAGCTTCGCCCCCTTCATCGACGCGGGCAACTCCGCTGTCTTCACGAGACGGTTGGCGATCTGTCCCGCGGTGAGATTCGGGAACTTCGAGCGAAGAAGGGCAGCAGCGGCTGAAACGTAGGCGGTGGCGTCAGATGTGCCCGTACCCACGTCGTACTGGTGGTCCGAGCTCGCGCTGTACACGTCCACTCCGGGAGCCGAAAGGAGGATGTGTGGCCCAGAGTTGGACATCTGCCAGGTCTTGCCTGATGAATCGACAGCACCCACCGCGATCACCCCGGGATAACTCGCGGGAAAGTAGGGCGTTTCCACGCCGTTATTCCCGGAGCCGGCGACCACCACGGCGTCCTTCTGCCGCGCATACTCGACAGCGTCCTCCAAACCCGGGATATCGAAGGAAGAGGACACGGAAAGATTGATCACTGACGCCCCATGGTCAGCCGCATAGCGGATAGCTCGCGAGAGGGGAGCGCCCCGGCCTGCAGCTCCAACTGCGTGGCTGTCGTCCGTTGTGACACGCAGGGGCAGGATCTTCGCTGCAGGGGCCAGCCCCTTGATGCCTCCCGTACCTCCTGGGCCATGGCCATGGCCTGCAATCAGAGAGGCCATTCCGGTGCCATGGGAACTCTCGGATTCACGGTCGGCACGCCGCCCCTGGTCTTTCAGGAAGTTCTTACCTGGTAGCACATTGCCTTTGAGATCGGGATGAGTGCCGTCGACGCCGGTGTCGACGACGGCGACGGTCACCCCCCGGCCTGTCGAGACCTTCGCCATCCCATCCGCATCGAGGGACGACAAGGGCCACTGGTGATCGCGAATGGAATCCGCCGCAGCTGGAGACCCCGCAGGCACGATGCTGACCACGCAAAGGAGCGCGACTCCACCTGCCGCTCTCATCCATCGATTGAACGTCACGCCCTGCCGCTTCCTGCCGAACTCTCCGGCCCTGCCTCACGGTTACGCTCTTCCGGCACGTCAGTATCACCGGACTCCTCAGAGTCCGACACCCCGACGACTCCCGGCACTACGTCACGCTGTGGTGCCCAGGTTTCCTCGTCCTCGATCAAGTAATCGGGACGTGAAGACCCTCGCCGCTCCCTGTCGTCCCGCCCGGACCGTCCAACGGGCGGCACGCCCATCGGGCCTCGAGCACGAGAGGCGCCCCCCGAACCGTTCTGCAGGGAGCCGCCACGACTGCGATGCAGCCCAGAGCCGCCCTGAGCACCCCGTCCGGTTCCAGGATTGGCCGGCTCTCCAACAACACCACCGGGGCGTCGCGCTAGCCCTCCCTGACGCCCGCGGCTGCCGGCTTTCCCAGAGCCACCCGGCCCGACGGCGCCACCGATCGGTGGACGCCCGGCCTGGCCTTGTTGTCCAGGGGCACCCGGAGCACCGAGCCCCCTCGAGGCCCCACGACCTCCAGGAGGCGTGTTCCCGACGCCAGGCGTGGCGGGACGCGAAACTCTCCCGCCACTCGGGCCACGCCCACCGACCGTGGGCCAGCCGCCCGGAGGTACACCTGGCACGCCAGGCCCCGCGCCGGGATTGTTGGGGGTTCCACCGACCACCGGTCCACCTGGACCTGTGGCAGGAGGGGCCGTGGGGGTGCGCAGGCCACCACGCACGCCGTCCAACGCGGTAGCAGCACGCGGCTCTTTCGGCATTGGCTGATGCGTCTCACCTTGGGAGGTGCCTTGATCAGCCCTCCCGCCCGTCTGCGTCGCGTTCGGTGAACTCAAGGCTCCCGGCGCCGTGGCTCCGCCTGCGGCACCGCGGCCTCCAGCTGATGAACTCGTGCTGGCTTTCCGTGGTCCCGCCGCATACTGAGAGGCACTAGCCGACGGCACGGTGGGCAGCGGGACAAGAGTGGACGGGGAAGAGACACGTTTGCGCTTGTCGATGACGGCAGGCGCGTCCGCCAACAGACTGGCCTTTTCGTTGTACGAGGCACCGAGCTTCTCCATGTGGGAGGCTGCCTGCAAGGCGATCTCCCGACCACGCGACAGTGAGTCGGCATGCTTCGCCCGCGCCTCATCAGCGCTCATTCCCTTGGAAATATCGCGATTCAGCCCGCTGTCGTCGCGGCCGCCGCCGAACCAGTCGTCCCCTACCTTGTCCACGCCATCCCCGATAGCCGAGAACGTTGCCGTGACGATGTTTCCGCCTTTTTTCTCGCTCTCGGTGTCCTGCAGCTGGGTGACTGACCGCTTGGCCTCTCGCAGATCGCTGGCCGCGCCCTTCAGGATGTGTGACGTATTCTTCGCATACAGTGAGCCGTTCTTCAGGCTCTTGCTCAAGGTTCTCGCCCGCTTGGCGAAAGCATCCGCGGCGGCCCCGTGCCAGTACTCCAGGACATCTGCCACAGCCTTGTCCAGCAGATCTCGTACGCAGCCATCCGGCGCGTCGCCGGCCAGCTGGTCATGTACGTACATCCAGTGGTCGGCGATTTCATCGACCTTGTCCGGCTGCGCGTCACGCACCATGGCCTTCAGCGATTCAAGCGTATGGCTTGAAAAGTTGGTCTCCCCGCCCCCGCGGCCCATCTTTCATTCCTCCCGTTGTGCCGACTCGCGTGCGCAAGCTGTAGGCAATTACCCCTCAGCCCATGGATTCGCGGATCTCATCCTCACGACTGTGGTAGCCAACTTCAACGACCCTTGTGTTTTCGCTGACTTCGCGGATCATCGACTTCAACTCGGCGACCATGTCGGCGATGGACCGCTTCATATTGTCGTGGGCGATCCGGATCCCGGCCTCCTGGGTGAAGCCCCGGCCGAGGTACCCCTCCGGCAACTCGGTCTTATACTCTGCCGTGGCCCCGATCCCATCCATGGTGTCCGCAAGCGAGTTGAGCCGCGTGATGACTTGTTGCAGCGCGCTCAGATCAACTCGGTATTCCTCGGCCATCTGTAACCCCCCGGGTGTTGCACTGAGAACTGTGTCTGGCGCTGACACCACACACAGAGCAGACTCATCTAACCCGCCATCAGAACATCAGGTCAACCAGCATCTTGGCCGATGCCTAGACTCCGCGCATCTGTCCTGAAAGTGACGTTGACGTGGCTGAACACGAAACGCGGGATCACGGGCCCGACCTGTCTGGCATCGGCAGAGAACCTACCCGCACTTGGGTGAGCGAACAGCTAACGACCGTCTCCCTGCCTGGTGAGGCAGGGAGACGGTCACCTTGCTAGGCGGCGCCGTCACGGCAATTTGAGATCAGTGCAGCCATGGCGCTTGGCGGACCGAGTGGCGAACGTCTTCAGTGCGGACTTTTCCAGAGTGCCGTCCGGATCGAAGCGATCATCCGTGTCGGCTAGCCCCGTCGCGATGTACAACGCCCGTCCGCTGGAAGGGCACTCGGCCGAAGCCCACAAACCACTTCCCTTACGGCCGGCAGGCTTCCCCGGGTCGAACTCGTCCGCATATCCCAGCTGGTCTGGCAACGCCTTGGCGAACGGGCCGTAGAAAGCGCTGACACGATATTGGGAGGTGTCTGAGTCCGAGACAAGGTAGCAGTTCTCGATTGGCGCCTTTGAGTCCGTGGCGCTCTCACGGACAATGGTCGCGATGCCCGCACAAGTTCCGCGGGCCTCACCCTGCGGCACTTTCACATGCGCAGTGTTGTTCGGCACCCGACCGATCGCTCCCCCAGGCCGGGCGGCACATCCCCATGCCTTGGCTGCGTTCTGTGCCGTCTTCACTGTCGTGCGGGCAAAACGAGCGCGCTGGGTGGCCCCCTCCACTGATCGCATGGCCTCCCCTTGCACCGTGACGATCAAGGAGGAACGCTGCGGGTCGCTACGACGATTTGCGCAGGGCATGGTGACAGTGGCGACGAGGTCCTTACCCAAGCGCCCCTCGTCCATCACGCCTTCCCACCCATGGCCGAGAGGAATTGCCATTCCCACATCACCATACGGCTCAAAGCCACCGAAGTCGTGAAGAGACCCCGCCGCATCGGAGCTCCAGTCCATTGCGACTGACAGCCATGCGTCGCCATCGGGATCACTGAAGTTGCACTTGTGCAGCCGACCTGCACGCGGAATAGCTCCCTGATCTACTTGAATATCATGCCCGCGTAGACGGTCAGCCCCGAGCAGTTTCTTGGCCTCCGCGGTGTCAACGCTTCCCCTGCAAGCATTGGCCAGACTCCTGCCATCTTGCCAACGATCATACGCCCCAGTGAAATAGAAGATGCTGGGCACTACCACTACGAGGACGATCACCATAGCGAACAACCATCGCTTGCGTTCGCGGCGGGTGATGCGAGGATCTGGGTCACCGATACGGCGCTTCTCCGTGGCGTCAACCATGATCAGTTATTGTTCTTTCCGGTGCCAAGCGCATCTTGCACATCGGTACGACCATTCTCGTAAGTGCTTCGCAACTCATTCTGGGCCCAGTTCGCGTCCGGCTCATCAGCGCCAATTCCTCGCGCCTCGTACAGTTTGGCAACCATCGCGTTGACACTGGCTTTTCCGCCCTTGGCTGCGTTTCCGGTAAGTGTGTTCTCCGCGATCTCCTCTGCCGTGTGCTTATGGGTTACGGAATCCATATGCTCTTGCCACGCGGTAGCACCCGCATCAGTGAGGCGCACCGCGACGTCGCCAACGACAGGGACTTTGGTGACAATTCCAGCGACGCCATGATATCCGGCCTTTCCTATCCACCACTTATGGTCGGAGAGCCCATCCTTCTCGCGATCGAGGATGACGTCGCCTTGGATAGCATCGATGGCTCCCGTTGCCACGACGGAATCAGCCATCAACTTCTTGGCCGTCTCTGCGTTCGTCCCTAGAGGGATATCCGCCAACTGCTGAGCCGTGTGAGCGGTTTGCGCCTCCTGGATCACGTGATACGCCTGAGGATCATCCGACGCCCCACGCATCACCCGGATCAACGACCCTGGATCAACAGCCATGCGCACCTGTCCGGTCTTCTTGTCCGTCCACACCCCCGATGCATTCTCACCAGAGTGACCCGCTGATTCGTCATTGAAGCTCGAAAGCATGTCCTGCGTGTCGGAAACGTAGTCGCCCAGAGCATTGGCGATCGGACGATGCATCCCTTCCGGCAGGGTCTCGTTCGTCGGGCCTCCGTCGAGCATTTTGATGCTGTCGCGCATGATCCTGGCTTGCGACTCAGTGTGCTCACGGACCGCGTCTTCTTGCCCCGGCTGATGCCCGGTGGAGCCGGCTTCGATGGCCAGCGCCAACGAACCCTGACCGGTCTTCTTGTCGAAACCGTCTTCCACCCATTCCCGGTCATCCACGAGATACTTCAGATTGCCGTTCTTGTGTAGATCGTCCCCCGGATCGAGGAAGCCGGTGGCGGCTTCAGGATTCTTGCTCAGGGCATCCATGTAGCCCGTCATGGGGTCGGCGCCCGGACGGCCTCCGATGTAGTCGATCATTGGCATCGTGGCGTCCGGAGCCCACAAAAGCTTCGGCGTCGTCGAATGGTTGCTTGCATTCTTCTCGTAGTTGATGAGATCTCGGCCGTAGTGGTGAAGGAAGTCGGTGTCATAGTTACCGCTTCGCATGAGACTGCTCATCAGCTGGTAGCCCTTGGCGCTTAGACCGCTGTCCGGGTGGATCGTTTGGGGTCCGAGCGCCAGCATCTTCTCTTTCCAGCCGTCCATCGCGACGCTGTCGCTCTGGGTGGCCATGCCGAACGTGGCACCAAGCCCCGACTGCAACTTCTTGAGAGCGGCGTTACGTTCCAGACCCCTCTCACCGGAAGCCGGCCCGGACGCCTCACGCCAGAACTCCAATGCTCCCTTCGGGCCCATGGACAGAGCAAACTTCTCGGCGAAGACCATGTCGTTCTTGCGCTTCGAAAGGATGCTTCCCAGGCGAGCCAGCTCGTCGTTGGACAGTTCCCCTCCGTCCTTCTTGGCGAGCCTGAGTGCCTCGGCGTAGTCCTTCTGAGCTCCCCGCGCCGCGTCCAAGGACGTGTAGATCTTCTTGTTGAACGAGTCGTTGTTCTTGCCATTGGGGTCCTGGCGCATCGCCCAGTTCGCAGCTTCGTCTGCTTCAGTGGCTTCCCGCAGGACCTTCGCGATGCGGTGCTTCATCTTATCGACCGCCGCGTCGCGCTCTTTTTGGTCAGGCCTCATGTAGGAAGGGCCCAAATAGTCATCCGGCAGCTCTTTCACATCGATAACTGTCCCGTCTCCCAGCACCTCGAGGTGCTCCGACGGCGCTTCCTCATCGATGATCCGGCGAAGCTTTTTCTGCGCACTACTGAGTTCCGCATGTACATCGCGAAGCAGCGTCGCGGTGGCTTGTGCCTCTACCGCCGCCCCTTGGTACTGCTGCTTGATCTTGGCGAGGGACTTTTGCGCTTCCTCAGCTGCGTTGCCCGACCACCCGGACTTCACAGGCTTGGCGACACGAGCCTCGAAGAGCTCCTGCAGACCCTGGTACTTCTTCGGGAGCAACTTCCACTCGTCCGCTGCAGCCTGCAGCTTCCCGAGATCAGTGTGGAGGAGAGCAGAGAATGTGACCATGATCAGCTCCTCCGGCCATTGAGCGAGTCCATCCTGGACTTCTCGGTGTGATCGGTGTCCATGTAAAACGCGGCGGTGTTGTGCAGCTTGCTGGCAGCATCTGACAACATCACGCTGAGGTTGCTGGCCCCGTCTCCCCATCGCTTGAGCATGCTGTCCAGCCCGAGGCCGTACTGCCAGTCATCCAGCGCACTCGCCGAGGCATCAGAGGTTTCATCTATGGCCTTCTGGTCCACTTTGTCCGTGTCGGTGCGCAGATCGTCCAGCGCGGTGGATGCCTTATTCAGTACGGCTTTCTGGACCGATACCTGCCCGCCTGCACCACCTGTTCCTCCGCTACCCCCAGCGGAGTTGAGCTCCATCGTCACGTTCTGCCGCTTGGCGGAGTCTGTGAGCGAGCCGTCCGCGTTGTAGCGGAAGGGATTGAGACGGCGGTCCCAATCCTGGTCGTAGGTCATGCGGTTCCCCCCGTGACAGTGCAGGCCGAAGTCGCTGTGAGCGCACAGCAGAAGGAGCCTAAAGCGTCAAGTGGGATGGAACAATTAGCTGAGCGGCCCGATTCGGCCAAGGGCTGACCTGCCCATCCACCAACTCAGGACATAGGGGGAGCTAGGGCAGGAACGAACCAAAGGTACTGAGCCCGACCAGATCGAGAGCAGCACGATGTCCCTGGGGGGATCAATCATTCGTAGCCTGTCGTATGGCTGACACCTTGCCGCCCGCCGCTGACTCCCCCGAGAACAGTCACGCGTTGCCCTCGTTGGCCTCGCCGGCTTCGGCTTCGAAGCTGGCACCGCGGTACTCGGGATGGTTCCGGTCAATCGCACCAGCAACATGGAGGGGAACGGGGTGCCGGGTGCGGGCATCCCAAGCGAGGGATTGATGGCAGAGAGCGGCCGCGAGTGCGGCAAGGGCCTCCTGCTTGTGCTCTCCTGGCCGAGGGACGGTGATTTGAGTGGCGGTAAAGCTGTGCCAGTCCTTGCGTAGCAGCGCCTTCTCAAGATCCTTTGGAATGGTGAAGCGGGTGTAGGTGCTCCCGTTGATGCTGGTCTGACCGAAGCCGTCGTAACTGCGGGATTTTTGGGCGAAATACCAGCTCGTCACGCCCGTGGCCGTCGCTCGCTGGTGGAGCCAGTCATCCGGGGCTGCGGGACGCGTCTGATCGCGGCGTCGGGCGTCGGAGCGATCGACAGGCGTTGGCACTTCGCCGTACGAGGTGTTGATACTGACGACCGCGATCGAGCGGCCGTCGTCGATATCGTCCCCAGGGACCATGCCTTCGCCCAGTTGAGCGTGCTGGAGGCCAGGCCAGATGGTCCGGCCAGCTTCGGTGTCGATGAAGATGATGAGGGGACTCTCCTTGGGCAGGATGCGCAGCGCTGCCTTGACGTGGGCGCGTACCAGCTCAGCGCCTTCCTTGTGGCGGGCATGCCCGTCCATGCCGATGGGTCCAGCACCGAAGGCGGCCTCGCCCTCTGGTAGGGGCAGCCAGGCATGGTGGCGGTGGCTGTACATCTCCATGCGCCAAGGGCGCTCTGGGTCCGGGTGGGTGTGCAGGGCGGTGAAGACTTCCACCATCTGCGTTTTGTCGGCAGAGCCAAATGTCCGCGTGCTGACCCGCTGCTGGCGCAGGTGCAGGCCGACGAGGATTGTGGGGCGATCCAGGAGCAATCCTTGTGCTAGGCGTCGGTCGACGGCGCCAAGGCGGAGGACCAAATCTCGTAGCCCGTTGATTGCTGGGTAGTCGAGGCGCGGGCGGTGCTGCTTCGGCTTCTTGGCACCCTCGCCTTCCTCAGGCGCTGACTCTCCGTCGTTGACTGCTCGTGATGGCTGGGCTCCGGCTTCCGCCTCCAAGATCTGGAGATTTTCCAAGCCCGGAGTTGTCTCCTCCGCGTCTTCGGGCCTGCGGGGCTTGGGCCGGGGCCGCTGGGCGATGAACTGGGAGACCATGCCGTGCTGGTGAAAGTGCCGGCGGAGATCGCGTTTGGGGTCGTAGCGATCGGGTTGCTGGTTCCTACGGGATGTGCGCTTTTTGGGGTTCCAGATGGTCTCTACCCACACGCCGGTGAGGGCGGTCTTGTTGAGATCGTTGAGGAAGGCGAGTTCGTGGGCCCAGTTGACCCACGTCGGGGAGACCAGAGCGGGCAGGCGTCGCAGCTGGACGCTGAGTCGATCGGTGAGCCGATGATCTCGGTAGTCGTCCCAGCCTGCTGCCTGGTCCGGCTCGTCGAGGTAAGGGGTCAGGGCGGTGACCATGCGTTCGCGGGTGTACTCGTGGTCGTACAAGGCGAGGATGCGGACCCGATCGTGTCCCGTGCCGCTGAGTGCGTGGTCGAGGTCTTCGCGCGCTACGGGCCCCTTCGTCGTGCGGGTGACCTCCACCTCGGTGCGTTCGTAGGTGACCTGTGTCGGTGCGAGTTTGGCCGTCACCTGCTTGATGTGATTCGCGAGGGCGAGGTTGAAACGGGTTCCGGTTCCCTTGCCGAGCGGGTGCTCGGTGGGGCCGGGAACCAGAGCGCGCGTCGGTCCGCTCATGGTCGCCAAGGTCTCGTTGGTGCCGAGTTCGATGGCCTCGACGTTGCAGGCTGCGACGACCTGGGCGGCAAAGTTGCGCACGTATGGCTCCCATCCCTCCTCGGTGCGGCGGTGGCCGACGGGCAGGCGCAGCGCCGTTTCCTTGCCGCGAGCGACGAATGCCGTGCGAGTGCTCGCCCAGTGGGTGGCGAGTCGGCTGAAGGTCGGGATGACATGGATACCGATCCTGGGCTCGCCGGGCAAGGTGACGACACGGAAGTCGAGCTTGTGCATGGCATAGCCGGTCCTGGCCGGCCTCTCGGTCTCTCCTTTCAGGACGTGGTCCCAGGCGAGCAGGCTGCCGTTGGTGTCCATGAGCCAGTTCAGACGCTGCCCGGGGGTGCCAGTGGAGCCGGGGAGCTGGAGCGGGACACGGGCTAGTTCTGCAGCGAAGTTCCAAGCGGCCACCCGATAGAACCACTGCGGTGCGCGCGGCCGCCCCGAAGCTGCATTGCGTACGAAGGAGCCCAGCTGGCGCTTGGTCCTCACGGCCTGAGCCAGGAGCGGGGCGAGGGTGTCGTCGTCAGCGCCGCCTCGGATATGCCGTTCCCAGCTCCGCACGGCTCGGGTGAGTAGACGCGGCTTGATGGGGGCGGTAGTGACCAGGACGGCGGGGACGTCGAGATCGTCCTCGGGTGGGTCGATCGTATCCGGCATGATCACGACCGGCTGGTTGGTGACAGCGGAGAGCGCCGTGGCCAGCCCGGCGTAGGCGGGGCGCAGCGGCTTGGAGCTGTCGTTGTCGCGGTAGCGAGGCAGCCGGCTCCACGCTTGGCCGAATTCTTTGGTCAGTGGGTAGAACACCGCGGGGCCAAGGCGCTTGGGGTCCAGGAGGTAAGCCAGAGTGGTCAGCATTCGGTGTCCAGGGATTCGCGGGTGACGTTGTGGTTGTCGGCGAAGGCGAAGAACGCCCGGAGCGCTGCGCCATTGGTGGTGAGCAGGACGTCGAGTTCGCCGGTGCGAGCCCAGTCGGCGCGAAGTTCGCGGATGAGGTTGGGCAGGTCGGAGTTGCCCTTGGGGTCCAGGAACGCGTAGTCGACGAGCCGGAGTCGTCCGGGAGTGCCACCGCGTCGGGCACGACCCACCAGTTGGATGATGGAGGCGATCAGCTCGGCAGCGATGGCCTTCTTCGCGCGATGGGGAAGTGCGCTGAAGTAGCGACGGCTGCTGAGCAGTTCGTCGAGGTACGACCCGGCTGCCTTCATGGAGCGCTCCAGCTCGATCCACGGCCGGTCATGGGAACGGCGGTCGTCCAACGCTCGGGCCCCCATATGAGCGAGCAGCTCGTCGGGGTCGTCCACGATCGACATCGGACGTACAGCGAGCCAGATGGAACCGATGCGGGAGCGACGCTGGCCGGGCGCGAGGATATTGAGACTGCGCTCGACGCGTTTGAGAGGGGCGATGAGGATACGGGCGTGGGCAAGGGCGCCGAATTCCTCGAGCTGGTCTCCGGCGATCTCGATCCAGGGTCGGTCGTCGAGCTGCTGCGCAGAGTCCGTTGCGGCCTCGGGGTCGGCCCGTACCGCGACAGCGATCAAGCCCGGTGGCGCGCCGGCCGCGCGCATTCCTTCGGCCAGGTCACGGCAGCTTTCGTAGGACGTCGTGGCAAGCAAGATCGCGTCCTGGACGCCGGGCGTGTTCTGCGCGGCGAGGTCCTCGAGCTCGCGGGATAGCTCACTCCAGAGCTTCGCGCCGAGCATTCTTGTGGCCTCGCGTCGCTTTTTGCCGGACAGACCCGAGATCCGAATCAGTTCGCCCTCCAGCCCTGGAATGGGGCGCGCATCGATCTCCACCTCGGAGCCCTCATCGGGGACGATGAACGAGGGGAGGGTGTGGATGTGATGTCGGTGCGCGCCGGGCATGTAGGCGGTTGCCGACATACCGAGTACGACGCGCCGATGCCCCGCTTGGGCAAGAGCAGTGACCTGTCCGAGGGATGCGATGTAGCTGTGGGGGTCGCCACCGAAGGCGGCCACACAGAGCTTGGTGTCGTGCGGGGACTTGGGGTTGTGGTCTTCCGTGAATGCGAACACGAGCCGTCCGAGCGGCCCATGCGGTACTGCACGCCAGGTTTCGTAGCCGCCCAGTGCCCGTGCGATCTCTTCAGCCGCGGGCACTCCCGCGAGCTTCAGCTGTGGAGCATCGTGGACAAAGCTGTGCAGCATCTTCCTCAGCGGTACCAGGAACTTCCTACGAACCAAGCGGTCGATGACTGCCGCACGGGTCTTGGCCGACGGAATCCATGGCGTGAGCATCTCGAACAGCTGACCGCGCACATGCTCCAGGATCCCGGCCGCATCTGACGCTGCCGTGATTTCACGTACTGAGTGCGCGAACTCCCGGACGTGCTCCGGCAGGAGATATGACGCAACGCCTCGGTCGCAGACCGCCTCCAGCAACATCAGCCCTGCAGAGGCCGGTGGTCCAGGCTCGGTGGAAACCCGGGCTGGATCGTTCGCGAAGAATGCGTCCAAGTGCTTGACCAGCCAGCCGTCCCATCGCTGCGGCACGATCCATCGTCTGGCGCTCCCGTGACGGTGCGGCCGCTGGCGCGGTTCGTCGGGAAGCTGGTCACTCAAGGACAGCTCTTCCCGAGCCAGGTGCATCGTGTAGGTCTCTGCCAGGCGCCGGCACTCTGAGATGTTCGAGCGTGCCCGTTCCTCCAAGGCTGCGGGCAGGCGGTAAAAGGCGCTGACGATTTGCGTGTCCACGTCGATCAGGGGGCGATCGTGACCGCGATCTCCCCAGGCCAGAGTCAGGCCGCGTCCTGAACGGTCCGTCACCGTCGACTGGAAGGCATCGAGTTCGTCGACGAGGACGATCTGGCAGTGCCGCATGATGAACTTTTCCACGCTGACGTTCTCGGTCACCGTCCCGTCATCCAGCTCAAAGGGGATGTGCATCCGGCCCCCGTAGAGATTGGCGTGCGTAGTGACGATGATCCGGGCCGAGGCCGCTTGGCGGGCCAGTCGGAACTTGCCGCACCCCTGCTTGAAGGGGCAGACCTTCGGGGCGGGCATGCTTCGGTAAGGCTTGCCCCGCTCTGGACGCACCTGGGTCAGATCTGTGCAGGGCTCTCCACCCGGTACCCACGTGTCCACGGCCTCGTCCACCGAGGCGAGCGCGGGCATTTGGCAGGAATAGCCGATCCGCGCGAAGACCCAGTCGACGTACGCGGGGTTCTCATTCCCCTTGACTGTCCGTTCCAGCTCCTGCATCAAGCTGTTCGGTGACATCAGTGGGACGACCACCTCTGACACTTCCACGCCCAGGCGTTTGGCGATACCCGACCGTTCCAGGTCTTGCTCGATGGCATGCGCGAGTTTGAGTGCGTTCGCGTTGGTGTCGACCACCAGAGCCACTGTGTGGCCTTCCTGCACCGCCGAGGAGGCGTAACTACGGAGCAGGACGCTCTTGCCTGACCCTGTGGGAGCGCTCAGGACCCGGGTGGGTCCCGCGTCGAGCCGCAGGGCGTCTCCGACAGGTTGCCCCTGCGCAGTCCGCATGCGCCGGAAGAACGGGGTAAGCGTCTCCACCCGGAAAGCCGCAGCCGTCTGCTCGTCGAGCTCAGCGTTCAGTTGCAAGAAATCCTGGACCTTGAGCACTGCCTCGGTGAGCTCTGGGGCAGTGCTCAAACGGGTGGCTTGAGGGGGTGACGCAGGTACGTCGTGCTCTTCGAAGGTGTAGTAGGCCAGCACTGGAGCGTTCTGCCGCCCAGCCATGGGCACACGCAGCGTATGGGTGTGCTCCCCTGGCTTCGCCATCGGCCTCGGGACGACGTGCTCGGCCCGGATTGTGTCCATCTCGGCCAACAGCCGGTCAGTACAGTCGCGAGGAGGAAGGCCGTGGTGAGCGCTCACCTGCTCTGCGCCGTCGAGCAGTCGGAACCCAGGGATATTGCCTTGATCGAAGTAATCGCTGGCGTGTCTACGGAATGCAGTGTCGTTGGCGAGCTGGTTCGGCCGATGGTGCAGCAGCCGGCTCAGCCGAAGTTGGTCTTCCAGGGGCAGGTCGTCGTAACCGTCCCACCGGTCATACTTCCCGGTCAGCAAGAAGTGCGCGGCAGTCAGCGAAGCGACTGCCTGGCCGTCCGCCGGAAAATACGCCTGCGCACAGGCACAGGCACACGCAACGAGGCGGGGCAGAAGCTTCCTCTCGCGCTCGCTGAGTCCATCGCGTTCGTCGGTCACTGCGCCCGCCTCGCCTCGGCCAGCTTCTTCTTGACGATCTTGTTCACGTCGTCGACGAGCAACACGGTGTAGTCAGGCAGCAGATCCTGCAGCTCTTGGCGCTGAGCCATCCCCCGGTAGTCCGGAAGGACGACGGTCTTCACGGCGAGCGGCTTCCTTGAGATCTCGTCGGCCAGGGCACTGGCGCTAGCGACATCCTTGAGATCGATCGCCAGCGCCCAGCCCAGCGACGCAATGGCGAACTTCAGGTCATACGCGTCTTGATGAGGCCACAGGCTGACCTCAAGAGGCTCCTGGCCGTGCCACTTCTTGTACAGAGCGAGCTCATCAACCCCAGGCACGACGATGAATCGCCACGCCGGCAGTTCCACGCACACTGTTCGCCGGTCGCCCTCGAACTGCACACGCCGGGCCGCAGGTTGGCGGCGGACTGTGTCATCGACTGGCCGGAGCTTCGGTCCCCGTCCGTCCTCCAGGCTCCGGATGGCGTATCGAGCGTTGTGTGATGGGTAACTGCAGCGAACGGCCACTCCGCTGACCCGCATGGGCCACCGGCACACTGGACACGGCCACCAATACCGCCCCTGATGAACGCGGTCGGGCGGTAGCGGTACGTATCGGACCGGGGGCTGGATCCCCAAAGCGCAGCATTGATCGGCGATCTCTTCCAGCGGACCGGCCGGTGTGTCGATCACGAACCGCCGCCGAGCCACGTAGTCCTCGTCGCTCGCACCGGTCTTGATCTTCAGGAATGCCTCGTTCTGAACGATCTCTTGCTGGAGCCAGGTCCAGCTGGGCATCCAGCCGCGTCCCCGATCGCCCTGTTCCAGCAGCTCAACGATCGCTGAGCAACCGTCGGAGTAGACGTCGTCGCTCAGTTCGTCCCACTCCAGCACCGTCAGCCGTCCGAGGGGATCGTCCTGGAACACCTCAGGGGCAATCCGCCGCAGCGGATACCGAGACAGTTGATCGACCAGCTCAGACGGCCTCAGGGCTTCCCGGTCAGGGCCCAGGATCGCATTGACGACTCCGGCCATACTCATGATTTCGCGCCAGGCCCGTGGTTCATCGCGCCGGACCGTCCAGGCGTACCCCATACGAATTGCCGCGCTGACCAGCATGGTCCTGCGCCGACTCAAGACGGCATCAAGCACCGTCACTCCTCCATCTCACTTTACTGAGTGTTCTTGACAGAGAGCCCTGTGTGACAACGTGATGATGTCTGCAGGTGCCAGTGCCCAGATGCAGGCGAGCTGCCGGGCGCGCCGCGCTGCTCACGAGAAATAGGCCACTGACCAGGAAGTTTTCGAGTCGGTAGCCGTTACCCATAAGCGCGACATTCACCCGGACGGGCGTATTCGACTCATTCCCGGTACGGGGATGTACTCGTCAGCCAGCTGCGTCTCGGCCCGGAAACACAACGGATCGTCAGCGAGGGTGCCCGGCGGGGCACGGTTCAGTGGGCTCGGACGTCCTCACTCAGCATCCGTAGCTCTCGTTCTTGTCTCCGTGATCACCTCTCGCAGCAGCCGCTGTTGTGTGTCCAGCCCTTCGCTGTGCAGTTCAGCGCCTCGGCGAACGCGCGCGCAGATCGGGCTGCACCACGCGAGTTGGGGGCATGCTCGGCGTTGGCCGGATCGAGCGGTCTTCAGCCGGGGGCGTCTTTCGAGCCTCACGCGCATGGGGTTGGGTCACCGCCGCGGGCAGCTTGGCCAGGCGTCGCAGTCGCCAGACGAGTACGTCGGTGACGCTGTCGGCGGTGTCCAGTTCACGCCGTTCGATGGCCTGCTGGAGCAGGGCTTCGGGGTCGTGGCCAGCTCGCTCGGCCTGGTCCAACGTGGCGGCCAGTGCGTCCCAGCCAGGTTCGCGTAGCAGGCGGTCAGCCTGCTCGGGCAGGGTGGATTCGAGGGTGCCGGCGTACCGCTGCCGTACAGGTGCAGGGAGGTGGCGGCCTTGCTCGCGCATGGCGTTCATGGGGGCGGCGGCAGCGGACCGGTAAGCAGCACGAAGGTGCTGGGCGGCCTGTTGGACAGCGGCTGCTTGCTGGGCGTGGCCGCGGGCGGAGTGCCAGCGCACGGCGGCGATGGTGACGAGGACCATGGTGGACAGGAGCATCGCGGTGGCGCCGCCGTCCTCGCCTTTGCCGAGGGAGTTGCCGGCGCGGATGATGCCGCGGGCGGCGGAGCGGATTGCGCGGTTGTCGGCGTGCTCGGCGCGGGTGTGGGATCGGGTGGCGCGTTCGAAGGAGCGGGCGGCCTCGGCGAGTTCCCTGCGGGTCGAGGCAGGGGAGGTCTGGGCGACCGCATCGAGCAGTTCGCCGACGCCGACCAGTTGTGCAGCGGAGTCTGCGTCGTCGTCTCCGCTCAGTGCCGATGCTGCCCGTTCGGCGACGTGGGCTGCTTCGCGTCGAGCGCGAGCCGTGCGAGGCTCTCGTGCGCTGGAGCGGTCGTTGAGGGGTGCGTCCCCGTCGGGAGGCCCTGCGTCGAGGCGCTGGCGGATCCTGGGGAGGGAGAGGTCCGGGGCGAGCCTCGAGCCGGAGAACCAGATGGGTTCGCCGTCGCGGTTGCGGTCGCCGGGGAGGGCGACCTTGTATCCGAGGGCGTCGCCGGAGGGGGCGATGCGCTTCTCGATGCGAAGGCCGGCCTCGGCGAGGCGGCGGAAGAACTCCTCCTCGCTCGCGGCTCCGGCCAGGGCCTGGCGGACGCTCTCGCGCAGAGTCTCGCGGGGCGTCTCGATTCGTCCGGCGCGCTCGGCCTTCGCGCGTTCGGCGCTGGTGGGGCGCTGGGCGGCGGTTCGGTCTCCGCCGTTGAGGATCTGCAGGCCGAACTCGGCTTCGATCTTTCGGCATTCAGCCTGGGCGCGGATGCCGTCTTCGTGACGGCGCGGCCGCCGGCCGTCTTCACGGACGAGGGTGGCGACGAGGTGGATGTGGTCGTCAGCGTGGCGTACGGCGACCCAGCGGCATGCCTTGTCGTCGCCCTCCTCGGCGATGCCGGTGGCGTGGACGATACGGCGGGCGACCTCGGCCCATTCGGCATCCGTGAGGTGGCGGTCGCCGGGTGCGGTGCGTACGGGGCAGTGCCAGACGTGCCGCGCCGGGCGGCGGTTCTTCGGCAGCGCGAGGACGGGGAGGTCGAGCCGGTCAGTGAGCTGCTTGAGCGTGGCGACTGGGTCACGGCCGGGGTCGGGGGCAAGGCCCGGCATCCAAGACGCGACGAGGTGCGGGTCGGTGTGCTCCTCCCTGCGGCCGGGCCCGTAGAGGTAGTTGAGCAGTCCGTACGTGCGGCTGCCGGTGGAGATGTCGGGCACCACCGTCAGCGCCTCGCGATCTCGATGGCGGCGTCCTCGACACGGGTGGCGGCACGCAGGACGCGAGCCACCGTCTCGTCCACGTGGTCGGCCTGGCCACCGGAGTTGAGAACGCGAGCCACCTGGTTCAAGTTGTTGCCGACGCGGGCGAGCTGCGCACTGGCAGCCATGAGCTCTTCCACCCGGCCTCGCTGGTCCAACAGCCATGCCCTGGAACCGCCTTGGGCCTGGGCGACCGCAACCGCGGCGTCGGCCAGAAACCCTGCGGTCTTCAGGCCGGCGGCTTCGGCGGCGCGCTTGACTGTGTCGAGTTCGACTTGGGTCAGGCGGACACTGCGGACTTGATCGCGTTGCACGCTCTGGCGCAGGCGAGGGCGCGTACGCGTCGCGACGATCGCGTTCAGTTCCCCTCCTGGCTGCGGTCCGCCCTCGGTCGCAGCCCCAGAGCCCGGCACCCCCTGGTGCCGGGTCTCCCCCGCCCCTTCTGGGGCGGGGGCATGCGCTTCCGAAACTCCTCCGCTGCCCGTGGCTGCGGAGGAGTTTCGGAAGCTACAGCTTGCTCGGCCTCGTGCCAGGCAGTGGCATTGCTGCGGTTCAGAGGTGGTGCCGGACGGTTCGGAGGAGGTCATCGGGGCGTCTCCGTCGTGTGTCCGCGTACGGCGCGGAGGATTTCAGCGACGTAGTCGAGCGCGAGGACTGGGTGGTGGAGGGTTCGGGGTGTGCTTGCCGGGGTTCGCTGGACGGTCCAGCTCCCGTCGGGCCCGGGTTCTGCGCAGTGGAGGTGTCCGTGGTCGCGAAGCACGGTGATCCAGGCGTCGGCCTCGGCGTGGGTGGCCAATGTCTTGCGCATCGTGGTGCCTCCGCTGTGTGGAGAAGTCGAAGTGTGGGTGTGCGGGGCGGGTGACCCGGCGCTACGGAGAGGCCGGGTCACCCGCTCGGCGTGGCTCGTTCGGTCAGCCCGTCCTGGTGACCGAGCCCTCGTTGGCCTCGGCGCGGAGCTGCTGCATCAGGTCGGTCAGACGGTCGTTGGCGAGCGGGAGGTTCTGTCCGCGGATGGCGTCCGCGACGACCTGGCGGGTGGCCTTCCCCGCCTCGGCGACCGCCCGGCGGGCGATCAGCAGGAGGTTGTCGGTCACCGGATCGGTGTCCGGGGTGTCGTTGTCCGAGGCTTCCGGATCGGTGACCGGGTGAGCCTCCGGCTCTGCGGAGGGCGGGGCGGCCAGATGGAGGAGGGTGACCGTGGCGGGTCTGCTGGCTGGGTGTCCGTCCAGGTCAGCGGTTCGGCCATCGTGCTCCGGCTCCGGCTCGGCCAGGTCCTCCCGCTGTCCGGACAGGTCCTCCGAGGCGGCCGTCTCCTGGGTGCCCTGGCTGACCGGTGCCGTCGGGCGGTTGGTCTCCGGGGCGGACAGCGCAGCCGGGTGTCCGGAGGTGACCGAGGTCGGCCGGTGCTCGTCCTGGCCGACGGGGGTGCCCTGGCGGTCAGCGGTCACCCGGTCAGTCCGGACACCCACGGTGTCCGGGTGTCCGAGGACAGCGGGCTCGGCGGCTCGCCGAGCGATCAGGATGTACAGGTGGACGGCTCCTGCCAAGGCGAGCGGGGCGAGGGTGGACAGGATGCCGACGGTGACGTCACCGAGCCGCAGCCCTGCGCCTTGCACCTGCTGCTGGTTCAGGCGCACCGCGTGCAGGGCGTTGGCCCAGATGCTCGCAGCCGTCGCGGTGCCGAACAGCATCCAGACGTAGCAGCGGGCGGCAAGCGGTGCGGCGCGCAAGACCAGGAGGCCACGCACTCCGTAGGCAATGAATCCGTCGATCACCAGGGGGAAAACGTAGGTGAGGAATCCGCGGATGTGGATGGCGATGGCCATCTGCTGCAGGGCGTCGTAGGAGAGGGCGCAACCGGCACCGCCGAGGGCGACGATGGCGGCGCGATCCCAGCCTGTGATCCGGGCCGGTATCGGCGCGATGTGATTCACGCAGCCGTCCCAAGGTCGTCGCGGGAAGGGGTCTGTGCCGACGGCTTCTTCAGCACCGCGGTCTGGCTCTTGGGCTTCTGCTTGCCCTCGTTGGCCTTCTCCTGCTGGCCAACCGCCCGGTTGCGGATCTGGCGGCGGGTTTTGCGGTAGAGCTTCTGGGCGTGCTCCTTGGTGCACTTGAGCAGCCGGGCGAGCTCTTCAGCCGGGGTGCCGGCCTGGTAGGCGGCGCGGACGACGGCCCGGCGTTCGGCGGCGGTGAGATGGATGTCGCTGCCGGCCAGGGTGGCGTTGACGCGGGCGTAGTCGAGGCGGTGCTGGAACCTGCGATGCAGGGGTTGGCGTTCCTCTTCGGTCATGCCGCCTCGGATACCGTCTTGGTCGCCGTTTTCGAGGGCGGCGTCGAGGCAGGTGGTGCGGACGCGGCACTGGCCGCACAGTTCCTTGGCCGCTTGGATGCGGTCCATCTCGTCCGGCTCGGGGAAGAAGAGGTCCGGGTCGTCCTGGTCGTGGACCGTGGAGCGGCAGGCGGCGCGATCGTGCCAGGAGATGTCGCCGAGGGTGCGCGGCGTGAGGTCTTCGGTGGTGCTCATGGGTGTCTCCGTTCACCCCCGGGCGCGTTTGGGCAGGCGCGGCCTGGGGGTTGGTGCGTAAGGCGGGCCGGTGGCGGCGGTCGCGAGCGGGCTCTCAGCGGCTGTGTCGGCGAGCCGGGGCTGCGGCCATGGGGGCTGCCAGCTCAGCTGGTTCGGCGCATGCGGGCGGCATGGCGGCGGCGAAACTGCGGCGGTTGGCTGCGAGGGATCTTCTACGGTCGGGGCCGTCGAGGATGACCTTGTCGGTCATCTCGGTCAGGCGGGAGGCGACGCGGTCACCGATGTGGGCGCGCAGGTCGGCCATGCCGAGGTTGGTGGTGACGAGGGTCGGGAGCATCTCGTTGTAGCGGCGGTTGATCAGCCGCATCGTGATCTCCTCGGTCCATTCGCTGCTCTTGGCTGCCCCGAGGTCGTCGATGATCAGCAGCGGGCAGCGGGCCAGGTCCATCAGCTCCCGCTCGCCGTCGTGGCCGGGGCGGGGCCGCAGCTCCGCGTACAGGTCGGCGGCCGTGATCGCCTTCCAGCGCAGCCGGACCCCGGCGAGGAGCAGAGACCGGACGGCGCCGTATGCCTGGTGGGTCTTGCCGGTGCCGGTGGTGCCGACGATCAGTAGTGAGCGGCCTTGGGCGATGCCCGGAGCCCCCTTGGGGCCGGGGCGTCCGGCCTGGGCAACCTCGCGGACCCAGGCGGCGACCGCGGGGTGGTCGGCGACGGCGTCCTGGTAGCGGGCTGGGATGCGGGCCTGCGCCGCCTGCAGGGCCGGGATCGGCTCGGCCGGATCGGTGAGTTGGGCCTTCGGGTCGATGCCCCGGGTGGTGAGGATGTGGGCCAGGCGGCGGGCGATGCTGCCGACGGGCTGGGCGTCGTGGTCGCGCATTACAGCTCCTCGGCGTAGGCGGCGGCAGGGTCAGCGGGATTGGCCCAGGCCCGGTGGCCGGGCAGGTTAGACCGCGATTCCGGCCGCACCAAACCGGCCGACGAGGCGTTCATGGCCTCGTTGACCATGCTGGTCAGCACGCTGGGGTGCTTGGGGTTGGCGGCGAAGCGCTGCAGTCCGCCCCGGATGTGCTCCGGGGCGATGCCCTCGTCCAGGAGCTTCTTGGTGATGCGACCGAGGTGGCCGATCACGTCGCCCGGCGGGCGTTGCGTGCAAGCGGCGACGTACTCGCCGAGGAGGTCCTGCGCCGATGGGCTGGGTGCGGGCGCTGTGCGCCCCGAAGGATAAGAAGATCCAGGATCCAAGATCCTAGATCCAGGCGCCGAGTCTTCGGAGAGGGTTCGGGGAGCCTTCGGGGAGTCCTCCCTGACAGGCTTGTGACCTGCGGTTTTCTTCGCGGTTCGCTTGGGAGCATCGGTGGCGCCGTCGAGCGTCGCCTGCTGGCCGCTCTTGCTCTTGGATCGGACGGTGGGAGTCGTCACGGGAGCCTTCGACGGCCGATCGAGGGTGCGGGGAGTCTTCGCCGAAGTTTCGGGGAGTCCTCGGGGAGTGTTCGCCCGACTTTCGGTGAGCACGGTGCAGGTGCCCTTGCAGGATCCGCAGCGTTGGGTGGCGTGGTGGTCCGGGCAGGTGGGGATGCGCGTCTGCGAGGGCTTGTCGATCTTCTGGTGCTCGAACCAGGTGACGATGTGCAGATAGCGGCGGCCGTCGCAGCCGGTGTACCGGCAGATCAGCCCGGCATCGGCCAGCTGCTGCAAGTCGTCCTCGACGTGGACAGGGGTGTGCTCGGCGCGCAGGGGCCAGAGCAGCCCGGCGATGATGGCCGGGTTGTCGCGGAAGCGGCCGTGGTCGTCGGCCTGGGTGAGGAGGCCGAAGAAGGTCCGTTCGGCATGGACGCTCACCTCGGCGAGCGACTCGCTGGTGAAGGCTTCGGGCTTGATGGTGCGGATCCTGGCCATGGTCAGCGGCCTCCGCCCGTTGCGGCGTATACCGCGGCGGCAAACCGAAGGGTGCCGGTGGCCAGGTCGAGGTCGTACGTCTCGTCCCAGGAAACGTCGGGGTGTACGCGGATCACCCAGCGGGCAACCGTCACACGCTGGGCTCGGCTGAGGGCTATGAGCTGCCCCTGGGCGTCATACGCGCGGGCGTAGGGGCTCGGCCAGTTCTGGCCGGGTTGGCGCTGCGAGACGCGGATGGTGCAGGCTCCGGGCACCATGTCGGCAAGAAGCGCGGCCAGGCGGTGCCGGCGGGCGTCAGCGGAGGGTGCGTCGGCCTTGGCCTGCGGGGCAGGGAGGGCCCTTCCGCTCGCGGACTTGGGCATGCGAGAATTCCTCACTCGTAGGCGAGGTGAGACGGCCGTTCTCGTCGAAAAGGTCAGCCGACTCGCCCCGGTTATGTATCCGCCCCCCTTCGGGGTGGCGGGTTCGGCGCCCGGAAGCTGCTAACTTCTGGGCGCCTTCTTCATTCCCCTTGGCAATCTGGGATTTGACGCTTACTCAGCCCACTCCCCCCTTCCCGCTCATTGGCTTCCCTTTCGGCTGTCCCGCCGAGGGACCAGCAACATATGCAGTTCCCGCGCCAAGATCCAGAGATAGCTGGAAGGTCCTCCACAACACCCAGCGAGAGGCCACACCACCGCTCCGCCACCCGCACCTGCAGGTGGACTGACGGGTCACGAACAACTTCGAGGGGTCCATCACAGCGCGCAGAGTTCCCGTGCAACCTCTGAAAGTAATTCGATCTTCTTGCGGCGCTGGTCGTAGCGATTTCGCACCGGGATTCCTCGCCGCCAAGTGCGGGCGAAACGTGCGATTTGCGCCGACTGTCCACGGCCGACCGGAACCCGCCCGACGGGCGAACGGTGGCAAAGTGTTCATCGGGGCGCCGAGAGCGGCCTGAGCGGAAGCCGGCCATCGAGGCTGGATTGCTCCGCATCGAGCACTGGCGCTCGAATCGATCAAGATCTTCACTCACATACAAGGCCATCACCTCCTGATCTTTCACCTCAGTGGAAAACGCTGATGGGGACCCTATACCTGGACCGCCATCCGCTCAACTGAGGTGAAGGGGTCGATCCGCGCAGCCTCCACTCGTGTACGCTGGCCGATGGACTCTCGGCGAGAGGAGGGGAAGTGGTGAGCGAGGAGACAGGCCGCTCTTTGGCGGAGAAGATCAACCATCTGTTCGCGACGATCAAGGACGACGACGGTAGGGAATACAGCAACGATTACGCGGCGAACGCCATCAGCCAGACGGGGATCAACATCTCCATGAGCTACATCTGGCAGCTACGGAAGGGGAAGAAGGACAACCCGACCGTGCGCCACCTGCAGGGTCTGGCGAACTTTTTCGGTGTGCCGATCTCGTACTTTTTCGATGACGCCGTAGCTGGGCAAGTCCATGGCCGATTGGCTCAATTGGAAGCCGAGCGCGCGGGGGTCGATGAGGCACTCGAAGACCGCGATGTGAAGTTGATGGCAATGCGCGCCGGCGAGCTGTCGGAAGCGCGAAGAAAGCAGGTAATGGACCTGCTTGACGTTGTCTACAAGTTGGAGCAGGCAGAGCACCGCGAATGACGCGCTGTCAACGGCGTGATTCCGCGGCGAGGGGGTGCTGTTGCCGCGACACTAGTCGTGTGCGGGAGATTGACCGTGAAAGAGCGAGAGCTTCGCAGGCGTTGTAAACGTGAACTGCGAGCCCTTGATATCCAGCCCCCCTTGCAGGTGGACCTGCTCTGCCAGCAGCTAGGGGAGCGGCGTGGCCGCCCCATCCGGTTGGTGTCGCACCCGATGCCGGTGCCAGGGCCGTTCGGTGCGTGGATCGCCACCCCGTCCACCGATTACATCCTGTACCAGCAGGAGACCACCGCGAGTCATCAGCGGCACATCATCCTCCACGAAGTGGGCCACATCCTGGCGGACCACCAGAGCGAAGGAATCGACGATGTCGCGCTGTGGAAAGGGGCGGTCCCGGACCTCTCGTCAGGATCGGTCAAGCGGCTCCTGCGGCGGACGTCGTACGACGAAGAGCATGAACGTCAGGCTGAGTTGGTCGCCACCATCATCTTGGAGTGGGCTTCGGTTCTGGACAGGGTCGCACCGCGGCGGGCCTCCACGCCCTCCCTGCGTCGCGTGCAGGCAGCCCTCGGTGACCGGCAGGGGTGGCTGTGACCGGCCTGCTCTTCTCCGCTTTCATCCTCGACCTGGCCGTGGTGTGGAAGCTCATTCAGCTCGCCCGGGATCCCCGCGATCTCCCTCTCCGCGCTGTGACCCTGTGTCTCATCTGCACCCGTGCTTCGTTTGCCCTCGGCCTGGATTCCGCGGCCCGTCTCGTGGACAACCTCATGGGCCCAGGATCCGCGCGGTTGGTGCAGAACGCCCTGCTGCTCGGCGCGGTCTACTGCCTGATGTGCGTCTACCTCTTCTCCGCAGAGGAGCGGGAGCGTGCTATCCGACGGGCCCGATGGGATGCCCTGCCATTGGCATCGGCCATCACCGTCCTCGCACTGACGACGGTCGCCACGCCGGTCAGTGTCAGGGGCCGAGATTTCGCCACCGCTGACGTGACGGCAACGCCCGTGGCCTTGTTCTTCATGGCCGCGCTTCTCTACCTGATCTACGCACTCGCTGCGGCGCTGTGGTGGACCTGGCGGCATGCGCGGATGTCCCTCCGCCCGCTGTCCACGGGGCTGTGGCTCACCGTGGGGGCCCTGGCCGGCATGGTGATGGCCAACATCGGCCGCCTCGCTATCGACGTCACACGATGGCGTGGTGCGAACGTCCCGGCGTGGCTGAACCACGGCACGCAGGGCCTCCTTGCGCTTGCAGTCCCAGTGTTCATCGTCGGCGTCATCTATTCCGGCGCCGCGATGCGATTGGCGAGCGCGCGAGTCTGGCTGTGTCACCGCAAGGCGTACCGGCGTCTTCGCCCACTGTGGGAAGCACTGCACGAGGCATTTCCGCAGGACGCCCTCAGCCGCGTACCCGCCAGCGGCTGGCGGGAGTTCCTGTCCCTGCGCGGCACCCACTACCGCTACTACCGACGGGCGATCGAATGCCGGGACGGCTTGGTGCGAATCAGCCCGTACCTGGCACAGCAAGGAGTGAACGACGGCACGCCGCATGCGTCTTTGGCGGGCCACCTGCGACACGCGCTGCGCGCCCAGGCCAACGGCGAAGCAGTGTCGGAGCAAGCTGTTGCCGTGGCGCTCCCAGGCGAGGACAGCCTCGATGCCGACGTACGGCAGCTGATCTCCCTGTCGGATGCGCTCAAGCCGCACGCACACGCGCGGTAGCCGACACCAGGGCATGCAGCCCGACCCGCCCGACAAGCGACCCCACGACGAGGAGCGGCACCATGACGGAAACTTTGATCACGGCCGGCCGGGTCATCACCGGGCCCAACGGCACCACCGTTACCGATGGCGCCGTGCTCGTCCGTGGCGACCAGATCGCCGCGGTCGGCCCGCGCAAGGAACTCGAGCAGCTAGCACCCCACGGAATCCGTACCGTGTCCTTTCCGGACGGCACCGTGCTGCCGGGCCTGATCGATGCCCACACGCATCTCATCTTCGATGCGAGTGCCGACCCTGTGGCTACCGTCCAGGACAGCAGCGACGAGGAACTGCTGGAAGGCATGGCCAAGCGCGCTGAGCAACTGGTCCGCAGCGGCGTAACAACTGTTCGGGACCTGGGCGACCGCAACGGTCTCGCCATCCGCCTGCGCAATTCCATCGCCTCGGGGACCCTGCCCGGACCGCGCATCCTTTCGGCGGCAACACCGCTGACATCCCCCGGGGGCCACTGCAACTTCTTCGGCGGAGAGGTCGAGGGCGAGCAGGCCATCCGGGAGATGGTGCGACGCAATGCCCGTCTCGGAGCGGACGTCATCAAAGTCATGGGCACGGGCGGTGGAATGACCAAGGGCGGCCCTGCCATCTGGCAGAACCAGTTCACCGAGGACGAGCTGCGCGTCGTGGTCGAGGAAGCCCAGAGCCTCGACCTGCCCGTCGCCGTCCACGCCCACGGCACCGACGGCATTGCAGCCGCCGTAGCCGCCGGCGTGAAGACCATCGAGCACTGCACCTGGATGACCGAAGGCGGCGAGTTCGATCTCCGGGACGATCTCCTCGCCGAAATCAAGGCCCAGGGCATCTACGTGTGCACTGCGACCAGTCCCAACTGGAGGGCGTTCGCCGAACGGGTTGGCCACGACCGCGCGGAGTACCTGTTCTCCTCCATGCGCTGGATGGCCGACAAGGGCGTACCCCTGATCGCCGGCACGGATGCCGGAGTCACTCGCGCGGTCTTCGACAAACTGGTCAACAGCCTGGAGTTCTACCAGTACCTCGGGATTCCCAACGACAAGATCCTCGACATGGCCACGGTGGATGCGGCCCGAGCTTTGGGCATCACCGACACCGGGCGCCTTGCTGAAGGCCAGCGTGCAGACATCATCGCCGTGGATGGAGACCCGCTGTCCGACCTCGGTGCGCTGCGCGAAGTCCGCCTCGTTGTCGCAGGCGGCAAGACGGTCCGGCGCTGAGCCCTGCGGAGCTGCCCTGCGTGGCGACCGGGGCTGTCAGAAGGTGGCCGAACTGGCCTGCGCCTGTCCCAGGAGAAGACATGCCCGATCGAGGTCCTCGGGGGTGTCCACTGCAAGGCCAGCGTCGACCACGGGCAACATCCGTACGTTGCGTGAGTGCTCGATCAAACGCAGCATCTCGACGCCCTCGGCGCGTTCGAGCGGCCCCTGGCCCAGGTTCCGAAAGATCTCCAGTCCTTCTGCCGTGAATCCGTACAGCCCAAGCTGACGGAAGTAGACAGGCTGATCGCTCCGGGGATACGGGATCGGCTGACGGGAGAACATCAGGGCGTTGTTGGCCGTGCTGACGACGACTTTGACGACGTTGTGATCGATGGCAGCTGCGGCATCGGTTATGCGCGTATAGGCGTTGACCGCTAGAACAGTAGCGTCGAGATGGGCGATGGCTTCCGAGACTGCGTCGATCGCGGCCGGGTTGATGAACGGCTCGTCGCCCTGGACATTGATGTACGCGTCGGCGTCGAGGTACTGGGCACATTCGGCGACTCGGTCGGTACCGGTAGCGTGCTCGCCGGTCATCACACAGGGTATGTCGAGCCGCCTGCACGTCTCTGCAATG
This sequence comes from Streptomyces sp. NPDC058773, assembly GCF_042746015.1. Taxonomy (NCBI): domain Bacteria; kingdom Bacillati; phylum Actinomycetota; class Actinomycetes; order Kitasatosporales; family Streptomycetaceae; genus Streptomyces; species Streptomyces sp. NPDC058773. The sequence goes on from NZ_JBHYPE010000018.1 coordinate 67,779, forward strand.
CGACGGTCGTCGGTGGCGACGATGGCATTATCGAGATGTTTCGCTTCTTGGCATCGCTGGTGGACGTGCCACAGGAGTGGCTTGTCGCCGAGCATGGCCAGAGGCTTACCCGGGAATCGTGATGCGCCCCAGCGGCATGGGATCACCGCTATGTGCCGGCGCGGGGTGTCCTTCGACTTCGTTGTGGTGGCGGCCACGGTGTTCTCCGGTCGGTAGGCAGGTCAGAGACTCGTGAAGCTGGGCAGGAGAGTGAGTTTGGCTGCGATGGTCGGTGCAGTGACCTTTGTGAAGGGCAGCCACCGGTAGTCGGTGACTTCATCTGCTTGGAGGTGGATCTCCCGGCCGCCGAGAAGCCGGAAAGCGAACCGGAAGTCGTAGTGCTGGTGTGTCGGTTCGCCTCTATCGGGGTTGGCTGCGATCTCGTGCACATCGATATCGAGTGGGACTTCTTCGTAGCCCATCAGCGGCACCACGGCGCTGGGCCGGATACCGGCCTCCTCCTGCAGTTCGCGCAGGGCAGCACGGGGGAGAGCGGTGTCGGCAGGCTCGATGTGCCCGCCGGGGGCAAGGTCCTTGTCGAGGATCTTGTGGCGGATGTGTAGCACCTGGTCGTGCCGGTCGATCACGATGGCGCTGCAGGTGACGTGGCCGGGGTAGGTCTTCCGGCTGGTCGCGTCGTCCGGGCGCGTCAGGGCACTCAGGAGGGGCGCGAGCGCTTCCCGCTCGTCGGGGTGGCGCCCAAGGTACGCCTCGGTCGTGTGGTGGATGTGGCTGCGGGACGGGGGCATGTGGTTCACCTGGTGAAGTGGTCGAGCCAGACTCCGGCTATGGCCTGGCGGTCGTCTGAGGGCATCTCGTGGAGGCCCGGGTCGTGCGCGCCACGGCTGAGGGCGGACGTGGCGGCGAGGATCTCGGCCTGGACGAGGTGGATATATGTGCCGACGGCGGCGCCGTGCAGGAAGTTGACTGCGTTGCCGTTGGCGAGCACGTAGAAGTAGTGGCCGGTCACGTCGTAGCGAGTCAGCTGTTCCCCAACCGGGGTGCGCCGGTAGAGGTCGTCGAGCGCGTCGAGTTCGAGTTCGTCCTCGGAGGAGGTGACCGAGGCGACGTACGCGCCGTTGCGCAAGGCTGCGAAGTCGCTCTGCCGCAGGGCCAGGTTGCCGGTGGCACACAGCACGAGGCCGGCCTCGTCGATCGCTTCCGTGCAGGAGGCGGTGGTACGGAAGCCCTGGGCGTGGGCTTGCACCCGCTTGACGGGGTCGTTGTCGTAGATCACGACGCGCAGGTCGTGGGCTCGCAGGGTCTGGGCGATGCTGCGGCCGACCTTTCCGAATCCGATGACGCAGGCGTCGCGGCTGGTGAGGATGTCCCCTCGGGTCCGGACCAGGGCTTCCGTGGAGAAGACGATGGACCGCCCGACGAGGTGGTCCTCGCAGTCCTTCAGCGGGGAGCGAGCCACCGAGAACACGGGGCAGGGCAGTTGGCCGAGAGCCTCATATCGCTGGTGGCCGTTTTCGGTGTCCTCGACGACTCCCAGGATGCGGCCGGAGAACTTGTCGACCAGCGTGTCGAGACTGGGGGCGTAGTAGCCGCCGATGTCGAGAAGGACCACGTCGCAACCGGGTGCGGTGTCTTCGAGGTACTCCAGGGCGCTGGTCGGATCGGCGAACAGTTCACGGGTGAGGGTGTGGACGGCGTGTGTGCGGCGGACCTCTGCCAGGGTGTCCTCGCACACGGACTTGGGCTTGGGGAGAACGGCGGCGACGGTGGTCGAGCGGGCCATCGCGCGTAGAAACGCTGGGCGTTCGGGGAGCAGGTGCGTGATGATCAGCGAGGTGGCCTGGCCGGCGGCGGGGAAGCGCTCGGTGATGCGTCGGAAGAAGGCGTCCAGCCGGGCTCTCTCTGGGCTCTCCACAGCAACTCCTCTCTCGTCGCGAGGTGGTCAGGCGGCCGTTCGGTGAGCGGGCTGGGTCAAGGCTCGTAGCTGTGCGCGCATGCCGGTGGGCAGGTCGACCGTGGGCTGCCAGCCGAGCACGGCCTGGGCGCGGCGGGGGTCGGCGCGGGTGGTCAGTACGTCTCCGTTGTGCGCGTTATCGACGTGGATCTGGATCTCCCGGCCGACGAGGCTGTTGGCGATGTTGATCACGTCGATCAAGGAGGCGTTGGCTCCGCCGCCGACGTTGACGATGCCAGTGTCGATAGGGGCGCCCGCAGCGGAGATGGTGGCGGCGACGGCATCGTCGATGTACGTGAAGTCGCGGCGCTGGTGTCCGTCCCCGTACAGCCGCAGTGGTTCCCCGGTCATGGCGGCGCGGAGGGCGCGGTGGGTGAACATGTCGGGGCGCTGGCGGGGGCCATAGACCGTGAAGTAACGCAGGGCGATGACGCTGGTGGGGCAGTCGGCTCGGGAGGCGTGGGCGAGGCAGAGCTGTTCCTCGGCGAGCTTGGTGACGGCGTACGGGGAGGCCGGGCGGGGGTGATCGCCTTCGACGCTGGCGCCGCCGTTGGTGGGGCCGTAGACGCTGGAGGAGGAGGCCACGACGAGCCTGGGGACGTGCATGCGGGTGGCGGCGTCCATGAGCCGCTGGGTGGCGAGGATGTTGGAGTTGACGTACTCGTTGAACTGCGGTCCCCACGAGGGCCGTACACCGGGGATGCCGGCCAGGTGAAAGATCACGTCTGCGTCGATGAGGAGCGGATCGATCGCGCAGGTGAGGAGGTCCGCGGTGATGTGCATGTAGCCCGGGAGGCCGTGCAAAGCGGCCATGTTGGCGGCGGCTGTCTGATCTCTTGCTGGGTCGCGGCGGTCGACGCCGATGACCGTGGTTCCTGTCTGGGCCAGGGCGTGCGCGAGGTGGGATCCGATGAAGCCGGCCGCGCCGGTCACCAGCGCGCGCCGAGGGCTCGATGCGGTTGCGGCGGAGTGGCGGTCTGACACGGAAATCTCCAGTGATGGGGTGGCGGTGGAGCGGTCAGCTCAGTCGGGACAGGACGGTGCGCCCGTGGGCGCTCAGGACCGCGTCGCCCTGTTCGTGACCGCGGACGATTGCTGTGACGGCTTCGATGGCGCCGAAGCGCTCCAGGAGCCGTTGTTCGGTGTCCGTGAGGTGACTGCCGTATCCGATGAAGAACACCTCACGCAGTCGAGGGGCCGCCTGCCAGTGGCGGAACTCGAGGCGGGCGAAGTCCCGGATGCGGGCGTCGCGTCGCATGTGCTCGAAGTCGAAGGCCCAGAAGCCGTCTCCGACGCGCCAGTTTCTGGGTTGGTAGTCGAGGTGGCTGATGGCGCTGTCCATGGACGTGCCGGCCAGCTCGTCCGCGGTCTGCAGGAGAAGACTCCGCTGGGTGCCCGAGAGGAGGTCCGTGCTGTCGGCCCTGGCAACCCAGCTTCGGAGACGGTCTGCCAGCGCGGCTCCCATGTCTCCGGTGCCACGACGGTTTGTCGCGCGATGGAGACCGCGAAGTGCAGCTCCGGCGTCGTGGTGTGCTCGCTCCTCCTCGTCCGAACCGGGCAGCAGTGCGTCACCGCTTCGGCCGGGCACTGCGGTGAGCAGGAGGGTGTGCGTCGAGTCCTGGTGACCGACTAACTCGGGGGCGTGGTCTTGGAGATGGCGTCTCCACGTCAGGTAGGCGTGCGTCTCTTGGACGTATCGGGCCTGGCTTCTGTGCTGCTTGGCGAAGTAGGTGATGCCCCGGGTGTCAATGAGCTGCAGGAGGTGGGGTGGGAGCGTCGGGTCAGCGACGATGCTGACAGCTCCGACCGTGTGGCGCGCGAGTTGGATGCGCGGGTCGGCGTGCGCTGTGCTCATGGCGTCGCTCCCGCTGCTAATGCGGCGAGGTGGGCGGTGTCGTTGTGCCGGTCGAGCATCCAGCGGCGCTGGCCGAGCCGGTTGTGGTGGTGCTGCCAACGGGTTACGGAGGCGTGGGAAACGTTGAATCCGGCTTCCGTCATCGGCCCGAGTCCGAGTAGGAGGGCGTGTGCGGCGAGGATCGTTTCGCCATGGGCGGCGAACACGACTCGGCCCCCGTCGTGACGGGCGATGAGTTCGTGCAGAAACGCCTCGGCTCGCTGGAGGTAACCGTTCCAAGTGTCGGATCCCGCGGCCCAAGGTTGGTCTGGGTGGGCATGTGGTCCACCGTCGGCTGCGGTCTTCACGTAGTGCCAGGGCTTGCCGTCGGCCTCACCGTGAACGGGTCCATCGAGGCCAGGTTCAACGAGGGGCTCCAAGCCGAGGGCTTGCCCGAGGATCTGACCGCTCTGCTGCAGGCGCAGTCGGGGGCCGGCGTAGAGCGCGGTGAAGGGCTGCGCTCGGTGCTCGGCGGCCAGCTGGGCTGCGGCCCTCTGGACCTGGAGGTATCCGAGGTGGGTGAGCCCGGTGCAGGTTGCGGGTCCGCCGACGCGACCGTCGACATTGCACCGGGCCTCACCGTGGCGGACGAAGACGAGTTCTGTGGTGATCATGATGTGCCTTGGATTTGTCGGAGCTGACGCAGCCAGCCGTAGCGGTAGCCGTGACGCCCGGCGTACGGCGCGGTCAGTACGGCATGCAGTGCGAGGAAGTCACCAAGGCGCTCTCGGCTCGTCGCCCCCAGCTGGGCGTCATGCCGGGCGGCGGCGTGGTTGTAGCTGTTCAGGGCCGCTTCGATATCGGGTGGGTCGATCGGGCCGTGCGTCATAATCAGCGTCGTGATCAGCTTGGCCAGGTCGTATCCGAACGGCGCGAGGGTGAGGTCGTCCGTGTCGACGCTGAAGACCGTGCCGCCCTCGGTGATCAGGAAGTTCCGCAGGTTGCAGTCCTTGTAGAAGGCGGCAGGGCCCTCCGTGGAGCGCTCCAGCAGCGTCAGCATCGCCTTCAGAGCGGATGTGTCGGGCAGAAAGCCCTGTTCCAGCCGGTTGCGCAGGGCCACTGCCCGGCAGGAGCGGAAGTCTTCGAAGAGCGTGAGGTCCCGGAATTCGTGCCGCGTGTCCAGCTGTGCTCGGTGCAGGTCGCTTGCCCAGGCAGCGCCGTGCGCGTCGCCCAAGAGCTCGGCCAGTCGCGGTAGGTCCTGTGTCCGGGCGTGACGGCCGTCGATGTACTCAAAGGTAAGGCTGGTCGGTCGGACCACGGTCAGCGCTGGCTGCCGCAGGGGCTTCGCATGGCTGGCGAGCCATGCGTAGTGACGGGCTGCGGTCGCGGCCTTTGCCGGGGACTCGTAGTGCTTGGTGAACTGGAAAGGCATCACGTTCCCCCTTCTTCGGACCGCGCCACGACATAGGTGATGACGGATGTGGTGGTGATCGGCTTGTCCGGGTGCCACTCATGGAGCGCGGCGGCCAGGGCGGCCGGGTTGCCGTACAGACCGGGTGCGAGGTCGTACTTGGGATTGGTGGCGATGTACTCGGCGGCGTGGTCGAGACCGGAGAACTCGAAACGGTGCTCCTCGTGTTCGACTGCCACCACGTCCATCGACGGCTTGGTGAGGTCGGCGAGGTTGTTTCCATGCGCTGCGGCATAGAGGCTTTCGTGGCGCTCGGCTCGTGGGTCGAGGCCGGCAGCGGCAACGAGGGCGTCCATGTCGCTGTAGCTGTCGAGTGCCTTGGTGACCAGCACGGCGAGCCCGCCGGGCACCAGGCAGCGGGCGATTTCCGCGATGGCTCGGCCTGGTTCGGGCGAGTGGTAAAGGCAGAATGCCGCAACAGCCAGCTCACACGATTCGTCTGGCAGGGGTAGGTGGTGGAAGTCGCCTTGGTGGAAGTCGACTTGGGTTCCGGGGTGATGGCCGGCCCAACTGCGGGCGGCGGCTACCAGGGCGGGAGAAGCGTCGATTCCCACGAGCCGCTGTGGCTTAAGTTGCTTGGCCAGGACGCGGCTGCTGGTGCCCCGACCACATCCGATGTCCGCTACCAGGTCGAGACGGCGATCGGCCCCTGCTCGGTGCGCCTGAGCCAGCTGGACGATGGCCTCGGGAACGAAACGACCTGCGGTCTTGGCCCGCATCAGCGCGCTGGAGCGGCTGGCCAGCCGGGCCGTGTGGCCATACAGCTCGCCCTGCCGGTCGGGGTCGAGAAACGGGTTGGTGATCACGAGCCGTACCCCCGCTCGGGGCGCGGAGTGTTCAGGTGTGCTGTGCGGCGACCTGCTGCAGCCAGCGTCGCGTGTGCCGGCGGCTGGTGAGGAGCACCACTTCGGCGTGCCCGGCGGAGAACTCCTCGATCTTGGCCATGACCCGCGGTCGCATCTTGCGCCGGTAGGTCGCCACGTACTTGATCACGCCCCAGGTGATGCGGTTGTGCACCCCGTTGCCCTTGTGCCCGGCACCGTGCCGGATCTGCCGGGAGAAGATCCCCCACAGTGCAGCCGGTGTCGAGACGTCCATCAGCACCACGGTGTCGCAGGCTTCCAGCCGGATGTGCAGCGTGGAGTTGTAGTTGCCGTCGATGATCCACGTCGGCTGCGCGACCAGGCCACGCTGCACCTCGGCGAACTTCTCCATGGGCAGGGCGTTCCACTCGTCGTCGTAGAACGCGGCATCCAGATGCGTCACCGGAGCATCCAGGATCTTGGCCAGCTTGCGGGCAAGATCGGACTTGCCACTGCCTCCGCAGCCGACGATGGCGACCTTCTTCATGGTGCTCCAGCCTAGAGGTGCTCGGGTGCCCGGACGGCCCAGCCGCCGGAACACATACGGATGATCGGGGCCTGCTGGCCCGAGCGAGGCGGTTCATCACGCGGCCCCCTGCCTTGACGGCACCGCAGCGGTGGCCATGTCCAGCACGGACTCCAGCTCGTCGACCTGGTGGCTGAGCCGGAACAGTTCCAGCCGGCCGATGCACTCCGAGATCAGTTCGGCGTGCTGCTGACTGCCCGCGATCTTCTGGAGATCTTCGATCCGCCGGATCGCTTGGCCGCCCGTCTGGACCACCAGGTCCTCGGGAACGAATTGCTCGACGTGCCGGATGCCAGCCGGCCCCAGCGGCAGGCACCCGGCGAGGACGGCTTCAAAGATCCGCTGGGTCATCTGTCCGACCGCGGCGTACCGCTCGGGCAGGAGCAGGACCGTGGCCAGTGTGCTGCTGTAGAGCCGGGAGACGGCGTTGAAGGGGATTCGGCCGAGGAAGGTGACGTGTGGCCATCGCTCGGTACTGGTCCACTTGCCGCCCACCCGGTGCTCAAAGCGGGCGGCGGCCGGAGCGAAGAAGCGGTCGAACTCGTCGTCGCGGTCGTACTGGTTGCCGACGTAACTGAGCGGGGTCCTCCGGTCCTCGCTGGCCAGGGCGATTGGGTCGGCACCGTCTAGGAGCGCATCGTCGACCGGGAAGAGCAGGCGGTGGGCACCGGGGCTGGGCGTGAGCGCGGCCTCGCACACCTCGACGTTCCGGATCCGCCGCCAGATGCTGTCCTCGCGCAGCTGCCGGTCCTTGTCCCAGATCACGGTGGGAGTACGGCGCCGAACGGTGTAGTGCTGGAGCAGCTCCGCCTGACGGTGGAGATCACAGGTGTGGCCTTGGGTGCCGCAGGCAGTGGTGTTGCGTCCTTCGATGGACCAGCGCCATTCGAGGAACAGCACGTCGATGTCCGGGATGCCGGAGTCGAAGTTGTAAACGCCGCCGAGAGCGTCGCCCGCTTCGAGCCGATCGCGGTCAGCCTGCAGAAACACGATGTCGTGACCACGCCGGAGAAGCGCGTCGATCAACGGCCGGCGGTGGCTGCGGCCTCCGTCGGGGGTGTCGGTGACCCCGTTTCCGAGGAAGCCCCAGAAGCTGTATCCGATCTTCACTTGGTGATCCACCGCCCTTCGAGCAGCAGGGCGTCGAGCCCGGAGTTCGCGAGGCAGTCCAACGCCATCTCCGGGGTGCCGCAGATGGGTTTTCCCTTGACGTTGAGCGAGGTGTTGATCAGGACAGGGACTCCCGTACGGCGGGCGAACGCCTCCAGGACCTCGTGCATGAACGGGTTCTGTACCGCGGTGACGGTCTGGAGGCGGGCGGTGCCGTTGGCATGGACGATCGCGGGGATGCGCTCGCGGGCAGCGTCAGTCACCTGGGAAGCCATGGACATGTACGGCGCGTCTTGACCGAGGGTGAAGAACTCACCGGCACCGGCGGCGGCGACCATGGGGGCGAACGGACGGAAAGGTTCGCGGAACTTCACCGTGGCGTTCAGCCGATCGACCACCCCGGCTTCGAGAGGCGAAGCGAGAATCGACCGGTTCCCCAGGGCACGGGGGCCGGCCTCGACGCGGCCCTGGAACAGCCCCACGATCATCCCGTGGGCCAGCTGGTCCGCGAGAAACTCCGCGGCGTCCGCGCCGAGGGGCTTCTGCTTCAGTCCGGGCCACGGGGTGAGGTCCAGCACCGGCTCCGGAAAGGACGGGCCGAGGTAGCAGGTACGGGCGATCCCGGACAAGGGCCGTCGGCTGCCGCTGTCGGTGTGCACGGCGACCGCGGCGCCGATCGCCGTGCCCGCGTCGCCGGGGGCCGGCGGGACGAAGACCTCGTCGAAGATGCCCGCTTCGCTGATCCGTCCGATGCTGACGCAGTTGGTGGCCACGCCACCGCCCACGCACAGCCTGCGCGAGCCACTCAGCAAGCGGGCCCGGCGCGCGAGGTGGATCATGATCTGCTCGGTGCGCTCCTGGAGGGCGGCGGCCAGGTCCTGGTGGATGTCTTGGACCGGCTCGTCCGGTTGCCGGGGCGGGCAGGTCTCGGCAACGAACCGAGGGGAAGTGCGTGGGTAGCCGGAGGTGAGCACGCGGGGCGGGAAGTACGCCGGGTCCACGGCGAAGCCGGTGGCTGTGGTGTGGACTGCGCGGGTGAAGACGTGCCGGAATCGAGCGGGGTCGCCGAGCGCTGCGAGGGCCATGACGGTGCCTTCTTCGTCGCCGCGCCGCCAGCCAAGGTGCTCGGTGACCGCCCCGTACACATAGCCCAGCGAAGCCGGGTCCGTGAGTTCCTCCAGCATGCGGACACGTGGGCGTGCGTTCTGTCGAGCGTGGGCGGTGGTGGTGGTCTGCCGCTCGCCGAGGCTGTCGACGACGAGAACAGCCGCCTCCTCCCACCCCGACGCAGTGAACGCGGCCAGTTGGTGCGCGCGGTGGTGCAGTACGGGGGTGACGCGGGCGTCAGGGAAGTACTGCGCGAGGAGCCGCAGGCGACGCCGGGTACGCACGGCCACCTTGGCGAACCCAGCCGCGCGCGGTATGGCCCGTGAGCGGGTCGTACCCAGCAGGGCCATCCGCAGTGCGGAGGGGATCTCGGCAAGGTAGCGGACGGGCTGGAAATTGTACGCGACGGCATCGACGTCACCAGGCGTGATGCCGGCCTCCTCCAGCAGCCACCCGACGGCCTGGCGGGGGTATTCACGTGTGTGTTTCTGCTGGGACAAGCGCTCCTCCTCCACGAAGCCCACCAGCTCACCGTCGATGAGGAGAGCGGCGGCGGAGTCGTGGGTGAAGGAGCACACGCCCAGGACGACGGACGGCACGTGGTCCACGGTGATGGTCACCTCGTCCCCGCTGGTGCGGAAGCGGGCGTGGCGCCGACGCGACGAGTCAGCTCGGCATACCAGGCGGTCAGGGCCTCGCCGAGCGGCCCGTCGATGGCGGCGGCGCTACGCCAAGCCTGCTCGCGCTCTCCGCCCTTCCACAGCTGGTAACTGCGCATAGTCGCAGCCATGGCATCCCAGCTCGGGTGTCCCGTCTCGCCACCGGTTCCCACCCGGTCGAGGAGCTTCTCGAACCCCTCCCACGGCGTGGACAGTTCAGGCATCACGGGGCTCGCTGCCACGCCGGTCAGCGCCTCGGCGTTCTCGATGTCGCGCTCATAGATGTGGAGGGAATCGACGTGGTGGTGGGTTTCGCCCAGGTCGGCGTCCAGCCATCCAGCGACCAGCTCGTGGAGCGTGGTGAAGAAGAACAGGTCGTACGGCATGCCGATCCACACGTCTTGGCCGCGCATCGTGGTCGACATGTGCAGATGCCCGCGACGCAGGTGGAAGCGGAAGCCGAGTGTGCAGGGGACGTCTTTGTGGCCGACGGTGTCGCGAGCCGGGTCGTAGAGCTGGATGGTCGCCCGTCGGGAGTCGGGGTCGTCCTTGAGGATCTCCACAACACGGTGGATCTGGTCGACCTCGCCGCCCCAGTTCCGCATCCTGGGGCCATACGCGCCGCGGAGGACGCCATCGTCGGCGTACTGCCACAGCTGCGCGTTGTAGTCGAAGATCCACGGGTCGTCGGAGCCGGAAAGGTGCCAGACGGTCTCGGCCACCGCGAAGGCGGGGTTCAAGATGCGGGCGGGCGGCGCGTACAGGAGCCGTGCCCTGGGCTGGGTCAGGCGCATGCTGAGGTCCAGGACCTCGCGAGTGGCCATCCCGCGTGGACTGACCTTCGCCCCGTTCTTGGCCAACGCAACGGCCCCGGTGAAGAGTTCGGCGACGTTGTCGGCGGATAGGTTCGTCATCGGATGGTTTCTCCCTCGCCCCAGGGGAAGCCGGACTCGGCGCCCGCGGGCTGGTGGTCGATTAGGTCGGTGGGCGCGATGTCGGGCTCGGCCCGGCGGATGATGAGCTGGGCGACGTCGGCAGCGCTGTGGCCTCGCCAGCGGCACACCGCATCGCACGCTTCTCGCGGTACTCGGGCGCTCCCCCGGCTCACGAGGTCGAGCGCGGCCGCGACATCGACAGCCGTACGGCAGCGATGGGCGGCGGCGTGCTCTGCGAGACCGAGCGTGCGGTCACCAGGGCGGTCCAGTTCGAGGACGGGCACGTCGAGGAGTACGGCCTCAATGCCGCACGTAGAGGACACGCTCACCACTGCGTCCGCACCTGCCAGGCAGCCTCGCGCTCCAACGCGCGGGTCGGCCACGGCCATGCGAGGCTCTCCGTCCCGCCGCAGCAAGCGGTTGAAGACGCGACCCCCTTGGGCCGGGTGCGGGGCAATGACCAACCCCCAGCGCCCCCGGGCCCTCCTCAGACCATCGAGGATGATGTCCGCCTGAGCCTGCAGGCGCTGCGGGCCGAACGGCTGGCAGGCCCACACCGCGATCCGCTCCGGGCCGGATTCGTTGCCGGCGCCGAGCAAGTTCTGGAGATAGCGATGCTGTGCTTCCCGCCCGAGGCCGGCGAGCGCATCGAAGCGCGGCTGCCCCAGGACGTGGATCTCCGCCTTCGGGTGCCGAACCCACTCCCTCGCCGGGGCAACGTCGCGGTCACCCATCACCACGATGTGCCGACTGTGGAGTGCCGGCCAGGCGACCGCCTCTGGTATCCACGCCCCGTGCTGGACAGTCACGGTGGTGGCACCGTGCCGCTCGGCGGCGTGAGCGGCGAGGGCTCCGAGCGGGCTGGTGTCGTTGCTTAGCAGCACAGTGTGCGGGCGTACCGCGGCGAGTAGTTCGAGGAACCACTCCTCCACTCGCACCACGGCTCGCCAGGAGGGCTGGGTACACCCGCCACTTCCTTCCAGAAGTGCGGCGGCGAGTCGCTCCAGTCGGTCCAACCGAACGGTGTGAACACCGACCTGGACCGTGCCATCGGCTCCGGTGGGTTCTTCGGTATCCAGATGCAGTCCAGGTACCGTTCCAGCTGCGGTAAGGGCTTCGAGGGGCGCTGAGCACAGCGTGATGGATCCGCCCGCCGGGGTGGGGCAGCGCTCCATCGGATCTGTGGCGAGATCGACCAGCACGCTGGGCCGTCCTTCGCGAGCGAGTTGCTCCAGCACCGGCAGCAGGGTCTGCGCGTGCCGGGATGACCAGGAAAGTGCCACTACCTCGGCGGTAGACACAGCGGAAGGCGTCGGGGCATGCGCGAGATCACGGACAGGATGGAGAGTCGTGAGCTGTCGCAGCCGAGCAGAGCGCGCCGGATTGTGCGACGCCTGCGCACCAAGGGCGTACGCGACACCCGACCAGGTGACCGTGTAGGCGCGGTACTCGCGTGAGCTGCTGTCCCGCAGTCCGAGCAGTCCTTCGTACGGAGCAAGGGCCACGGGTCCAGGGGCCGCAGCGAACTCGGGCCACGCGCTCAGCGCCAGGAGCTTCCGCACCAGCTGCGTGATCAGACGCCGTACCGGAACATGCTGCACATACAGCCACGAGGCACCACCCGGCGTCTCAGCACATCGAGAGCTGTACGCCTCCAGGCCGGACATGACGTCGGCGACGTAGCTGCTGACCTCTGCTCGGTCGACAGGTAGAGCCTCCAACTCCAGCGTGGTGATGCAGGAGGCCGTCATGTGCCGCAGAGACCCTTCCCCGACGAGCGCCCAGACGGCCTGCTCCCCCACCGAAGTTCGCACGAGGCCGAGGGCACTCCGCTTCGAGACGCTCACAGCAGGCTCCCTGCGACAAACGGGCCTGACTCGCAGCTTGTGTCGAGTAACCGGAGGAGGTCCTGCGGATCACGCGCGATCTCAGGTGCCGGACTGCCAGGCTCGCCGTAGCCCCAGGCGGCATGCGCGTACGGCACACCGGCCCGCCGGGCGCACTCGCGATCGACCGCCATATCGCCCACGAACACCGCGGACACGGGATCAGTGGTGAGATCAACGAGCGCGAGCATCAGTGGATCCGGCGCCGGCTTACCCCGCCCCTGGCCGCTGGGAGTCCGGACCGCGGCAAAAGGACACCCGAGCCGAGCCAGCAATGGAGCAGCCCGCTCCAACGGCTTGGACGTGACGACTCCGAGCAGCCAGTCAGCGGCAGCGAATGCGTGGAGCACTTCCTCCACACCATCGAACGGTCGGGCCAGCTCGCAGCAGCGCCGAGATGCCTCTGCGTATGTCTCGTGGATCCGGTCTGCCTCGGTGAGGCCCAGCAGTTCCATGATGTCGTCGAAGGGACGGCCGAGGTACTGCTCGTACGCCTCGAACGGCACGTCGATGCTGTGGCGTTCGCGTACCTCGCGCCAGGCTTTCCGCATGACCGGCCGCGTATCGAGCAGGACGCCGTCGAGATCGAGGATGAGCGCACGCCTGAGCCCGGACGCCGTCATCGGGTCGCGCTCCTTCGTCGGCGTAGCAGATGACCTTTGACGGTGTCCTCGGCCAAGCCGATGCAGGCCGCGATCTCGCTGTTCCCCAAGCCATCGGCGACAAGGCCCAGGTTCGCGGTTTCCCGCGGTGTAAGGAGGGTCAGCAGGGCAGGCGGTGAGTGTGCGGGCATGACGAACAGCTCCAAGATCTGATCGGACGCTTGAGTGGTGAGGACTGGCTGCGGTCAGACGGCCGGCGGCGTCGACGGCCAGCGCAAGAAGGCAAGGACCCGCTTGCCGGTGCCGTCTGGTTTCAGGCATGAGGTCCAGGCGTCCGCCTCAGCGGCTACGAGGCGCAGGCCCCGGCCATCGAGCGCGCCGATCGACCCCTTACGCGGTGCAGGGAGCTGGCGAGAGTTGTCCTCCAGCTCGATCCCCACGACTGCGTTCTGGTAGGAGATCGTCAGGGTGATCTCCTCCAACAGGCCCTCGGGTTTGGTCCTGCCGTGGCGACGTGCGTTCGTGACGAGCTCGCTGACAATGAGCAGTGCGCGATCGACCAGAGCCTCCAGGCCCCACTCGGTGAGCTTCATCCGCGTGAATGCACGGGCCCGACGGGGAGCCAGGTCGTCGGCGGAAAGGGAAATCCGCGATTGCAGCTCGGCGTGCTCGATGACGGCCTCCATGGCCAGGGCGATGTTCATGCCGGCCCTCACACCATCCGCCGGGGTCCGCCACGGACTCGGCAGCGGCCGGTGTGCCGGGAGCCGACAACCGCCGGTTCCTCGCAGTGGATGCGGAACGCTATCTGGTGGTTCGCCGCCATGGACATACCTCCCAAGGTCCCTGCCACACCGAGGTCGATTCGCCTCGGCAACGGCTGGCGGCACACGCTGCCACCGAGCATTGGAGATCGCATATCACCGGAGCGATAAGGGAAGTTGGGCTGCAATATGGCAACTGCAATGCCAGCATGAGCATCAGCGTCCGTATGGGTCGATCGAGGTCGGGAGGGGCAGTGAGCGGTGAGCGTCGTTGCCTGAAGTGCGGGTGCCGCCTCAGCCGCTACAACCCGGACGAACGAGAACTGTGTGGGGCGTGCGCACGAAGCACCCCCACAACAACAGAGCCCGGTCTTCCCTCAATCCCGACTCGCATATGGTCAGATGCCGGGATCCAAGAAGCCCTCGGAGTAATGGACTTCGGGCGAGTGAGCCGTCTCCTACGGCAATACGCCGGATTGCGACAAGACGACCTCGCTCACCTCACCGGCTTCAGCCAGAGCTACCTATCCCAGCTCGAATCCGGAACCCGTCGTCTCACGCGCCTCGACAAGACCCAGGCGTTCCTGAACGCCCTGGATGTACCGGCCGAACTCCGCCCGCTCGCTCCCGGCAGTGCGCCTGTGCGCAAGGCATCGGAGCCCGAGCGTGACGAAGCCGATCACCTGCGCTCACTCGCCACAGGGGCGGCGCAGTCCTCCAGCGAGTTCGCTGCGTTCATGTCTTCCAGCAATGTCAGCACAGACGAGCTTGAGCAGTTCGGATTCGCTCTCGCCCGCATCGCCACCGACTACGTCCACGCACCGCTACTCCCGCTGTTCACCGAGCTCGTCACGGTGCGGGATGAGCTCTTCGACCGCCTGCAAGGCCGCCAGCGCCCCCAGCAGAGCCGCGAGCTGTTCATGCTCGCGGGGACCGCGTGCCTGCTCCTCGCGCACGCCTCACAGAACCTCGGCGAACAGGCATCCGCGATGGCGCAGATCCGTACCGCGCGCATGTGCGCTGAACAGGCGGATCACACCGGGCTGCGGGCGTGGGCTGCGGGCACGGCTGCGCTGATCACCGAGTGGTCGCCACAAAATCGGATGGCGCTGAGGCTGACGGAACACGCGGCCCAGCTCGCGCCGGCCGGCGAGGCCCGTATCCGTATCGCCGCGATCGAAGCTCGCGCGGCGGCCCGAATCGGCGATCACGAACTGTCCCTGGCCGCGATCGACCGGATGCGGCATGCCAGAGAGGAGACACCGCTCCATGACGAGGTCGAACAGTTCGGCGGCCTGATGACCTTTCCCCTCGCGAAGCAGGACTACTACCTCGGCGGCACCTACACGCTGCTCGGGATGTACGAGGAGGCCCGCCAGCACGCCACCGCCGCAATCGCTGCGTACCGCAGCGGCCCGAGAGAGGAGCGCTCGTACGGTGATGAGGCCCTGGCCCATATCGATCTGATCACCGCCGGCATCCTCCAGGGAGACCCCGAGGGCGCGACGACCGCCCTCCAGCATGTCCTGGACCTGCCCCCGCAGATGCGCATCCGGCAGCTCGGCAGCGCCATGGATCGCCTCGGCAGCCTCATGCGCCGAACCGACCTCAAGGGCAACCGGACCATCGGGCAGCTGGCCGACCTCATTCACGGCTACCAGGTCATCGACGGCACGGCCGCGCTACGGTCGGAGCGATGACCACAACATCTATTACGCCTCAGGGTGCTGCACAACGTGCTTGCACAGTCTGGGGGCTTTCGGCACGCGGCCTCTCGCCCCTGCGTACCCACGCCACGTCCGTCTATCTACTGCCCCAGGCCGACGCCGTTGTCCGAGTCAGTCGGAACGAACAGCGCGCCTCGATTCAACGAGCCATCTACCTCACCCGCTGGCTGGCCGGCCATGGGCTTGAGGTCACCGAGCCGCTCGATGTACCGCAGCCCTTGGACGTTCACGGATACGTGATCACCCTGTGGCGGCACTACCCACAGCCGGATGGCCCGCCCCCCGGTCCGGAACACCTTGGCCGTCTGCTCAGCCGACTGCACCGGCTCCCTGAGCCCCCCATCGAGTTGCCTGCCTATCGTCCCCATCTGGCTCTGCGCCCTGTCGTCGAGTCCAGCACCGTCCTTGAGCCCAGCAATCGCGAGTGGATACTGCACCGCTCCGACAAACTCCTGGACGCCTACGCGCATCTCGATTTTCGCCTCGGCCGGGGATTGGTCCACGGTGACGCCTACCCGGGCAACACTCTCTGGGACGGCAACGCCGCCAGGCTCGGCGACTGGGACGAAGCGGCCATCGGCCCGCGGGAGACTGACCTCGCCAACACCTTCCAGGGCGTCCGCTTCGGCCGCACGCCTGCCCAACTACGCGCCTTCTCAGACGCATACGGTTACGACCTCGCGGACTGGCAAGGGCTCTCGGTGCTCACCGAGCTACGGGACCTCCACACGCTCGGCTCCTTCATCCGCCGCGCCGACCAGGGCGACCGTGAGGCAGCTGCCCAGCTCGCCTTCCGGCTGGACACTCTGAAACGCGGCGACCGTACGAAGAGCTGGGCCATTCACTGACCTCTGAGCCCAGAGCCGGCTAGGACTTGTCCGGGCGATCATGTGTGGAGCCAGATGACGAGCGCTGCTCCGGCGCGGCTACCGCCAGGGGTGACGCCACCGCCCGGGTACACCCGGGCGGTGCTGTCACCCGGGCCGACCCTACCCCTCGAGCTCGGTTTCGATCGAGGTCGTAGGATCGACCGCTCTCGGGACGGGCCAAGGCCACGACTCGGACAGCGTTCCGTCGGCCTCGATGCCGTGGCGCTCGTAGCTGTCCACCAGCTCTCCGCGGGAAGAGGCCAGGTCCCCGAGGTCGAACCGCCAGCTGTCTCCGGTGTTGATAGCTGCGAGGTACAGCCGCTCCGCCTTCTCATGGTGCCCCGACTCGGCTGCCCACTCCGCCAGTTTCCGCAACGCCCTGGGGTTCCCCAACCCGGCGGCCGCCTGGTACAGGCGTTCGGCCTCCTCGCGGTTGCCTTGACGTTCGTGCGCCTCCGCGAGCAGCTCGTGCAGATTGCCGTACTCCAGGAACCAGCGGGTCAGCGGAGCGACGTCCGGCCTGTTGTGGCGCAGCACATAGGAATCGACGTCGTCCAGAACGAACAGGGCCGTTTCCTCGGCCTCGGAGGGCGAGGGCTCCGACGCCTCCCGCCGCTCCGCATTCCGATCCGCCTCCCGTCGCGCATCCCAATCGAGGTACGTTCGCGCGGACTCGTTTCCCAGCTCAGCTGCGGCTAGGTACAGCTGTCTGGCCTGGGCTCGGTCCCCGGACAGTTCGTGCCTGAGTGCCAGCCTCGCCAGGGCATCCGGGCGCGCGGCATCAGTGGCGTCCCGGAGGATCCGGTCCGCTTCCGCAGACTCCCCCGCCTCCATTCGCCGCCACGCCAGTTCGCCCGCCGCCTGCCCGTCGCCCGCGGCTGCGGCGGCCTCGAGGAGCCGGTGCGCCGTCTCCTGGTCTTCGGCCCGGTCCATCCGTATTGCGAGCGCGAACAGGGCAGACGGGTCCCCGGCGTCCGCACTGGCTGCGTACAGGACGGCGGCGTGGCGCAGCCTCGCCCGCTGCTCGGCGGCGTAGGCGAGGCGGTGGAGGTCCGTGGCGTCCGCAAGGTGCTCGGCCGCGGCGTCCCAGAAGGAGGCCGGCGGGCAGACGGTTCGGCGTGTCCGGTCACCGTGCTGCTGCAGGTAGTCGGCGAGGCGCACCACGCCCGACACAACGCCCATCCGGCCCGGGCGGGCGACGTCCTGTAGCGGGCTGGTGGTCTGCTTGACGACGGTACGGGCGCGGGCGAGCGCCCGGGTGAACCACCCGGGGTCGACGGCTCTTTCGTCGTCGTCCAGGTAGCCCGGGACTGCGGCCTCCAGGAAGGCGAGCGGCAACGGTCCGGTGACGCCGAGGCGGTGGGCGTCCATCGCAGCGCTGAGAACGGCCCTGCAGTGGAGCCCCGCCTCGCCGACTGGGTGCTCGTAGATGTCGACGAGATCCGGACCGGCGGCCAGGACCTGGGTCAGATCGGCGAGGCCGGAGTCCAGAGCCACGGCCAACGAACCGTCCTCGCAGGCGAGTTCCCTGGCGGACTCCAGGGCTTCGGCGAAGGTCCGGGGCACGTGGACGTACGCGGCCTGGGCGAGGAGCGCGCGGGATAGCCGGTGCTGATCGGGACTGCCGTGGCGGAACCCGCCGCCGTTGCCGTGGCCAGCGTCCCGCAGGGTCTTGAGATGCTCCGGCCACAGCGTGGCGACCACCACGAGCGGCCCCTCGCCGTCGAGCCGCCGCAGCAGCGCCGCGGCGACCGCCTCACCCGTCGGGCCGGTGAGGTAGTCCTGGGCCTCGTTGAGCCACAGCACGCTCCCCGGACCGAGGGCCTCCGCCGCCAGGACGTCCAGCAGACCAGCCGCGTCCGCCGGGAAAAGCAGCGGGACGTCCGGCGGCACCGCCGCCCGCAGCCCCTCGAAGGCCGTTCTGGTCTTCCCCGTGCAGGAGCCCCCCTCCACCACGATCAGGCTCGGCCGCGCCCCCGTCGCCACCGCCTCCGACAGCAGGCCGCGCAGCCGCTCATCGTGCGGGCGGAGCACGTAGCGGGGCAGGACGAAGGCCGGTCCGCCGCCGACGCCGTCGCGGAAGCCGTCGCCGACAGGGCGCCCGGGGATGGCCGGGTGCACACCGAGCCGCTGGGCACTCCATGACCCGACCGGTCGCGGGCGGTCCGCGAGCGCGGCCTGCCGGGCACGCCGCTCGTCCTCCGCCAAGGCCGCCCGCGCCTGCCGGCGCTCGACCGCCGACCGGGTGTCCTCAGCCCGGCGCTCGCGCTCCTCGGTGAAGGCCGCGCGCCAGCGCCCGGGATCCAGCAGCTCGGCAGCGGTCTTCCCGGAGTCGTCGACGGGGCTGTCCAGGACGCCCGTGTGGGCGGCTTCGGCACGGATCGCGTCGAGGACGACGATCAGTTTCCCGAGGTCCTGCGGCAGGTTCGCACCGTCGAGCCAGGTGCCCGGCGTGCCGGGGGCAACCTCCGCCAGCCGCGCCAGTTCCCGGTTCGACGGACAGTCGCGCAGCGCACGGCGCTTGAACTCCCCCACCCGCCGGAGATCTGCCAACACGTCACCCATGTACCCGCTCCTCACCGACCGCCTGCGGCCCGGCCGGGCGGGCTGGGTGTCCGATCGGCCGCCATCGGACACCCGGGAGCGTAACAACCCGGAGCAGCGCCCCGGGCGTCGCGTGATCGATCTGCCGCAGAACCTCGCCGGACACGCCGTCGGACGGACAGGGTCTCCGCCAGGCCCGCCGTCCGGCGGGGCCACCGCCCGAGAAACGGATCGTCCCGATGACCCAACAGCAGCTCCTGGCCCTGCTCCTGGCTTTGTCCGCCGCCCTCCACCTCGGGTGCGCGGCCGCGTTCGTCGCGTGGCGCGAGGGCGCCCGCCCCGGCGCCGCCCTCCTGATTGGCGGGAGCACCGCGGGCGCGGCGGGTAGTCTGTACCTGACCGCCGTCAGTGCCTACCGCTGAGAACTCCCAGGATCCGCCGCCGCGCCTTCGCGACACAGCTGGGCCCTCCATTAACACAAAAAGACCGGCCCGACCAAAACGCACTTTCTCTGGATTCTCATCCTGTCACTCAACCTCCCAGGGACAGGAGTCCAGCGATGCATCAGGCCAGCCAAAAGCACGAGTCGGCCTTCTTGAACCTCCCGAAGGCTGCCGAATATCTGGGGCTTTCCCCCAACACGCTCTATGTATGGCGTCATCGGCGGCAGGGCCCTCCCAGCTTCCGTATGGGCCGACGCGTGATGTACCGCATAACTACTTTGGATGAATGGGTTCACGCCCAGGAAAAGGCCGACTCCCGAACCAACCGCTCACTCAACCCGCTGGCTCAGAAGCCGCAGCGTCGATCGAAGGTCCGCAGGTAGGGACACCTAGGGCCAAAGCGCTCCCCGCGAAGAAAAACTCTGCACCCGGGATAAGAACCGGCCGCCGGGAGCGCTACCAACACACAACTCGTGCTGAAGATCGACGCACCTCAGGAGGACCTCAAGAGTGGCCGGTTACATAGAAGACCGCTGGCTCAAGAAGCGGCCGGACAAGCGAACCGGCAAAAGGGAGCGGACTGCGCGCTATGGGCAGGGCAAGCGCTACCGCGTGAAGGGGATTCCTGGCGTCCAGGACCGTGCCTTCGACACCAGCGAGGACGCCAAGCAGTGGCTCGCCACCGCGAACACCGACACCAAGCGGGGCGAGTTCGTCGACCCGCGCGACGGCGAGATCTCCCTCGCCGACTACATCGTCGATCACTGGTGGCCGAGCCGGACGGACGAGCCGTCGACTGCGGATCCCATGCGCAGCCGCATCTGGAACCACATCATCCCGATCCTGGGCGACTTCGCCCTCCGGGAGATCGATGCCTCCGCGCTGCGCTCGTTCGCCGCCGAGTTGCTGGCCCGGGTCGAGGGCTCGACGGCCGAGGTGATCTGGGGCCACCTTTCGTCCATCCTCTACAGCGCCGTCGACGACCAGCGACTGCTGCGAAACCCCATCAAGGTCCACAAAAGCGTCAAGGCTCCACGGCGTACAGAGAAGAAGGCGAAGGCCTGGACACGGGCGGTCGTCGACGCCGTCCGCCTCCACCTCCAGGACCGCTACGAGTTCGCCGTCGACCTCGGGCTCGGCCTCGGTCTGCGCCAAGGCGAAGCCTTCGGCCTGGCCGAAGAGGACTTCGACTTCGAGGCGGGCGTCGTACGCATTCGGCGTCAGCTCCGGTGGGACAGCAAGGGCCGGCCGTACTTCTGTCTGCCGAAGGGAGGCAAGACTCGGGAGGTGCCTCTGTCCCCCAACCTCGCTGCTCGAGCGCGTGACCACTTCCGGCGTTTCCCGTCCACCCCATGTACCTTGCCATGGCGGAACCCGGAGCCCCCGACCAACGCCCTGGAGGCCCGGCAGCGGAAGCCGATCACCGTGCAGCTGGTGCTCACGACGTCGCATGGCAACCGCATCTATTACCGGACATGGAACGACCGGAGCTGGAAGCCGGCCCTGGCAGCGGCCGGTCTCATCACGGCCGTGGGCGAGAAGGTCCGCCGGGACGGCGGCCGGATCCGGCGGACTCCCGTCTACGCGGCACAGCGCGAGGACATGTTCCATGTCCTGCGGCACACCTACGCCAGCGTGCAGCTGGAGGCCGGCGAGTCGATCGTCAGCCTGTCCACATGGCTGGGACACTCCTCGCCGAAGATCACACTCGACCACTACGCTCACTTCATGCCCGGCGCCGGCCGGCGCGGCCTGGCCGCGATGGACGCATGGCTGGAGCAAGATCAACCGCGGATTGTCCCCGAGAAGTCCCCGGCAGCCGAGTGGATCAAGAAAATGACCCTGAACCCGCAGGTCAAGGACCTGATCGCGGCTGGCGCCAGCATGAACGTCAAGTACAAGGAGACGGCGCGGGGCGGGCTCGCGGTCAACATCATCGAGTGCTGAGGCGACTTGGCAGGCCCCGGCCGGCGGGTTCGCCGTGCCGGGGCCGTCGCCTTTGAGGACTGTCAGCTGTCTCGGCTGTCTCGGCTGTGTCCTCTGTGACAGCTGGGTCAGTTGTCCGTGCCGTCGCCGGGAACGGCGTCGCCGGGAGCGGTGTGCCAGTTGGTGACGATGGGCCGGTCGATGGTGACGGCGCCGGTGGAGACACTCGCCGGGTTCGGGTCGGACCCGCCGATGGCCACGATCAGGGACGTGAACTCGACGCCGTTGTCGCCGTTGGTGGTCTTGGGGTTGACCCCGGCGTAGACGGTCTTGGCACCGCTGAGCTTGACGGCCGGACCGACCGACTGCTCGGCGGGGCCCGCCTCAATGCCCTTGGAGCCGAAGGAGATCGAGGGGAGCGCGCTGGGAATCGTGCAGGTGATGCCGGGCTTGGCGCGGGCGGACAGCAGGATGTAGCCGCCGGCCTGAGTCTCGGAACGGGCCGAGAACTTCAGGTCGTTGGCCCCGCAGGCCTGCCCGTAGCCCTTCTTGTCGCCGGACGGTGCCGACTTGCCGCCCGAGGCGGACGCACTCTCCTGCGCCGACGCGCCCCCGTTCGAGGACGATCCGGCCGACTTGCCGCTGCCGGAGCCGGCGTCGGGCGCACCGCTCGCCGACGGCGCATCGGCCCCGGCGGACGCCGCGGAACCGCCGCCCGAGCCCGCGCCCTCCGCGTCATCCGGGCCACAGGCGGTGAGGCTCGCCGCGAGCGCCACCCCGGCAGCCGCGGTGAGCGCGACACGTCGGATGCGGGCGGTGTAGGTGCGGTTCACGGTTGCTCCTCGTTGCATTCAAACTTGAAGGGGCCGGGGCGCAGCCCCGGCGGCCCCCGTCGGATGATGTTACTCAAGCGTACGCCGCTGACGCTTCGCTTACGTTCGGCTAACGCCTGGTCAGAGGGCCGGCGAGGGGCTGGTGTTCCTGCGTGTGATGCACCGTGCCGTTGTTGGTGGTGGCAGTGATGGGCACCGTACCGTTACGGCAGGGCGATCGGGCGACTTGGGACACTATCTGCCGATCTCCCAGGCGAAGGGCGGCAGTTCGCGGGCCCGGGAGTAGATGTCCAGGGCCTGTGGCGCGGGGACGAAGGGGTGGACCCGGGCGCCTTCGAGGCCGGCCAGCAGGCGGGCGCAGTGGTGGACACAGCCGGCCGCCTCCCGGCCATGGCGGTCGACGATGGTGGCGGCGTCCCGCGGCCCCTCACACGGTGTGGGGTCCTTGGCGGCGGCGGCCGGGCAGCGGCTGTGGGGTACGGCGGGCCCGGTGGGCCCGGCGGGCTCTGCGGACCCGCCGAGACCGGTCGGGGCCGGGGGGACCCGGCGAGGTGGCGGAGTGTTGAGCGGCTGGTTCATCGGTGTGTTCCCCCTGGTGGTGCGGTGGTGCGTGCCGGCGGTGCGGTGGTGGGTGCTCCTGGTGCCGTGGTGGGTTCTGGGGGTGCGGTGGTACGTGTTCGTGGGCGGCGCCGTGGCGGGATTGCCTTGCCGTCCCGGTGCCCAGGACAGTGCTGCTCGGTGCGGGACGCGTCCATGCGGCCTTGGGGAAGACCTGGTCCGATCGTCAGCTATTCATGGGAATGGACGGTACGGGCCGCCCGCGAGCCCGGCGGGGCGGCGCGGGAGCGGCCGTCAGGAGCCGTCGCGGCGGCGGAGGGCGAACGGCTCCAACAGGAGCGCGAGGGCGAGCAGTCCGGCCGCCAGGAACCAGCCGCCGAGGACGTCGCCGGGCCAGTGCACGCCCAAGTAGACGCGGGTGAGCCCGACTCCGGCGGCCCAGAGGGCGAGCACCGCGCACCAGGTGCGGGCCACGGCGGGGCGGGCGCGTCGGGCGATGCCCCAGGCCAGGATGCCGGCCGCGAGCGCCGAGGTGGTGGCGTGGCCGGAGGGGAACGCGTACCCGGTGGCGGGCCCGGCCCAGTCGGCGACCGGCGGGCGGGGGCGGGCGAGCAGCTCCATCAGGCCGTAGCGGATCGCCTGGCCGGCGGCGAGGACGAGGACGGCCCAGCCCACCGCGCGCAGCCGCCCCCGCACCCGGCGCCCGGCCAGCAGACCGGCGAGCACCGCCATCGCGTACGGGACCGGGCCGCTGCCGGTGGCGGTCAGCACGCGGGTCAGGGAACGTGACGGCTCCCCGCGGTGCGCGGCGGACCAGCGAACGGCGGCCTCTTCGGTGGCGAACGGGGCGCCGTGCCGTACGGACACGGTGACGGCCGCGGCGGCGAAGAGCATCGCGCAGACCGCGGCGAAGGTGAGGAGCGCGGCGGTGCCGGGACGGCGGTCCGCGCCGGGGTGCCGCCTGAACGGCTGCGCTTCCGGCCGTGGTTCCTCTTCCGCCGGCCCCGGTTCCGGTTCCGGCCCCGGCGGCGTCACGGCGCGGGCTCCAGGGGACGCGGTGGGGTCGCGGGGAGTTGGGTGGCGGTGCGAGTCGTAGGGCGAGTGGGCGGGGGCTGGGCGACGGTGCGGAGCCGGACGGTGGCGGGGAGACCGGCCACGGCGTCGGCGGGCCGACGGCCACGGGGCGGAGAGCCGCCGCCGCGCACGGCCCGTGCGACCCCTGTCACCTGCGTAGATGCGGTGGCCACGGGCATGTCGGCGGCCCCTCCCATAATGGGTTGCGGGCCTGCCGTGCGACCGGCCCGACCGACTACAGTTACGTAGACGGTCTACGGCACTGTAGACGACGAAGAGGTGGGGGCGTTCCATGTCGGAGACATCACCCGTGCAGCGACGCCCGGCCGGCGAGCTGGAGGCGAGCGTGCTCGCGGCGCTCTGGGCGGCCGAGGGCCCGCTGAGCCCCGCCGGGGTGCAGAGCGCGCTGGGCGGTCGGCTCGCGCGCACCACCGTCACCACGATCCTCAGCCGGCTGCACGACAAGGGGGCGGTGTCCCGCTCCCGGGCGGGCCGCGGCTTCGCGTACTCGCCCATACAGGACTCCGCGGGGCTGACCGCCCGGCGGATGCGCAGTGAGCTGGACAAGCAGGATGACCGCGGCACCGCGCTCGCCCGCTTCGTCTCCCAGCTGACCAGTGAGGACGAGCAGTTGCTGCGGGCCCTCCTGGAGGGGGCCGGGGACGGCGCCCCCGAGGAGCCGCGGGGACCGCGGTCCGGACCCGGGACCGGACCGTGATCCTCGCCGTTTGGATTCCCCTGCTGATGCCGCTGCTCGCGGTGCCGGCCGCCCGCCGGCTGGCGGGGTCGCTGCCGCCGCGGGCCGCGGCCTGGCTGCTCACCGGCTGCGCCGTCGCGCTGGCCGCCTGTACGGCCGCCGCGCTCGCTCTGCTGCTGGCCGCCGGGGCCCTCCGGCTGCCCCCGGTCGCGGCCCTGGGCCATCTCTCCCCGCCGCTGCTCGGCGGCGATCCCGCCGTGACGGTGCCCGCGGCCTGGGCCGCCGCCGCAACGCTCGCCGCGTGCGCGGCGACCGTTGTGCACCGCGCCCGCCGCCACCGCGCCGAGCTGCGCACCGCCCGCCGGGCCACCGACGCCCACGCCCCGGCCGGCGATCTGTGCGTCCTCCCGGACCCCGCGCCCGACGCCTATGCGCTGCCGGGCCGGCCGGGCCGGGTGGTGGTCACCGCCGGGATGCTGCGGGCACTCTCCCCGGACGAGCGGGAGGCGCTGTTCGCCCATGAGCGCGCCCATCTCGCGGGCCGCCACCATCTGTTCGCGCTCACCGCCGCGCTGGCCGCGGCCTGCCATCCCCTGCTCCGCTCCCTGCGCGCCCCTCTGGCGTACGCGCTGGAGCGCTGGGCAGATGAGGCGGCCGCGTCCCGGGTGGGCGACCGCCGGGTCACGGCCCGTGCCATCGGCCGCGCCGCACTGGCCGCCGCCCCGTCCGCTGCGGGGCCGCACCGCCCCGGCACCGTCCTCGCCGCGACCACCGGCCCGGTCCCCCGCCGGGTCGCCGCCCTGCTGACGCCCGAGCCGATGCCCGGCCACCCCCCGATACGCCCCGGCTCCGCCGGCCGCCGACTGATCGCCGTGGCCCTGCTCGCCTGTGTCACCTTCTCCGCCGCGTCCGCTCTGGACGCCGCGGCCGACCTGCACACGACGGTGGAAGTGGCCCAGGGCGAGGTGACGCGCTGACGGGGTCGGTTCCGGGGCCCGGCCTGCTGCCGGGAGCCGGCGCCCGTCCGGCGCGGTGCGGGCGCCGGGACAGCCCCGCTGCCCGGACCGGTCCGCGTCGCGCGCTGCGGTGAACCGCTCAACCAGCCCCCGTCTACGCCGTATCCGCCGACCTCGCACCGTCGCCGGCACCCGCCCCCGTTCCCCGGCCCTTCCCCGTTCCCGACCCCGACCCCGACCCCGTCCCCGTGCTGACCGTGAAGCCCAGGGTGGCGCCGCCGCCGGAGCGGTGGGTGGCGAAGGCGTGGCCACCATGGGCGGTGGCGATTTCGCGGACGATGGCGAGGCCGAGGCCGGAGCCGGGGAGGCCGCGGGCGGCAGCGGCGCGGTAGAAGCGGTCGAAGACGCGGGTGAGGTCGGCGTCCGCGATGCCGGGGCC
Source organism: Streptomyces sp. NPDC058773 (assembly GCF_042746015.1). Lineage (NCBI taxonomy): Bacteria > Bacillati > Actinomycetota > Actinomycetes > Kitasatosporales > Streptomycetaceae > Streptomyces > Streptomyces sp. NPDC058773. Next base: position 93,556 of record NZ_JBHYPE010000018.1, read on the forward strand.
GCGGTCCAGGACCTCGACCCGGGCGCCGGTGACCACGACCTCGATCGGCTCCGTGCCGCCCGCGTCGAACTTGGCGGCGTTCTCCAGCAGATTCGTGAGCGCACGGTGCAGCGCCGCGGGCCGGCCCTCGACCACCGCCGGGCGCACGGTCCGTACGGTGATCTCGCGGCCGGTGCGGCGGCGGGCCGAGGCGGCCGCCTTCTCCGCGACCTCGGCCAGCCCCACCTCGGCGAGCGGGTCGTCATCGCGCTGTCCGGCGGCCAGGTCCACCAGCTCGTTGACCAGATCGCTGAGTTCGCGGGCCTCGCCCGCCAGGTCGGCCAGCAGCTCCTCGCGGGCGTCCGGCGGCAGTTCGTCGAACCGCTTCAGCAGCGAGATGTTCGTACGGAGCGAGGTCAGCGGGGTGCGCAGCTCGTGGCCGGCGTCCTGGACGAGGCGCTGCTGGTCCTGGACCGCGCTGGCCAGCCGGCCGAGCATGTCGTCGAAGGCCCGCCCGAGCCGGGCCACCTCGTCGCGGCCGGCCACCGGGACCGGGACGTCCAGCCGCCCGTGCTCCGCCACGCTCTCGGCGACCGCGGTCAGCCGCACCAGCCGGCCGGTGATCCGGCGCGCCAGCCACCAGCCGCCCGCTCCGGCCAGCGTGATGACCGCGGCGGCCAGCAGGGCGGTGCGCTGCTGGAGCGCGGAGAGCAGGTCCTCGGTCTCGCTGAACTTCTGGGCGACCTGCACCGCCCCGCGGCCCCCGCCGAGCGCGACGGTGGCGACGTGGTACTCCTCGTCGCCGATGTCCGCCTCCCGCTCCGCGTACTGGCCGGCCCGTTCGTCGGCGGCGATCCGGCGCTCCGCGGCACCTGCCGGGAGCACCGGGCTCCCGGTCTCCACGATCCGGCCGCCGGCGCCCAGGATCTGCACATCGGTCCGGGACGGCCGGGTGAGTTCGTCGCGCGGCCCGTCGTGGTCGGGGTCGGAGGTCGCATAGTCGCCGGGCTTGAACGGCGTCTCCTGGACCTGGACCCGCAGATCCCGTACGACCTGCGAGAACACCGACTTCTCATCGACCCGTACCAGCCGGGCCGCGGCGTCGTAGCTGAGGAATCCGACGAGGACGGTCACCGCGGCGGCCCCGGCGGCGAACGCCACCGCGAAGGCGGTGCGCAGACTGGCGGGCCGGCGGGTGCGCAGCCAGGCCGCCGAACCGCCGCGCCGCCAGGAGCGCAGCCGGGCCCGCAACCGGGCCCGGAGGGGGCGCCCGGCGCGGGGCCCGGTCCCGGTGCGGTCGCGCGGCCCGGACATCTCAGTCCTCCCGGAGTACGTAGCCGACGCCACGCACCGTGTGGATCAGCGGGCGGCTGCCCGGGACATCGACCTTGCGCCGCAGATAGCCCACGTACACGGCGAGGTTCTTCGAGCCCGGCCCGAAGTCGTAGCCCCAGATCCGGTCGTAGATCGTCGAGTGGTCCAGCACGATCCCGGCGTTCCGGGCCAGCAGCTCCAGCAGCTCGAACTCGGTCCGGGTCAGCTCCAGCTCCCGCTCGCCGCGCCAGGCACGGCGCGAGGGGCCGTCGATCCGCAGATCCGCGGCCTCGACGACACCGCTGTCCGCCACCCGGGACTCGTACGCCCCGCCCGCTTCGGCGGCCCCGCCCGTCCCGCCGGGCTCCTCGGCCGCGTCGGGACCGGCCGCCGCACCCGCACCGTCCTCCGCCCCGGCCGGGCCGGCCGTCGTCCGCCGCAGCAGGGCCCGCAGCCGGGCGAAGACCTCCTCGACCTCGAACGGCTTGACCACGTAGTCGTCGGCCCCGGCGTCCAGACCGGCGATCCGGTCGGCGGTCTCGACCCGGGCGGTCAGCATCAGGATCGGGGTGCGGTCCTGCTCGGCCCGCAGCACCTGGCACACCTGGAGCCCGTCGATCCCCGGCATCATCACGTCCAGCAGGATCACATCCGGCCGCTCGCGGTGCGCGGCGGCCAGCGCCTGGATGCCGTCGGCGACGGCGGTGACCCGGTATCCCTCCAGGGTCAGCGCACGCTCCAGCGCGGTGCGGATGGGGCGGTCGTCCTCGGCGAGCAGTACGGAGTGGGTCACCCGGCAAGTCTGCCAAGGCCGCGGCGGCGCAATGACCGGCGGCCGGTGCGGCGGGCGGCTTTCTTACCCGGCTCTCACCCCGGCTTTTACCGGTCTCTCACCCCGGCCACGCCATCGGCTTACCCCGTGCCGCCACGGTGACTCCCGTGCCGGACGGGCCGGTCGCGCCGACCGGCCGCGGGTACCGGCCGGTCGGAATGACTGGCACACCTCGGGGAAGACACCACACCGCATGAAGATCACCCTCCTGCTGCACAACGCCTATGCCATCGGCGGCACCGTCCGCACCACCCTCAACCTCGCCGCCGCGCTCGCCGACCGGCACGACGTCGAGATCGTGTCGATGCTGCGGCACCGCGAGGTCCCGCGCTTCACCGTGGACCCGCGGGTGCGGCTGGTGCCGCTGGTGGACACCCGGGTCGGCAGCGAGGACATGGCCGATCCGCTGTTCTCGGAGCCCGCGCAGGACTTCCCGGCCTCCGAGAAGCGGCACCACCAGTACAGCCGGCTGGTCGACGTGCGCGCCGCGGAGCTGCTGCGCACCACCGACGCGGACGTGCTGATCGGCACCCGGCCCGGCATCAATGTCTACCTGGCCCGGTTCGGTCCCCGCCGCGCGCTGCGGATCGCCCAGGAACATCTGCGGCACGACGCCCACGGCAAACGGCTCCGCGCCGAACTCGCCCGCCACTACCGGACGCTGGACGCCGTGGTCACCACCACCGAGGCGGACGCCGCGGTCTACCGCGCACGGATGCCGCTGCCCGGCGTACGGGTCCTGGCGGTGCCCAACATCGTGCCGGCGCCGGACGGACCGCCCTCCGAGGGCACCTCGAAGGTGATCGCGGCGGCCGGCCGGCTGGTCCGCGGCAAGCGCTTCGACCTGCTGATAGAGGCGTTCTCCGCGGTCGCCGCCAAGCACCCCGACTGGCGGCTGCGGATACACGGCGGCGGTGCCGAACGGGACGGGCTGCAGAGCCTGATCGACGGGCTCGGGCTGCGCGGGCAGGCGGAGCTGACCGGGCCACGCTCACCGATCGAGGCGGAGTTCGCCAAGGCATCGATCGTGGCCTCGGCCTCGGACGCCGAGTCGTTCGGCATGACCCTCGTCGAGGCGATGCGCTGCGGGGTGCCGGTCGTCAGCACCGACTGCCCGCTGGGCCCGGCCGAGATCATTGACGACGGCACGGACGGGCTGCTGGTGCCGCGCGGCGACGGCCGGGCGCTGACCGCTGCCCTGCTCACCCTGGTCGAGGACCCCGAGCGCCGCCGCGCGATGGCCGAGCGGGCGCGGGAGAGTGCGCACCGCTACGACCCGGAGCCGATCGCCGAGCGCTATCAACTCCTCTTCGGGGAACTGGGGTCGACGCGCGGCCGTCGTGCGTGGCAGCGCGCCGTGGGACGGGCCCGCGCCCGCGCACGACGGCTGCTGCGGCGCGCCCTGCGGCGCTGAAACGGCCGCCCATCGGTTGACGGGCCGTTCCGGCCGGTGAGACCGGAACGGCCCCAACTTGACCGCGGTACAAGGAACTTCCCGTCCTCTCTCTGGCGTCTCCGGTGGAGAACATGCTGAACTGCTGGAAACGAAACTGAATCGCACGGAACGCAGAATCGCTGGATCACAGCACCGGATCACGAAAATGCCGATCACCGGAGGCCCGGAACTCGGCAACGCAGTGCGCGCTTCGAGCAGTTGACGCTTCGAATCCGCAGGTCCGACCGGCAGGAGGCCACTCATGCTGCACGGTGTCGATGTCAGCTCCTACAACACCTCGTATTCCACCGCGGGGCTGGACTTCGTTTTCGTCAAGGCCACAGAAGGCCGCTCCTACATCAACCCGCACCAGTCCGCACAGGCGTCAAAGGCGCGTAAAGCGGGCTGCGTGGTCGGTTTCTACCACTTTCTGTGGCCGGGGAATATCTCCGCCCAGGCGGAATACTTCGTCGAGAAGTGCGCCTCCATCCAGGGCGACATTCTGGCCTGCGACTGGGAACGCACCGGCGAGGGGACCTATGCGAGCAATGCACAGAAGGACCAGTTCCTGAAAGCGGTGAAGAGGCTGCGTCCCACGCACCGCGTCATGCTCTACTGCAACCGCGATTTCTGGCTGCACCACGACACCACCTCCTACGCGGCCGACGGCCTGTGGATCGCCGACTACGTCACCGCCGGGCATCCGCGGATCAAGGCGAAGTGGCGCATCCACCAGTACACCGACCGGCCGCTGGACAAGGACGTCGCGGACTTCTCCAGCAAGGCCGCCCTCAAGAAGTGGGCGCACCCGGCATAAGGTTTCCTACCGGCACGCTGTTTCCGCGCCGCCGCAAAACCGCAGGCGCGCGACGGAGAAACGCTGTGTACGCGGCACCGGAACGCTGCGTACAGCAAAGGAACCCTGCGTACGCGGCACAGGAACAGCGCGTCACCGCCACCGCACGACGCGGCACGAGAACACCACGAGGAGCAGCTGTGACCGACCCGGCGTCCAAGGCCCTGCAGGAGGAGATCGCCCGGGATCTCCAGGTGACCGCGTCCTTCGACGCCGGGCAGGAGATCGAGCGCCGGGTGACGTTCCTCACGGAGCGGCTGACCTCCACGGGCCTGCGCTCGCTGGTCCTGGGCATCAGCGGCGGCGTCGACTCCACGACCACGGGCCGGCTCTGCCAGCTCGCCGTGGAGCGGGCCCGCGCCGCCGGGCACGACGCGACGTTCTACGCGATGCGGCTGCCGTACGGCGTCCAGGCGGACGAGAAGGACGCCCAGCGGGCGCTGGAGTTCATCCGGGCCGACCGGGAGCTGACCGTCGACATCCGCCCGGCGAGCGACGCGGCGCTGCAGGCCGCGCTGGACGGCGGGCTCACCTTCCGCGACGCCCACCACCAGGACTTCGTCCAGGGCAACATCAAGGCCCGGCAGCGCATGATCGCGCAGTACGCGGTCGCGGGCGCCCACGACGGCCTGGTCGTGGGCACCGACCACGCGGCCGAGGCGGTCTCCGGCTTCTTCACCAAGTTCGGCGACGGCGCGGCCGATGTCGTGCCGCTCACCGGGCTGACCAAGCGCCGGGTACGTGCCGTGTCGGCGGCGCTGGGCGCGCCGGAGGAGCTGGTCCAGAAGGTGCCGACGGCCGACCTGGAGACGCTCGACCCGGGCAAGCCGGACGAGGACGCGCTCGGGGTGAGCTACGACCAGATCGACGACTTCCTGGAGGGCGAGCCGGTCGACGCCGCGGCCGCCGAAGCCATCGTCCGCCGCTACCGCCTCACGGAGCACAAGCGGGCACTGCCGATCGCTCCCTGAGAGCAGCCCCCGGAGGGGTGCTCGCGGGGCGGACCGCGCTGTGAGGGGTGCGGGGCGCGGCCTTGAGCGTGCGGGGCGCGGCCTCGAAAGCTCTCCCCCGCCCCCTCCCCCTCTCCCCCTTCGGGGGAGGGGGAGAGGGTGGGTTCGGGGGTGGGGGGAGCAGCGGCCTCGCGCCGAGCCCACCCCGTCATGTCATGGCCCGGCCAGGGGACCGTCACCGTCCCGGTGCTAAATCGTGGGTCCGAGCGGGCATGCATCCCGCCATGGGAAGCCGCGAAGTGCGATCGGAAGATCAACTGTCAGTGGGTCCGCCTACGCTCCGGGACATGGGTTACGCAAACCTGCGCGAACTCCAGACCGCGCTGACCACCGCCTCCGACCTTGCCTCGGCCCTGCAGTCCGCCCCCACCCGGCGCGACGCGGACCAGCTCGTCGACGTCCTCCGACAAGCGCTCACCGCCGCCAGTTCACTGGGCGCGGAGACCGGCCCGACCGGCTGCGCCCTGCATCCGCACGGTGCGGTCGACCCGTTGTACGGCGACCCGGAAGATCCTCTTCCGCCGGGCTACGGGAAGTGCCTGCTCTGCAACGACCGCCGCCGCCGTGCGGACGCCCACCCTCCGCACATCCGCCCCTGTGCCCGTCCGCATCCACGCTGGCGCCGACGCCTCAGCGCGTGAGGCCGGTGCGAGCGGCGGCGCAGGTCCCCGGGCGGACACCGGAACGCCTGGTCGCACAGGTCCCTGGCCGTGACGCCGGAACGCCTGGTCGCGCGGGCCCGAGCGCCCGCGACGGGCCCCGGCGGGCGCGGCAGGACTACCATCCGCGCATGCGACCTGCCAGATACAGCGATGAGGATCTAGAGCAGCACTCCCTGCGGCGACGGGTGCCCGACGACGGGCAGCGGTCCGGGTTCGAGCATGACGTCGACCGGATCCTGTACTCGACGCAGTGGCGGGCGCTGGCCGGCAAGAGCCAGGTGGTGGCGAGCGCCGAACTGGGCGCGTATCACACCCGGCTGACGCACTCGATGAAGGTGGCGCAGCTCGGCCGGCGGATGGCGGAGCGGCTGGAGCGGCAGTACGGCGGGCCGAATCCGGCACTCGTCGAGGCGGCGTGCATGGCTCATGACATCGGCCATCCGCCCTTCGGACACGCGGGTGAGCTGGCGCTGCGCGCCACGATGGACGAACTGCACTTCGCGGACGGCGTGCTGGACAGCTTCGAGGGCAATGCCCAGACCCTGCGGGTGCTGACCTTCCTCGCCGCCCACAAATACCCGGGGCATCGCGGGCTCCATCTGACCCGCGCCTGTCTGGACGCCGCCACGAAGTACCCGTGGGAGCGGGCGCCCGTCGACCAGGACCCGGCGCGGCATGTGAAGTGGGGCGTGTACGTCGCCGACCGGGAAGCGTTCTCCTGGGTGCGGGCCGGCCGTACGGACACCGCCGTACCGGTCGAGGAGCAGGTCATGGACTGGGCGGACGATGTCACCTACGCCTGCCATGACGTGGAGGACTTCTACCGCACGGGCCTGATCCCGCTGGCCGCGCTGTTCCCGCCGGACGGTGCCGCGGGCGGCGACACCGAGCGGGAGACCCGCCGCTTCCTGGACTATGTGCAGGCCAAGCGGGCGCGGGCGGGCGAGGCCTTCGACCGGGCGGCCGCGCTGGTGATGATGGAGGACATCGGCAAGCGGCTGGCGGTACCCGCCCCGTACAGCGGCAGTCACGAGGACGCGGTGGCGGTCAACCGCCGCACCGCCGACCTGATCTCGTACTTCACCCGTGGCATCGAGCTGGAGGTGGGCGGCGCCGCGGCGATCCGTTACGGGGCGCGGCTGGTGATCCCGCCGGAGCGGCGGGCCGCCTGTGATCTGCTCAAGGAGCTGGTGTGGTGCTATGTCATCGACCGCCCGGCGCTGGCCACCCAGCAGCACGGCAAGCGGCGGGTGGTGAGCGAGCTGCTGCGCTGGAGCCATGACGCGCCCGAGCTGCTGCCGCCGGACCGCGCCGAGGAGCTGGCGCTGCACGGCGACCGGCTGCGGGCCGCCGCGGACCATGTCGCCTCGCTGACCGAGGATCAGGCGCTGGCCCTCCACCGGCGGCTGTCCGGCACGGGCCTGGGCTCGGTCAACGACAACGTGTGGCTGTGAGGCCGGGAGCGCCCCGGGACGGTGAGCCCGGGGCGCGGGGAACGGGGCACGGGCGGCGGGGCGGACGGGGGCGCGGAAGGACCGGCAGGTGAGGCTTTGTCCGTCCCCCGCCCCGCGGGTCCCGCCCCGCCGCCGCCCGCTACTCCGCCCCGTCCTCCCGCTTCTTCTCCGGCCGTAGCGCGAACCGGGCCAGCACCCCGGCGACGACCAGTGCGGCCACCGCGATCAGCACCGCGTCGGGGACGCCGTTGCCCAGCCGGGTCGCCCACTCCTCGGCACGGAACTCGGAGTCCGCGTCGAGGATTCCGGGCAGCGCACTGGTTCCGTTGAAGCGCAGGAACAGCACGCCGATACCGATGAAGAACACCCCGGACAGCAGCGAGGTGGTGTGCAACCGCAGCTTGCCGAGGGTGAATTCGCGACCCCGCAGCCAGCCCCGGGTGCCGAGCTTGCAGCGGTCCCACAGCAGCGCCAGCACGAACAGCGGCAGCGCCATGCCCAGCGCGTACACGGCCAGCATCGAGGCGCCGTACACCGGTGAGCCGCTGACCGCCGTCACCGTCAGCACCGCGCCCAGAATCGGGCCCGCGCAGAAGCCGGCCAGGCCGTAGACACAGCCGAGCAGGAATGTGGAGACGGCCGAGCGCGGGGTGATCCGGGCGGCGGCGGCCTGGGCACGGCGGGAGGCGAAGCCCAGGCCGAGGATCTGGGCGAGACCCATCGCGATGACGACCCAGCCGCCGACCGCGATCAGCAGATCGCGGTGGCCGTTGAACAGCCGGCTGGCCGCCGTACTGGCCGCGCCGAGCGGCACCAGCGTGGTGGCCAGTCCCAGATAGAACACGCCGGTACGGGCCACCAGCCGGCCGGGGGTGGACAGCGAGTACGCGAAGAACGCCGGCAGCAGCAGTGCGCTGCACGGGCTGAGCAGGGCGAGCGCACCGCCCAGGAACGCCGCGAGGTAGCCGATGTCGTTCACTTGCCGCCTCCCTTGGCCCCCGCCCCGTGCCCGGCCTTCTCGGCGGCCTGCTCGACGGCCTGCGCGAAGACCTCGTAGGGCTGGGCCCCGGCCACCGGCCGGCCGTTGACCAGGAAGGACGGGGTGGACTGCACACCGAGCTGGTAGCCCTCGTCCTGGTCCTTCTTCAGCGCCCGCTCGGCGTCGTCGCTCTTCAGGTCCGCACGGAACTTGTCGAGGTCGGGCACACCGCTGCTGCGGGCCAGGTCGACGAGCTTGTCCTCGGCGAGCGCCGCGCCCTTACGGGTCTTGGCGTACAGCTCGTCGTGCATCTGCCAGAACTTGCCCTGCTGTCCGGCGGCCCAGGAGGCGCGGGCGGCCCGCTCGGAGTGCGCGCCGAAGACGGTGAAGTTGCGGAACTCGATGCGCAGGGTGCCCGCGTCGACGTACTTCTTGATCAGGTCGGGCTGGGTCTCGCGGGTGAAGCGACCGCAGAACGAGCACTGGTAGTCGGCGTATTCGACCAGGACCACCGGGGCGTCCTTCTTGCCGATGGCCAGCGGGTCCCCGTCCGCGCGGCGGCTGGTGCGCTTGGCGAGGTCGTCGAACATCTTCTGCTGTGCGGGGTCCTCCTCGGGACCGGCGGAGGCGGCGGCCTCCGGGCTGTCGCCGCGGCCGGTGTCGCGGTCGCCCTCGACGGACGCCCCGACGGCGACGGCGATGGCGATCACGGCGACGACGAGGGCGATGACCGCGCCGATGGCGGCCAGTTTGCGGGTGGGGGAAGCGGAAACGGGCATGCGGAAGCTCCAGACGTACGGGGGGGAATTCAGGCCGGGTGCGTCGGGGAGCGGCCTATATCCGCAGTACGGGGAGGAGCGCGGTGGGGTCGGTGACGGACGCGCTGTCCGTCGGCGGCCGGGCGAGTGCGCACTGCGCGGGCAGGTCCATGGTGAGCGGCCCGGCGCCGGTGGTGGCGGGGGCGAGCGGTTCACCGCGGTGCGGTGCGGGCAGCGGGGCGGATTCGTCGGGCGCGGGCGCATGACGGCCCTGGCAGCGCTTGGGGGCCTGGGCGACGGCGAGGGGTGCGGCGGAGTCGAGCCGCGGGGCGCCGTGTGCGGTGGCCGGCCGCCCGGTGGTGGTCCGGTCCGCCGGGCCCGTGGTGTCCGGGGTGGCGGCCGGTGTCACGTCAGCCGTCCGCCAGGCCGCGGTGGCGGTTGCCGCCCGGCCCGCGAGCCAGGCCTCGTCGCCGCCGGTCCGGCAGAGCAGCGGGCCGAAGGCGATGGTGAGGAGGAGCAGCAGCGTCAGCGCGGCCGACCGGCGCACATGGTGCATGTCCTTCCCTCTCCGTACCTGGCGCGAGCATGAACAACCCATCCTACGGATGGTCACCGCGCGGGCGGAGCACCGCCGGGGCCCGGCGCCTGTCGCGGGCCCGCGGTCCCGGCCGGACCGCGGTCCCGGCGCTCAGCGGTCGGCGATCCGCATCTCGAACCAGGTGGTCTTGCCACGGGGGAGCAGATCCACGCCCCAGCGTTCGGAGAGCATGTCGACGAGGAAGAGCCCGCGGCCGCTGAGGTCCATCGCCTGCACCGGCATCAGACACGGCAGACCGCGGGACGGGTCGCGCACCTCGATGCGGACCCAGCCACGGCGGCGGAGCATCCGCAGCCCGAAGGTGCGGGCCCCGGTGTGCCGTACGGCGTTGCCGACGAGTTCGGAGACGAGCAGGACGGCCTGCTCGGCGAGCTGCGGCGTCAGGCACCACTGCTTGAGGAGGACGGCGGCGGTCAGCCGGCGGGCGATCCCGGCGGACTGGGGGCGCGAGGGGAGCCGGACCTCGCCGAGGGCCGGCTCGCCGCCCGGTTCGGGCGCGGCGGACAGCGGTCTGCGGGGAGCCGGCGCCGGCTCCCGCTCCTCGTCGGGGACGCCCCATCGCGCGGCGGCCGGATCGCTCCGCGGCCGCGGCTGCTCCATTCCTTCGAGGCCCGCCATGCCCCCCATCATGGCTGCTACTTGACGGTCACGGGGGTGGAACCGACGGAATCCGCTGTCCGGAATCGTCGGTTCCCTCCCCGCGCCGAGACATATGCCAACGGCAGTTAAGGTTCCGGGTCGCACCCGCTGACCTGCGATGACGCCCGGCCTCCGGCGGACCGGCGGAAGACCTCAACAAGGTTGCCTTAAGGCACAATTAAGTTTTCCCGCATTCCCCCACAAGGGGCAGCACGTCCCGGCCAAACCTCAGATGCCCCGTCAACACCAGTCGTTTCAGCGGAACTTGGCCTTGCCCGGACCGTCCTCGACGAAGCTGCGCATGCCGGTCTCCCGGTCCTCGGTCGCGAACAGCCCGGCGAACCAGTTGCGTTCGACGGTGAGGCCGGTGTCGATGTCCGTCTCCAGGCCCGCGTCGACGGATTCCTTCGCGGCCCGCAGCGCCAGCGCCGGACCGGCCGCCAGCCGCGCCGCCCAGGCGTGCGCCTGCTCGTAGACCTCGGCGGCCGGCACCACCCGGTCGACCAGACCGAGGGTGAGCGCCTCGTCGGCCTTCACCTGACGGCCGGTGAAGATCAGGTCCTTGGCCTTGGACGGGCCCACCAGCCGCGCCAGCCGCTGGGTGCCGCCGGCGCCCGGGATGAGCCCGAGCAGGATCTCCGGCTGACCGAGCTTGGCGTTGTCGGCCGCGATCCGGACGTCGGCGCAGAGCGCCAGTTCGCAGCCGCCGCCCAGCGCATAGCCGGTGATCGCGGCGACCACCGGCTTGGGAATGCGGGCCACGGCGGTGAACGAGTCCTGCAGCGCCTTGGACCGTACGACCATCGCCGCATGGTCCATGACCTGCATTTCCTTGATGTCCGCACCGGCCGCGAACACCTTCTCGCCGCCCCAGATGACCAGGGCGCGGACGTCGTCGCGGCGGGTGGCCTCCTCGGCCAGCTCACGCAGCCGGTCCTGGGTGGCGATGTCGAGCGCGTTCATCGGCGGACGGTCCAGGCGGATGGTGCCGACGCCGTCGGCGACCTCGAAATTCACAGTCATGCCGGAAGGTTAGTACGCGTTAACGACGTCGGGCCCGGTGCACTCGGTCACAGTGCAGCGGGCCCGGTCGCCTTCCGGCCGTCCTGCGCGCCGGCTCCCACGGGGTGGCCTACTGGTCGGCCTTCCACTTCTCCCAGGAGAGGTTCCAGTCGCTGAAGCCGTTGTCCGGCTGGATCGTTTCGTCATGGGAGTTCTTGACGACGACCACATCGCCGATGACGGAGTTGCGGAAGAACCACGCCGCCGGGGTGGACCCGTCACCGCCGCCGCGCTGGTCGAACAGGCCCACACAGCCGTGGCTGGCGTTCCGGGTGCCGAAGGCCGCGCGGCCCGACCAGTAGTTGCCGTGGATGAAGGTGCCGGACGTGCTCAGCCGCATCGCGTGCGGTACGTCCTTGATGTCGTACTCCCCGCCGAAGCCGACGGTGTCCCCGTTCATCCGCGTCACGAGGTGCTTCTCGCTGATGACCATCTTGCCGTTGTACGTCTCGGTGCCCGGGGCTCCCGCGGTGATCGGGATGGTCTTGATCTTCTTCCCGTCGCGGACCACGGTCATCTGCTTGGACTTGGCGTCGACCGTGCTGACCTGGCTGCGGCCGATGGTGAACGAGACCTTCTTGGCCTGGGTCCCGTAGACACCGGGCCGGCCCTCGACGCCGTTGAGGTCCAGCTCCAGGGTGACCTTGGTGCCGGGCGCCCAGTACTTCTCGGGGCGGAAGTCGAGCCGGTCGTTGCCGAACCAGTGGCCCTCGACCGGGACCGAGGGCTCGGCGCTGACCTTGATGGCGTCCTCAACGGCCTTCGGGTGCGTGATGCCGCGGGTGAAGCGGATCGAGACCGGCATCCCGACGCCGACCTTCTGGCCGTTCTCCGGGCTGTACTGGCCGATGAAGGTGTTCTTGGGGACGAGGGTGGTGAAGCCGGAGTGCTCGGCTGCCGCCCGGCCCTGACGGTCCACCGCTATCGCGTCGACGGTGTACTTCGTCGAGGCGCCCAGATGGCCGCTCGGCTTCCACACCGCGCCGTCGCCCGATATCTTCCCGTCGACCGCATTGCCCTTGCCGTCCTTGACCTTGACGGATGTGAGCTTGCCCTTCTGGGCGGTCACCTTCAGCGCGCCGCTGGTGGCCACGCCGTCCGCGCCGTCCTTGGGCGCTATCGTCACGGCGGCCTGCGAGGGACCCTTGTCCCCGGCCGCCTTGCCGCCCTTCTTCCCGTCAGCGTCATCGCCGCCACACCCCGCCACCAACAGCAGCGTGGCGGCGAGCAGCACGGCGAGCGGGCCCCCGCCACCGTGCGGCCACCGACGCCGGCGGGCCGGCACCCCCGAATTCGGCTGGACGTTCACGACTGGCCCCTTTTCCCCTCGCACGGCCCGCGGTCCCCCGCACGCGGATGCGGGCAGCCGCGCGCTTGCCGTTAGATAACCACACCGCGGTGACAGTGAACTCCCCCTGAATGTCACTGTTCAGTCCCAAGTGCGGGGGTGGTGCGGGGTACTTGTCCCGGCGGACGGGAGCCGGTTCAGCGCAGCGCGGACCCGGCCCGCCACAACCCCCACGGCATGTTCCAGCCACCGAGGCCGTTGTCCGGCGCGACCGTGCGCTCCGGGGAGTTCTGCACCACGATGGTGTCGCCGACCATCGACTGGCCGAAGAACCAGCCGGCCGGGGTGTTCGGGCCGCCGCCCCTGATGTCCTTGAGCCCGACGCAGCCATGGCTGGTGTTGACACCGCCGAAGACCTCCGGCGGCGCCCAGTAGTTGCCGTGGAGGAACGTGCCCGACCTGGTGAGGCGCATGGCGTGCGGCACGTCCGGGATGTCGTACTCGCCGCCGAAGCCGACCGTGTCGCCGTCCATCCGTGTCATCGAATCGCGCTCCAGGATCACCATCCGCCCGTTGTACGTGGGGTTCTCGGCGTCGCCCGCGGTGACCGGCAGCACCGCCACGACCCGGCCGTTGCGCCGCACGGTCAGGGTGTGCCGGGCGGCGTCGATGGTGCTGACCTGGTCCCGGGCCACCCGGTAGCGGACGGTGCGGTGCTGGGTCCCATAGGCGTTCGGCGCGCCCTTCACCCCGCGCAGCCGCAGCTGCACGGTGATCTGGGTGCCCGGCCGCCAGCGGTCCCGGGGCCGGAAGTCCAGGCGCCGGCGGCCGAACCAGTGGGCGGCGACCTCGACGCCGGGGCGGGCGGCGACCCGGACGGCGCGTTCGACGGCGGCGCGGTCGGCGATCGGGCGGCTGAAGACCATCGAGAAGATCAGGCCGGTGCCGACGGTGGCGTCGCGCTGCGGGGAGAAGTGGCCGACGAAGCGGTGGACGGGGGCGGCGGTGGTGAAGGTGGTGTGGCGGGCGATGCGGTGGCCCGCGCCGTCCAGCGCCACCGCGTCGACGGTGTACCTCGCGCCGAGCTGGAGGCGGCCGGACGCGGGCCGCCAGACCATGCCGTCCGGTGAGATCCGCCCGGCGACGGGCCGCCGGCCGGCGGAACCGGTCCGGCTGACCGCGACCCGCTCCAGCCGCCCCGCCGGGACCCGGACCTCGAAGCGCCGGTCCGCCCGTACGCCGTGTGCGCCGTCGTCCGGGACGACGCCGATCGTCCCTTCCGGGGAGCGCGGTCCGCCGCCGACGAAGGTCTCCGGATCCCCGCAGCCGGCCAGCGCCACCGCCCCGGTGAGCCCGGCCAGCACCAGGAGCGCGACGCGGCTGCGGCGGGCCGGGGAGGGGCCCGGCAGCCGGTCCCGTACCCGGGCGCCGCCGCGGCGCGTGGCTCGGTCCCCTGCACGTTCCTGCTGATGGGCGGTCATATACCGCATTGTGCTGGATGATGCCCTACTTGGGAGGTATGTCGCGTAACGGAATGTCACCGGCGGAAGGGGCAGCGCCCGGAGCCTCCCGCGGGAAGCGTGAGGCAACGCCCGGTTGCGGGAAGAACAACGGGGAGGGCGGACACCTGCACGGCCGGACCCCAGCGCACGCTGGGAGGTCCCCGCTGCCGGGACCCACCGCCCGACCGAGCCATGAGCCGCAGGAGGCGGGCACGTGTCGAGCGCACCCGAGCAGGAGGCAGTGGCGGACGAACCACTCGCCCCACCTGCGGACATCCGTCCCGGCAGCCCCACGCCCCTCGGGGCCCGGTACCGCACCGGCCCCGATGGTCTCGCCGGTACCAACTTCGCCCTCTGGGCGGGCGGCGCCGAGGCCGTGGAGCTGTGTCTCTTCGACGACGCGGAGCGCGAGACGCGCCATGCGCTGACCGAGCTCACCCATGAGATCTGGCACGGCTTCCTGCCCGGTGTCCGCCCCGGGCAGCGCTACGGCTACCGGGTGCACGGCCGCTGGGACCCCTGGTCCGGCGCCCGCTGGAATCCGGCGAAGCTGCTGCTCGACCCGTACGCCAGGGCCGTGGACGGCGACTTCGCCGCGCGGGCGGAGACGTCCGGCTCCGGGGCCGCGCTGCCCGCCCAGCTCTACGGGCACGTCCGCGACTGGCCGCAGCAGCAGAGCGCCGACACCGTACGGGACGACCGGGACTCGGCGCCGTACGTCCCGAAGGGCGTCGTGGTCGGCGACGACACCGGGGAGGAGGGCGCGGCCGACGAATGGCGGGACGACCGCCGGCCCAAGACGCCCTGGCCGGATTCGGTCCTCTACGAACTGCACGTACGCGGTTTCACGATGCGCCACCCCGGCATCCCGGAGCGGCTGCGCGGCACCTACGCCGGGCTGGCGCACCCCGCCGCGCTGGAGCACCTCGTCCGGCTCGGGGTCACCGCCGTCGAACTGCTGCCCGTCCACCAGTTCGCGCACGAGGACCACCTGGTGCGCCGGGGGCTGCGCAACTACTGGGGCTACAACTCCATCGGCTACTTCGCGCCACACGCCGGATACGCCGCGACCGGTACCCGGGGGCAACAGGTCGGCGAATTCAAGCGGATGGTGCGGGCGCTGCACGACGCCGGGATCGAGGTGATCCTCGACGTCGTCTACAACCACACCGCGGAGGCCGGCGAACTGGGCCCGACGCTCTCCCTCCGGGGCATCGACAACCGCGGCTACTACCGCCTGGCGGCCGACGCCCGCCGGTATGCCGACTACACCGGCTGCGGCAACACCCTGCACGTCGTCCAGCCCCATGTGCTGCGGCTGATCACCGATTCGCTGCGCTACTGGGTCACCGAGATGGGCGTGGACGGCTTCCGCTTCGATCTGGCGGCCGCGCTGGCCCGCTCCCTGCACGACGTCGACATGCTCTCCCCGTTCCTCGCGGTGATCGCCCAGGACCCGGTGCTGCGCCGGGTCAAGCTGATCGCCGAGCCCTGGGACGTGGGCAACGGCGGCTATCAGGTCGGCGCCTTCCCGCCGTTGTGGACGGAGTGGAACGACCGCTACCGCGACACCGTCCGGGACTTCTGGCGCGGCGCCCAGCACGATGTCCGCGATCTGGGCTACCGGCTCTCCGGATCGAGCGACCTCTACGCCTGGGGCGGCCGCCGCCCGTACGCCTCGGTCAACTTCATCACCGCCCACGACGGCTTCACCCTGCGCGACCTGGTCACCTACGAGCACAAGCGCAACGCGGACAACGGCGAGGGCAACCGCGACGGCACCCACGACAACCGGTCCTGGAACTGCGGCGCCGAGGGCGAGACCCATGACCGGGCGGTCACCGCGCTGCGCCGCCGCCAGCTGCGCAACCTGCTGACCACCCTGCTGCTGTCGACCGGCGTGCCGATGCTGGTGGCCGGCGACGAGATGGGGCGCACCCAGCACGGCAACAACAACGCCTACTGCCAGGACAACGCGACCAGTTGGGTCGACTGGTCGCTGCTGGACGATCCGGAGTGGCGCCCGCTGGCCGGTCTCGCGGCCCGTCTCATCGCGCTGCGCCGCGCCCACCCCGTCCTGCGCCGCCGGGCGTTCTTCTCCGGCCGGCCGCACGGGCAGGGCGGTCTGCGCGACCTCGCGTGGTTCACCGCGGACGGCACGGAGATGACCGAACAGGACTGGTACACCCCGGGGGCCACGCTGGGCATGTACCTCTCCGGGAACGACATCTCCCAGCGCGACGCCCGGGGCATCCGGATCACCGACGAGAGCTTCCTCGCGGTGCTCCACGCCGACGCCCGGCCGCGACCCTTCACCCTCCCCGGAGCGCCCTGGGCGCAGCGGTACGAACTCCTCGTCGACACCGTGCGGGAGGAGCAGCCGGACGCGGCGGAACCGCCGTACGCGGCGGACGCACCGGTCACCGTGGCCGGGAGGTCGGTGCTGTTGTTCCGGGCGGTGCCGGGCTGAGGCATACGGGCGGGGGCGCGGGGGCGGGCCCGCCGGCGGAAACCCGGATGAGCGTTGTCAGTGCCGCGCCTTACGCTCGCGAGTGATGGCAGATACCGCGCAGACGACGCACCCTCCCGGCCGAAGCGACTTATCCCGGTTACCCGAGTTGCCCCGGCGCTCCGCCGTGCGCTCGCTGCTCCGGCTGTGGCCGTTCGCCCGGCCGGTGCGGGCGCGGATGTTCACCGCCGCGTTCGTGGGGGTGCTCGCCTCGTGCGTCAGCCTGGTCATTCCGCTGGTGCTCAAGTGGCTGGTGGACGGGCCCGTGGCGGCGCGCGATCCGGGCGGGGCGTGGCGGGGCGGCGGGCTTCTCCTGCTGCTCGGGCTCGCGGAGGCGCTGCTGTTCGGGCTGCGGCGGTGGCTGGTGGCGCGTCCGCTGGCCGGGGTCGAGGCGGCGATGCGCGAGGCGCTGTACCACCATGTGCAGCGCCTGCCGGTGTCCTTCCATGACCGCTGGCCGTCGGGCCAGCTGCTGTCGCGCGGCACGACCGATCTCCAGCTGGTGCGGCTGTTCCTCGCCTTCCCGCTGACCTTCCTGCTGATCAACGGCGTCACGATCCTGGTGGGCGCGGGGCTGCTGCTGGCCCAGCGGTGGTCGCTGGGACTGGTGCTGCTGGCGCCGGTGCCGCCGCTGATCGTGCTGTGCTCGGTCTTCGAGGCGAAGTACGGGCGGGCGGCGCGCCGGACGCAGGACCAGCTCGGCGATCTGACGACGGTGGTCGAGGAGTCGGTCCTCGGCATCCGCATCATCAAGGGCTTCGGCCGCCACCGCAGTCAGGCCGACGCGTTCCGGAGGCTGACCCGGGCGCTCCGTGCGTCCGAGCTCCGCAAGGCGCGGCTGCTGGCGTGGATCTGGGGGAGCATCACCACCCTGCCGGAGCTGGCGATCGGCGCCGCGCTGGTGCTCGGCACCCTCCAGGTGGCCGACGGCGCACTGTCCGCGGGCACCCTCGTCGGCTTCCTGTCCACCGCCCTGGCGCTGCGCTGGCCGGTGGAGTCGATCGGCTTCCTGCTGGCCATGAGCAACGAGGCGGCGACGGCCACCGACCGCTACTTCGAGGTGCTGGACGAACCGGTCCCGGCGGAGCCGGACCGGGAGGCGGCGGGCGGGAACACGACGGCCGCGGACACGCCGGCCGGAGCCGTGGCGCCCCCGAAGGCACCCGCCCCCGACGCGCCCACGCCCACGCCCACGCCCACGGGCGGACTGGTCTTCTCCGGCGTCCGGTTCCGCTACCCGGACGCACCACCCAACTCCCCTCCCCTGCTCCGGGACATCACCCTGCACATCCGGCCCGGCGAGACGATGGCGCTGGTCGGGGCGACGGGCAGCGGCAAGACCACGCTCACGGCGCTGGTTCCGCGGCTGTACGACCCCACCGCGGGCCGGATCACCCTCGACGGACGGGATCTGGCGACCCTCCGCCGGGAGGAGGTCCGGGCGCTGGTCGCGGTGGCCTTCGAGGAGCCCACGCTGTTCTCGGCGACCGCCGCGGAGAACGTCCTGATGGGCGGCGAGGACGCCGGGGAGGTCGAGCTCCGGCGGGCACTGGAGGTGGCGCAGGCCGACGGCTTCGTCGACGCGCTGCCCGAGGGCGGCGCCACCCAGGTCGGCGAGCAGGGCCTGAGCCTGTCCGGCGGGCAGCGGCAACGGCTCGCGCTGGCCCGTGCGGTGGTCGGCCGGCCGCGCTTCCTGATCCTCGACGATCCGCTGTCCGCCCTCGATGTGCACACCGAGGCGCTGGTGGAGGCGGCGCTGCGCCAGGTCCTGGCGACCACCACCGCCCTGGTCGTCGCCCACCGGCCGTCCACGGTCCTGCTGGCCGACCGGGTGGCGCTGCTGTCCGGCGGCCGGATCACCGCCGTCGGCACCCACCACCAACTCCTCCGGGACGCCCCCGAGTACGCCACCCTGATGTCCGGCGAGGAAGAGGCCGCCCGATGACCACCACCACGGCCGGCCGCCCGTCCGACGGCCCCGAGGAGCGCCCCGGTCCCGAGGAGCGCCCCGGCCCCCGGAAGCAGCCCGCGCCGCCGCCCCCGGAGCCCGAGGACCTCACCCCCGACGCGCTCGCCGATGACGCGCCGGCCGCCCCCGGGGCCGCGCGTTCCCTGCTGGCCTCCCTGCTGGCCCCGCACCGGCGCCGGGTCGGGCTGGTGGCCGTCCTGCTGCTGCTCCAGCAGGCCGCCGTGCAGGCCGGACCGCTGCTGGTGGCGTTCGCGCTGGACCGCGCGGTGCCGGCGCTGCGGGCCGGCGACCACGGGCCGCTGCTCGCGGTGGCGGTGGCGGCGGTGCTGTGCGCGGTGGCGTCCGGCGGGCTGCAGTTCGGCTTCATCGAAGTGTCCGCGCGGGTCAGCCAGGACGTACTGCTCGACCTGCGCGGCCGGATCTTCCGGCACGGTCAGGCGCTGAGCCGGGACTTCCACGAGCGCTATACGTCCGGCCGGCTGATCTCCCGGGCCACCACGGACGTCGAGTCGCTGCGCGAACTCCTCGAAGAGGGCCTCCAGGAGCTGATCACGACCCTTCTGTCGACGGTCTACATCTCCGTGACCCTGCTCTGGCTGGACCCGGGCCTGGGCACCGCCGCCCTGGTCTCCGCCGGGCCGCTGGCCCTCCTCGTGCGCTCCTTCCGGCACCGTTCGCACCGCGTCTACAGCGCGAAGTCCACGGCGACGGCGGCCGTCATCGTGAAGTTCACCGAGACCCTCAACGGCATCCGCCCGGTGCAGGCGTTCCGCCGCGAGCGCCCCAACGACGCCGTCTTCGCCCGGCTGAACCACCGCCACCAGCGGCTCAACGGCGACGGCCTCCTGGAGATGGCGCGCTATGTCGTCGCCTCCCGAGTGGTGGCCAACACCGCGGTCGCCGCGCTCGTGCTGTGGGGTGCCTACCGCGTGGCCACGGGAGGTCTGGCGCTCGGTGTCCTCGCCGCCGCGGTGCTCTATCTGCGCCGGCTGTACGACCCCATCGACCGGCTCGCGATGTTCCTCAACTCCTATGAGTCCGCGGCCGCTTCCCTCCAGAAGATCGCCGGACTGCTCGCCCGGCGCCCCGGCGTCCCGGAGCCCGCCGTGTCCGCCGCGCTGCCGCCCGTCGCCGCCGGCCGGCCGGGGCGCGAGGTCACCTTCCGCGACGTCCGCTTCGCCTACCGCACCGGCGGCGAGGTGCTGCCCCGCTTCGGGCTGACGCTCGAAGCCGGGACGACCGTGGCCGTGGTGGGCGCCACCGGCGCCGGCAAGTCCACCCTGGCCAAGCTCCTGGCCCGCTTCTACGACCCCACCGAGGGACAGGTGCTGCTCGACGGGGTCGATCTGCGCGAGCTGTCCACGACCGCGCTGCGCCGTGCCGTCATCATGGTCACCCAGGAAGCGTTCCTGTTCTCCGGCACGGTCGCCGACAACATCGCCCTCGGCCGCCCGGACGCCACTCGCGCCGAGATCGAACGCGCCGCGAAGGCCATCGGCGCCCATGACTTCATCGCCGCGCTGCCGGACGGCTACGACACCGACGTCCGCAAGCGCGGCGGCCGCATCTCCGCAGGGCAGCGCCAACTCGTGGGCTTCGCACGGGCATTGCTCGCCGACCCGGCCGTACTCCTCCTCGACGAGGCCACCAGCTCCCTGGACATACCCGGCGAGCGGGCGGTGCAGCGCGCCATGGACACCGTCCTGGAGGGCCGTACGGCGCTGGTGATCGCCCACCGCCTCTCGACCGTCACCATCGCCGACCGGGTCCTGGTGATGGCCGGCGGCCGCATCGTCGAGGACGGCCCGCCGGACGAACTCATCGCCGCCGGGGGCCGGTTCGCACAGCTCCATCAGGCGTGGCGGGACAGCGTGGGGCAGGACGGGGCCGACTGACCGAACTCGGCCCCCATGGCTCCCTGGTGGCGGCGAACGGAGCCGGTGCCCCCCTGTGGCGCTCCTGGCGCAGCCAAGGCGTGCAAAGTCCCGTCTGCCGCGGGGAGTCCGGCGTCCGGGCGGGCCCGGGCCGGAGCGCCCCGGGCCCCCGCCGTACAGGGCCGCGATCCGGACGGCCGTCAACTGCCGTCCGACGGTTTCCGGTGGGAAGAAGGGGCGGGGGCGGCCTGCGTCGCCGATCACGGGCCGTCCGGCTTCCGGACACGGATTTCGGGCAACGGACGGTTTCCGGCCAATTAGTTGAACGGAGCCTGACAACAAGCCACCGGTGGTGGGACTCTTCCCCGCAACCGCCGCACGGACCCCCACAGCACCAACTCCCTGCGGCCGGAGGCTCCATCCGCACCACCCGTTTCACGCGCACACCCAGCACCTCCCGTACGTCTCCCCCCACACGCTCCAAGAGTTCTGCCTCGCTCTGCCCGGACGGCCGCTTCGCCGCCCGGTCCCCCTCCGGCCGCAGCGTCAGACGGCGGCCACCGCAGAAGGAGTCAGTGTGAGACGCACCCCCCATGGACGCGCCGTCGCGACCGGCGCGCTCGTCGCCGTCACGGCGATGCTGGCCGTCGGTGTTCAGGCCGGTACCGGCACGGCGGCCGCCCCGCGGCCGGGCAGCACGCATGCCACCCCCGATCCCGGCGCCCTGCCGGCCAAGCTGTCCCCGTCCCAGCGTGCGGAGCTGATACGGGCAGCCGGCGCCACCACCGCCGAGACCGCGCGGCAGCTGAAGCTCGGCGCGAAGGAGAAGCTGGTCGTCAAGGACGTCTCGAAGGACGTCGACGGCACCGTGCACACCCGCTACGAGCGGACCTACGAAGGGCTGCCCGTCCTCGGCGGCGACCTCGTGGTGCACGAGAGCAAGGCCGGCAAGCTCAAGGGCGTCACCAAGGCCGTCCGCTCCCAGCTGAAGGTCGCGAGCACCACCGCGAAGGTGCGGCCCGCCACGGCCGAGGCGAAGGCCGTCAAGGCGGCGCAGGCGCTCGGCTCGAAGAAGACCGAGGCCGCGAAGGCACCGCGCAAGGTGGTCTGGGTCGCCGACGGCAAGCCGCTGCTCGCCTACGAGACGGTGATCGGCGGGCTGCAGGACGACGGCACGCCCAGCCAGCTGCACGTCATCACGGACGCCACGACCGGCGCCAAGATCTTCGAGTACCAGGGCATCAAGACCGGCACCGGCAACAGCGAGTACAGCGGCAAGGTCACCATCGGGACCTCGGGGTCGGCACCGAACTTCTCGATGACCGACGCCACCCGCGGCAACCACAGGACCTATGACCTCAAGCACGGCTCGTCCGGCACCGGTTCGCTCTTCACCGACGCCGACGACACCTGGGGCGACGGCACCCCGCAGAACGCCCAGACGGCCGGTGTGGACGCGGCCTACGGCGCCCAGGAGACCTGGGACTACTACAAGAACGTGCACGGGCGCAGCGGCATCAAGGGTGACGGCGTCGGCGCCTACTCCCGGGTCCACTACGGCAACAGCTACGTCAACGCCTTCTGGGACGACGGCTGCTTCTGCATGACGTACGGCGACGGCAGCGGCAACGCCGCCCCGCTGACCGCCATCGACGTGGCCGGCCACGAGATGTCGCACGGTGTCACCGCGGCCACCGCCGACCTCACCTACAGCGGTGAGTCCGGCGGCCTCAACGAGGCGACCTCCGACATCTTCGGTACGGCGGTGGAGTTCTACGCCAACAACTCCTCCGACCCCGGTGACTACCTCATCGGCGAGAAGATCGACATCAATGGCGACGGCACCCCGCTGCGCTACATGGACAAGCCGTCCAAGGACGGGGCGTCGGCCGACTACTGGTCGAGCAATGTCGGCAACAAGGACGTGCACTACTCGTCCGGTGTCGCCAACCACTTCTTCTACCTGTTGTCCGAGGGCAGCGGCCCGAAGGACATCGGCGGCGTCCACTACGACAGCCCGACCTTCGACAACCTGCCGGTCCCGGGCATCGGCCGGGCCAACGCCGAGAAGGTCTGGTTCAAGGCACTCAGCCAGTACATGAGCGCCAACACCAACTACGCGGCCGCCCGCACCGCCACCCTCAAGGCCGCCGCCGACCTGTTCGGCGAGGGCAGCGCCTCGTACAACACGGTCGCCAACACCTGGGCGGCGGTGAACGTCGGCGCCCGCGTCCCGGACGGCGGCGGGGTCACCGTCACCAACCCGGGCAACCAGACCGGCACCGTCGGCCAGGCCGCGAGCCTGCAGATCAAGGCGACCAGCGGCACCGCGGGCGCGCTCTCGTACGCGGCGACCGGGCTGCCCGCCGGGCTGTCGCTCAACGCGACCACCGGTCTGATCTCCGGTACGCCGACCACGGCCGGCACCAGCACGGTGAAGGTGACGGTCACCGACGCCGCGAAGAAGACCGGTACCGCCGACTTCACCTGGACGGTCAACCCGGCCGGTGGCGGCAATGTCTTCGAGAACGCCGCCGATGTGCAGATCCCGGACGCGGGCGCGGCGGTCACCTCGCCGATCACCGTCGGCCGCAGCGGCAACGCCCCGAGCACACTCAAGGTCGGGGTGGACATCGTGCACACCTACCGCGGTGACCTGGTCGTCGACCTGATCGCCCCGGACGGCACGGCCTACCGGCTGAAGAACGCCAGCGCGTTCGACTCGGCGGCCGACGTGAAGACCACGTACACCGTCAACGCCTCCTCGGAGAAGGCGAGCGGGACCTGGAAGCTGCGGGTCCAGGACGTCTACTCCCAGGACACCGGCTACATCAACGGCTGGAAGCTGACGTTCTGACCGGAGAGCGCCACTCAGCCGTCACCTCGGTGTGACATAGCCGGGCCACAGATCACGCCATCGATCAACTCAGGTACAAGGAAAGCGCGTTGGGCGTCGTCCCCTGATGACAGGGGGCGGCGCCCAGCTCCGTTATGCGAACG
The DNA here is from genome assembly GCF_042746015.1 of Streptomyces sp. NPDC058773. Taxonomy (NCBI): domain Bacteria; kingdom Bacillati; phylum Actinomycetota; class Actinomycetes; order Kitasatosporales; family Streptomycetaceae; genus Streptomyces; species Streptomyces sp. NPDC058773. The sequence continues at coordinate 117,276 of NZ_JBHYPE010000018.1, forward strand.
GCGGTCACCTCTCCACGGACATTTTTCGGCCAATCCCTTTACACCCTCCTGACATGCACGCGTTCGAATGGCAGTCTCTCCGAACGCACGTCACACCCGCATCGCTTTGCACCCCCACCACTTGGCAAAGTTGAAGGAGCACGCGTGACCCCCCGCATATCCCGTAAGACCCGTGTCGTCGGTACCTCGTTCGCCGTCGCGGCCCTCGTGGCCGCCGGCATCACCGCTGGTACCGCCGGCGCCTCCCCCGCCCAGACCCCCACCGCGGACGGTTCGCCCCTCAAGCTCACCGCCTCGCACCGCGCGGAACTGCTGCGCGACGCGAGCGCGACCAAGGCGCAGACCGCCAAGGAACTGGGCCTGGGCGCACAGGAGAAGCTGGTCGTCAAGGACGTCATCAAGGACGCTGACGGCACCACGCACACCCGCTACGACCGCACCTACGACGGCCTGCCGGTGCTGGGCGGCGACCTGATCGTGCACACCGCCAAGGGCGGCGCGGTCAAGAGCACCACCAAGTCGACCGAGAAGTCGGTCAAGGTGGCCTCGACCACGGCCAAGATCGCCCCGACCGCCGCCGCGAAGTCGGCTCAGGGCACCGCGGTGAAGTCGCTCAGCGCGAAGAAGGCCGACGCGCAGGCGCCCAAGAAGGTCGTCTGGGCCGCCTCCGGCACGCCCGTCCTCGCCTACGACACCGTCGTCAACGGCGTCAAGAAGGACGGCACCCCGAGCCGGATGCACGTCATCACCGACGCCAACAGCGGCAAGAAGCTGTTCCAGTACGACGAGATCCGTACCGGCAAGGGCGAGAGCGAGTACAGCGGCAGCGTCGAGCTGGGCACCACCAAGTCGGGCAGCGGCTACACGCTGACCGACAAGGACCGCGGTGACCACAAGACCACCAACCTCGAGAACAGCGAGTCCGGTGACGGCAAGGCCTTCACCGACGAGGACGACAAGTGGGGCACCGGCAAGCCGGACGACCCGCAGACCGCGGCCGTGGACGCGCACTACGGCGCGGCCGTGACCTGGGACTACTACAAGAAGGTGCACGGCCGCAGCGGCATCAAGGGTGACGGCAAGGGTGCCTCGTCCCGCGTCCACTACGGCAAGAGCTACGTCAACGCCTTCTGGGACGACAGCTGCTTCTGCATGACGTACGGCGACGGCGAGGGCGACAAGAAGCCGCTCACCGCGCTCGACGTCGCGGCGCACGAGATGTCGCACGGTGTCACCTCCGCCACCGCCAACCTCACCTACAGCGGTGAGTCCGGCGGCCTGAACGAGGGCACCTCGGACATCTTCGGCACGTCGGCCGAGTTCTTCGCCAAGAGCGAGAAGGACCCGGGCGACTACCTCATCGGCGAGAAGATCGACATCAACGGTGACGGCAAGCCGCTGCGCTACATGGACAAGCCGTCCAAGGACGGTCAGTCGCAGGACAACTGGGACTCCAAGACCGGTGACCTCGACCCGCACTACTCCTCGGGTGTCGCCAACCACTTCTTCTACCTGCTGTCCGAGGGCAGCGGCGCGAAGGAGATCGGTGGCGTCAAGTACGACAGCCCGACGGCGGACGGCAAGAAGGTCGAGGGCATCGGCCGGGACAAGGCCGAGAAGATCTGGTTCAAGGCCCTGACCGAGTACATGACCTCCAACACGGACTACAAGGCCGCCCGTGAGGCGACCGTGAAGGCCGCCACCGACCTGTACAAGGCCGGCAGCGCGGAGGTCAAGGGCGTCGAGGCCGCTTGGACCGGTGTCGCCGTCAAGTGACGCAACGTGCGGGAACGTGCTGAACGACCCGGGGTGATCTGACCCCGGAGCGGGCGGTGCCCGGAGAGGCGGACTCTCCGGGCACCGCCTTCGCGCGTTCCGGACCGGGCCCCGCCACCGGCGGTCTATCCCGGCCGGTCCCCCTTCCGCGCCCGGGACCGGTCGCGGGTCCAGGCGCCCGCCGCCACCAGCACGGCCGCCCCCGCCCCGTACAGCGGCAGCCACTGGGTCGTCGTGGCCGACAGGCAGTCGGCGACGGCCTCATGACGCCGGGCCCGCTGGGCGTGCGCCAGCGCGACCCGGTCCCGGCCACTGAGCCGCGCCAGCTCGGCCTCCGCCCGGATGCCCTCGTACCGGCCCAGTTCGGGGCACTCGCGCCGGGTGCCCGGCATCGGGAACAGCCACGCCCAGCGCTGGAGCATCGGGGCCACCGCGATCGCCAGGCACAGGCCGACGGTCAGCGCGAACGCGACCAGTTGCCGGACGTACGGCGTGCGGAGGCCGGGCGTCCAGGCCGGCAGTCCGTAGAAGGAGAAGACCACCGCGAGCAGCGTCACCCCGATGTAGGTGGCGAACCACTGCCAGGACCCCTGCGCGAGGGCGGCGGCCAGCACGGCGGCGAGGGCGATGCCGATGACCCCGGGCCGGCCGGCGGCGTCCCGGACGGGGCCGGTGCGGGCCGGTTCCGGGTTTCCTTGCGGGCTGAGCTGGCGCACGGGCCTCTCCTGCGGGTTCGGAAGGCCCTCAGCATCCGGCACCGCGCGCCACCGGCCCCGGCACCGTGCCGCAGGGCCCCCCGGCCCCGCCCGGTTGGGGGAGGCACACGCGCCGGAGCGGCGACGAGGCCCACCGGACCCGGTCCGCAGGCGGCCCCGCACACACCAGGAGAGCCGCTCCGTCTCCTGCCTCCCTGCCGTCACGTCCGCTGATATGGCCGATTCCACCCCCTCATGCGCTCTTGTACGGACTCCCTCCTGGAGAGAGGCTGCGGTGTGGCGCCGAAGGGCCCCGGCGCGGCACCGGACATCCGCACACCGCAACTCCGCTGAGATCAGACCGAGTTGAGGAGGCGAACGCCGACCGTGTCAGCGCAGCGCCGTGGCCGCCGGTACGGGGGCGGCCCTCGCCCCGCGTCCGGGCCGGCCCGTGGCGACGCGGCGGGTGCCCTACCGCCGGAGCTCCCGGCCGCCACCCGCAAAGAGGGCCCGCGGCCCCGGCCCTCACCCGCACCGCACCTCCGCACCGCAGCCCTCGGGGGACGACCGGCCGGAGGCCGGCGGTTGCGCCGACCGGCCCCGCCGTACCCTCCGCCGACCGAGTGAAAGCGGACAGGAGCGCCCATGCCCCCACCCGGCCCGTCTGCCGTAAAGCGGATACAAAGGACAAAGCCCGGCAAAGCATGACAAGCCCACTAGGTGAGCCCATGATCGGTCGCATTCCTGTTCTGGACATCCGCCCGCAGATCGATTGCGGTCGCCGCCCGGCGAAGGCCGTGGTGGGTGAGACCTTCGAGGTCTCCGCCACCGTCTTCCGTGAGGGGCACGACGCCGTCGCGGCGAATGTGGTGCTGCGCAATCCGGCCGGCCGCTGCGGCCCCTGGACGCCGATGCGGGAGCGGGCGCCCGGAACCGACCGGTGGAGCACCGAGGTCACCCCCGGTATCGAGGGCCGCTGGACGTTCACCGTCGAGGCCTGGGCCGATCCGGTCACCACCTGGCGGCGGCACGCCGGCATCAAGATCCCGGCGGGGATCGACACCGAGCTGGTGCTCGCCGAGGGCGCCGAACTCCATGAGCGGGCGGCCGCCGAGGTACCCAAGAGCGAGGGGCGCGAGGCGGTGCTGACCGCCGTGGACACCCTGCGCAACACCGGGCTGCCCGCCGCGACCCGGCTGGCCGCGGCGCTCTCCCCCCAGGTCACCGAGGTGCTGGCGCGCCATCCGCTGCGCGAACTGCTCACCGTCTCGCGCCCGATGCCCCTGGTCGTCGAGCGCCGCCGGGCGCTGTACGGCGCGTGGTACGAGCTTTTCCCGCGCTCCGAGGGCGCCACAGTCGGCCCGGACGGTACGGCCATCGGCGGCACCCTGCGCACCGCCGCCGAGCGGCTGCCGGCCGTCGCCGCCATGGGCTTCGACGTGGTCTACCTCCCGCCCGTTCACCCCATCGGCAGCGCCTTCCGCAAGGGCCGCAACAACGCGCTGTCGGCCGGCCCGGACGACGTCGGCTCTCCCTGGGCCATCGGATCACCGGCCGGCGGCCACGACGCCCTCCATCCGGACCTGGGCACCTTCGACGACTTCGAGCATTTCGTGCGCACCGCCCGCGACCTGCGGATGGAGGTGGCCCTGGACTTCGCGCTGCAGTGCTCCCCGGACCACCCCTGGGTCACCCTGCACCCCCAGTGGTTCCACCGCCGCGCGGACGGCTCGATCGCCTACGCCGAGAACCCGCCGAAGAAGTACCAGGACATCTACCCGCTGGCCTTCGACACCGACTTCCGCGGGCTGGTCCGGGAGACCGAGCGGCTGCTGCGCTTCTGGATGGCCAAGGGCGTACGGATCTTCCGGGTGGACAACCCCCACACCAAGCCGGTGGCCTTCTGGGAGAAGGTGATCGGCGACATCAACCGCACCGATCCGGACGTGCTCTTCCTCGCCGAGGCGTTCACCCGCCCGGCCATGCTGCACACCCTCGCCCAGATCGGCTTCCACCAGTCGTACACCTACTTCACCTGGCGCAACACCAAGCAGGAGCTGACCGACTACCTCACCGAGCTGACCGGTGAGAGCGCCTCCTACCTGCGGCCCAATTTCTTCGTGAACACCCCGGACATCCTGCACGCCTACCTCCAGGAGGGCGGCCGCCCCGCCTTCGAGGTACGCGCCGTCCTGGCCGCCACCCTGGCCCCCACCTGGGGCGTCTACGCCGGATACGAGCTCTGCGAGTCGACGCCGGTACGCCGCGGCAGCGAGGAGTACCTCGACTCGGAGAAGTACCAACTCAGGCCGCGCGACTGGGATGCGGCGGCCCGGGAGGGGCACACCATCGCCCCCCTGATCACCGCGCTCAACCGCATCCGCCGCCGGCACCCCGCCCTGCAGCAGCTGCGCAATCTGCGCTTCCACCACGTCGACAACGAGGCCGTCATCGCCTACTCGAAGCACGAGGGGCACGGCGACCGGGCCGACACGGTGCTCACGGTGGTCAACCTCGACCCGCACCACACCCACGAGGCGACGGTGTCGTTGGACATGCCGGAACTCGGCCTCGGCCGGCACGAGTCCTTCCCGGTGCGCGACGAGCTCACCGGCGATACCTACCACTGGGGCAGGGACAACTATGTGCGCCTGGAGCCGGGCCGCTCACTCGCGCCCGCCCATGTGCTGTCGCTGCGACCGTCCTCACCGATCGGAGGGTCACCCAATTGATCGTCAATGAGCCTGTCCCCGACACATTCGAGGACACCCCGGCGAAGGACCGCGATCCCGACTGGTTCAAACGGGCCGTTTTCTACGAAGTCCTGGTGCGCTCCTTCCAGGACAGCAACGGCGACGGAATCGGCGACCTCAAGGGCATCACGGCCAAGCTCGACTATCTGCAATGGCTGGGCGTGGACTGCCTCTGGCTGCCGCCGTTCTTCAAATCCCCGCTACGGGACGGCGGTTACGATGTCGCCGACTACACGGCGGTGCTCCCAGAATTCGGCGACCTGGCCGACTTCGTGGAATTCGTGGACGCCGCGCACCACCGCGGAATGCGGGTCATCATCGATATGGTGATGAACCACACCAGCGACCAGCACCCGTGGTTCCAGGAGTCGCGCACCGACCCCGAGGGGCCGTACGGCGACTACTACGTCTGGGCCGACGACGACAAGCAGTACGCCGACGCCCGCATCATCTTCGTCGACACCGAGGCCTCCAACTGGACCTTCGACCCGGTCCGCAAGCAGTACTTCTGGCACCGTTTCTTCTCCCACCAGCCGGATCTCAACTACGAGAACCCGGCGGTCCAGGAGGAGATGATCTCCGCCCTGCGCTTCTGGCTGGACCTGGGGATCGACGGTTTCCGGCTGGACGCGGTGCCGTACCTCTACGCCGAGGAGGGCACCAACTGCGAGAACCTGCCGGCCTCGCACGCCTTCCTCAAGCGGGTCCGCGCGGAGATCGACGCCCATTACCCGGACACGGTGCTGCTGGCCGAGGCCAATCAGTGGCCGGAGGACGTCGTCGACTATTTCGGCGATTACGGAGTCGGCGGCGATGAATGCCATATGGCCTTCCACTTCCCGGTCATGCCGCGCATCTTCATGGCGGTACGCCGCGAATCGCGCTATCCGGTCTCGGAAATCCTCGCCAAGACCCCGGCGATTCCGTCCGGCTGCCAGTGGGGTATCTTCCTGCGCAATCACGACGAGCTGACCCTCGAAATGGTCACCGACGAAGAGCGCGACTACATGTACGCGGAGTACGCCAAGGACCCGCGGATGCGCGCCAATATCGGCATCCGCCGCCGGCTGGCCCCGCTGCTCGACAACGACCGCAATCAGATCGAGCTCTTCACGGCTCTGCTGCTGTCCCTGCCGGGTTCGCCGATCCTCTACTACGGCGACGAGATCGGCATGGGCGACAACATCTGGCTCGGTGACCGGGACGCGGTGCGCACCCCGATGCAGTGGACCCCGGACCGCAACGCCGGCTTCTCCTCCTGCGACCCGGGCCGGCTCTCCCTGCCGACCATCATGGACCCCGTCTACGGTTACCAGGTCACCAACGTCGAGGCCGCGATGAGTTCGCCGTCCTCGCTGCTGCACTGGACCCGGCGGATGATCGAGATCCGGAAGCAGAACCCGGCGTTCGGGCTCGGCAGCTACACCGAACTGTCCTCCACGAATCCGGCGGTACTGGCCTTCCTGCGGGAGGCGCCGGGCACCGGCGGCGCGGACGACGACCTGGTGCTGTGCGTGCACAACTTCTCCCGTTTCGCCCAGCCCACGGAGCTGGACCTGCGGGCGTTCAGCGGACGCCATCCGGTGGAACTCATCGGCGGGGTCCGCTTCCCGGCCATCGGGGAGCTGCCGTATCTGCTGACCCTCGCGGGCCACGGGTTCTACTGGTTCCGGCTGCGCCGCACCTCCGGTTAGCGCCGGTGTCCCGACCGGGCACGGGCGCCGGGACGACGCCCGTACGCGGCCATCCGGCGCGTACGGGCGTTATTTGACCTTTCGTCCGGGCAGCCTCCCTATTACCGCACGGGCCGAACGAGCCCCAGGGCGTCCCCCGCCGGCCCTTCCGGCGCCGGAGGGGACCGTCGCGCAGCGGAGCAGCGCACGCCGGAAGACCGCTGCCGTACGGACGAGCCGGCCCGCCGTCCCCCGGACTCCGTCTGGGGGTACCCCCACCGCGCCGCCGCACAGCCAAGGCCGTATTCCGGGACACTTTGCCCTATATGTCGTGTGCCCGGGGAAAGGACGCGACGCCATGTCGGACACCGCCTCGACCCGTGCCACCCGTCACACCCCAGACCGCCGCCCGCTCGTCTCCGCCCCCGATCTGCTGTCCTCGCTGGTGCCCCTGTTCGCCGACTGGGTGCCCCGCCAGCGCTGGTTCGCCGGCAAGGGGCGGCCGGTCACCGGCTTCACCCTGCTCTCGGCGACCGAGCTGCTGCCGTGCACCGACGACGGCACCGCACCGGGCCTGCTGCAACTGCTCGTCCGCACCCAGCAGAGCGCGCCCCCGAGCCGCACACCGGCCGGCGGCGACTGCTACCAGCTGCTGCTGGGGGTGCACCCCGCACCCCCACCCCGGCTGGCGCCCGCGGTGATCGGACGCCCCGGCCGCGGTCCGCTGCGCGGCCGCGCCGTCTATGACGCACTGCTCGACAGCCGGCTCTGCGGACTGCTGCTGGAGCGGCTGCGGGCCCCGGGCCGGCTCGGCGCGCTGCGCTTCTGCCGGGAGCCCGACGCCGTCATCCCCTCAGGACTGCCGGGCCGGCCGATCGCCGTCGAGCAGTCCAACTCCTCGATCGTCTATGGCGATTCCTTCATCCTGAAGGTCTTCCGGCGGATCGAACCGGGCATCAACCCGGATCTGGAGCTGCCGCGGGCGCTCGCCGATGCCAAGTGCGCGCGGGTACCGGCGCCGGCGGCCTGGTTCGAGTCGGCGGTCCCCGAGGAGGACGGCGAGCCGACGACGCTGGGCGTGCTGCAGCCCTTCCTGCCGGGCTCGGCGGACGGCTGGCAGCTGGCGCTGAACGCGCTGGCCGTCCGCGCCGACTTCACCGGCTCGGCACGGGCACTGGGCCACGCCACCGCCGAGGTGCACACCGCACTCGCCCAGACGCTGCCGACCACCGAGCTGCGCCGCCCGCAGCTGGAGGCGATCGCCGCCCGGATGACCGAGCGGCTGGCGGCCACCGCCCGCGCCGTGCCCGTCCTCCAGCCCTACCGGTCCCGGCTGCGGACCGCGTTCGACGCGCTGGCCGCGGCCGGCGGGGACGGCCGCAGCTGGGCCGCCCAGCGCATCCACGGTGATCTGCACCTGGGCCAGACGCTGCGGTCCGCCGACGAGGGCCGCTGGTCGCTGATCGACTTCGAGGGCGAACCGGCCCGCCCGCTGGCCGAGCGGCGCCGGCTGCAGCCCGCGGTGCGCGATGTCGCGGCGATGCTGCGCTCCTTCGACTACGCGGCGCGCAGCGGTCCGGCCGGCGGTGACCCCTGGGCACTGGAGTGGGCGCGGCGCACCCGCGACGCGTTCTGCCTGGGCTATGCGGAGGCCGGCGGGCTCGATCCGCGCTCCGCGCCCGCCCTGATGCGCGCCTACGAGACCGACAAGGCCATCTACGAAGTGCTCTACGAGGCCCGGCACCGGCCCGACTGGCTGGCCGTCCCGATGGCCGCCATCCGGCGCCTGGCGGCGGGCGGGGAGCAGACCGTGGGGGTGGACCCGTCCCGCTCCGCCCGGCCCGGCGGCCAGGGGTGACGGGCCGTCGCCGCACCGCCGCACCGCCACCGTCCGCCCCCGAGAACCGACCGCTGCCCCGCCCCGAGGAGGCCCCTCCCGTGACCGCCCGCCCGTCCCCCGCCACCCCGCCGCCCGGAACGGCCTCGCCGTCCCCCGCCGGATCTCCGCCGGACCGCCCCGCCGCTCCCGCCCCCGCGCCCGCCCGGGACGCGGGCCGCGACGGCGCGGCGGACCGGTCCGGTCACCCGGCCCCGCCCCGGCCACCGGCCTCCGGCACGGCGCCGGCCGGACCGGGCGCCGCCGGCCCCACGTTCGCGGCCCGGCCGCCCTGGCTCAGGGGGACGGGCGCCCGGACGGCCGCCCCCGCGGGCCCGCCCCGTACGGAGCGGTCGCAGGGCAGCCACGGGGTCCGGGACGCGGCGCCGCTGTCCGACGCGGACCGCGAGCGGCTGCTGGCCGGGGCCCATCACGATCCGCACGGGCTGCTCGGCGCCCACCCCGTGCGTGGCGGACTGCTGATCCGGGTCCTGCGGCCGTACGCGCAGGGCGTCACCGTCCTGGCGAAGGGGCTGCGCGCCGGGCTGCCCTCCGAGGGGGACGGGCTGTTCGCCGGGGTGCTGCCGCTGCGCACCGTCCCGGACTACGAGCTGCTGGTCGACTACGGCGAGCAGACCGTGACCGTGGTGGACCCCTACCGCTTCCTGCCCGCGCTCGGGGAGCTGGATCTGCATCTGTTCGGCGAGGGCCGGCACGAGCAGCTGTGGCACGCACTCGGCGCGCGGGTGATGGACCACCAGGGGGTGACCGGCACCCGCTTCACGGTCTGGGCGCCGAACGCCCGGGGCGTACGGGTCGTGGGGGACTTCAACTACTGGGACGGCACCGGCTTCCCGATGCGCTCGCTGGGCTCGTCCGGTGTCTGGGAGCTCTTCGTGCCGGGCATGGGCGCGGGCGAGCTGTACAAGTTCGAGATCACCCGGCCGGACGGCTCCCGGACCGTACGCTCCGACCCGATGGCCCGGCGGACCGAGTGCCCGCCCGCCACCGCCTCCGTCGTGGAGACCTCGGACCACGACTGGAACGACGCCGAGTGGATGGCCCGGCGCGGCACGCGCCCCGTGCACGAGGCCCCGTTCTCCGTCTACGAGGTGCATCTGCCCTCCTGGCGGCCAGGCCTGACCTACCGTCAGCTGGCCGGGCAGCTCCCCGGCTACGTCAAGGACCTGGGCTTCACCCATGTCGAGCTGATGCCGGTCGCCGAGCACCCCTTCGGCGGCTCCTGGGGCTATCAGGTGACCGGGTTCTACGCGCCCACCGCCAGGATGGGCACCCCGGACGACTTCCGGTTCCTGGTCGACGCGCTGCACCGGGCCGGCATCGGGGTGCTGATGGACTGGGTGCCGGCGCACTTCCCGCGCGACGACTGGGCGCTGGCGGAGTTCGACGGGCGGCCGCTCTACGAGCCGCAGGATCCGGCGCGGGCCGCGCACCCGGACTGGGGCACCCTGGAGTTCGACCACGGCCGCACCGAGGTCCGTAACTTCCTGGTGGCCAACGCCGTCTACTGGTGCGAGGAGTTCCACATCGACGGTCTGCGGGTGGATGCCGTCGCCTCGATGCTCTATCTCGACTACTCCCGCGAGGACGGCGGCTGGACGCCGAATGTGCACGGCGGCCGGGAGAACCTCGATGCGGTCGCCTTCCTCCAGGAGATGAACGCGACGGTCTACCGCCGCTGCCCCGGCGTCGTCACCATCGCCGAGGAGTCCACGGCCTGGGACGGCGTCACCCGCGCCACCCACCACTCCGGGCCCGGCGGCTTCGGTGGTCTGGGTTTCGGCCTGAAGTGGAACATGGGCTGGATGCACGACTCCCTCGGCTATGTCGCCAAGGAGCCGGTGCACCGCAAGTACCACCACGGCGAGATGACCTTCTCCATGGTCTACGCCTACTCCGAGAACTATGTGCTGCCGATCTCCCATGACGAGGTGGTGCACGGCAAGCGCGCGCTGGTGTCGAAGATGCCCGGCGACTGGTGGCAGCAGCGCGCCGGCCACCGGGCCTACCTCGGCTTCATGTGGGCCCACCCGGGCAAGCAACTCCTCTTCATGGGGCAGGAGTTCGCCCAGGGCGCGGAGTGGGCGGAGAGCCACGGCCCGGACTGGTGGCTGCTCGACCCCTCGTACGGGGCGGAGGCGGACCACCGGGGCGTCCGCGATCTCGTGCGCGAGCTGAACCGGCAGTACACCGCCACGCCCGCGCTGTGGGAGCGCGACACCGACCCGGCGGGCTTCTCCTGGATCGACGGCGACGCGAGCGAGGACAATGTCTTCCCCTTCCTGCGCTTCGCCGCGTGGGGGGACCGGCCGGGCCCCGCCGGCCCCGGGGACGGCACCCCGCTGATCTCAGTCACCAACTTCTCCCCCGTCGTCCGGCACGGCTACCGGCTCGGCGTCCCCGACCACTTCCCGGCCTGGCGTGAGGTCCTCAACACCGACGACCCGCGCTACGGCGGCAGCGGCGTCGGCAACCCCGGCCGCATCGAGGCCGAGCCGACGCCCTGGCACGGCCGCAGCACCTCCATCGCACCGGTGCTGCCGCCGCTGGCCACGGTCTGGCTGCGGCCCGCCTGAGTCCCCCGTACGGCCGACGTGCGGAAGGGGCGGGCGCCGTGTCCGGCACCCGCCCCTGCTCCCCTCCTGCGGCCCGGGGTTCAGACCGTGGCGGACGTCTTCTCCGCTCCGCCGTCCCGCGGCGCGACGACCTCCGCGCCGCCCGGCCCGGCGGACGCGTCGTCGGCGAGCGTCTTCTCGTCGAACGGCGCCTGCCCGGCGAGCACTTCGGCCACCCGGCCCTTGTCGATCTCCTTGGTCCAGGTGCCGATCAGCACGGTGGCCACCGCGTTGCCGGCGAAGTTGGTCAGCGCCCGCGCCTCGCTCATGAAGCGGTCGATGCCGACGATCAGGCCGACGCCGTCGACCAGTTCGGGGCGGTGCGACTGGAGGCCGCCGGCCAGCGTCGCCAGGCCCGCGCCGGTGACCCCGGCCGCCCCCTTCGACGCGATGACCATGAACACCAGCAGCGAGATCTGCTGGCCGAGCGGGAGCGGCTTGCCCATCGCCTCGGCCACGAACAGCGAGGACATCGTCAGGTAGATGGCGGTGCCGTCGAGGTTGAAGCTGTAGCCGGTGGGGACGGTGATGCCGACCACCGGCTTGCTGACGCCCAGGTGCTCCATCTTCGCGATCAGCCGGGGCAGCGCCGACTCCGAGGAGGAGGTGGACAGGATCAGCAGGAACTCCCGGCCCAGGTACTTCAGCAGCTGGAAGATGCTGACCCCGGCGACCAGCCGGAGCAGCGTGCCGAGCACCACGATCACGAACAGCAGACAGGTGGTGTAGAAGCCGACCATGATGACGGCCAGCGACTTCAGCGCGTCCAGACCGGTCTCGCCGACCACCGCCGCGATGGCGCCGAAGGCACCGACCGGCGCCACCCACATGATCATGGACAGGATCCGGAAGACCAGCTTCTGGAGGTGCCCGACACCACGCAGCACCGGCTCGCCCGCCGCGCCCATCGTCTGCAGCGCGAAGCCGACCAGCAGCGCCACCAGCAGCGTCGGGAGCACCTCTTGCTGGGTGAAGGCGGACACCAGGGTGGCGGGGATCATCCCCAGCAGGAAGTCGGGCAGCGACTCGCCGCCGCCCTCGGTCTGGGCGTGGCCCGCGTGCTTGACGGTCTCGGTCAGGTGGAGGCCGGACCCCGGGTCCAGCAGATTGCCCACGACCAGGCCGATGGCCAGCGCGATGGTGGACATCACCATGAAGTAGCCGAGGGCCAGTCCGCCGACCGCGCCGACCTTGGCGGCCTTCCGCACCGAGCCGACGCCCAGCACGATGGTGCAGAAGATGACGGGCGAGATCATCATCTTGATCAGGTTCACGAACCCGGTGCCGAGCGGCTTGAGCTGGACGGCGACACCGGGGGCGGCGAAGCCCACGGCGATGCCGAGCAGGACCGCCCCGATGACGGCGATGTAGAGGAAGTGGGTCCGGTCCCGCTTCACGGGCGCGGTCTCCTCGGTGGTGCCCCCGGACGGCGGGGTCTGTGCAGCCACGGCTGTCTCCTCGGTCTACGGCGTGCGCCGGTCTGCGGCTCTGCCACACAACAAGTCCCGGTGACTATGCACGGCACTGTGGCGCGCGTCACCCTTACGTACATTTCGTTCACGTAAAAGTGACCGTGCGGACGGTTCTCCGGTAACCGTGCAGACTGTTCTGCATGCGACTCCCCCGTCCCCGCCGGCCGCACCGGCCCGCCGGGCTGCGCGGCCCCCGAAGCCTGGCCGGGCAGCTCTTCGCCATGCAGGTGGTGCTGGTGGCGGTGGTCGTGATGGGCTGCGCGGCCTTCGCATATGTGAATGCCGGACGGCAGGCAGAGGAGACCGCGCGGCGGCAGGCGACCGCGGCGGCCGTCTCCGTCGCCGACTCCCCGGCGGTCGTGGCGGCGGCCCGCAGCAAGAACCCGACGGCCGCGCTCCAGCCGTACAGCGAGCGGCTGCGGCGGGACGCGGGGGTCGACTTCGTGGTGGTGATGGGGCCGGACGGAATCCGCTGGACGCACCCCGAGCCGTCCGCGATCGGCAAGAAGTACTTCGGCCACATCGGCCCGGCGCTGCACGGCGAGACGTTCGCCGAGACGCACATGGGCGTGCTCGGGCCGTCCGTACGGGTCGTCGCGCCGGTGCGGGACCCCGGGCGCGGCAACCGGATCACCGCGCTGGTCAGCTCCGGGATCACCATCAAGACGATCAGTGCGCAGCTGCGCGACCAGGTGCTGGCGCTGATGGGGGTGGCCGCCGCGGCGCTGGTGCTCGGTGGCGCGGGCACGTATGTGATCAATGCCCGGCTGCGGCGGCACACCCACGGGATGAACGCCGGGGAACTCAGCCGGATGCACGACTACCACCAGGCCGCGCTGCACGCCGTCCGCGAGGGTCTGCTGATGCTCGACGGGCAGCGCAGGGTCGCCCTGATCAACGACGGCGGGCGGGAGCTGCTGGGACTGTCCGACGACGCGGTGGGGCGCCACGTCACGGCGCTGGGGCTGCCGGAGCCGCTGACCGAGGCGCTGCTGACGAGCGGTCCGCGGGTCGACGAGCTCCAGCTGACCGGCGAACGGGTGCTGGTCGTCAACTCCTCGCCGGTCTCCGGCGGCGAGCGGCTCGGCAGCGTCGTCACCCTGCGCGATCACACCGAACTCCAGGCGCTGTCCGGGGAGTTGGACTCGGTGCGCGGATTCACCGAGGCGCTGCGCTCACAGGCGCACGAGGCCGCCAACCGGCTGCACACCGTGGTCTCGCTGATCGAACTGGGGCGGGCCGAGGAGGCCGTGGAGTTCGCCACCGCCGAGCTGGAGCTGGCGCAGGCGCTGACCGACCAGGTCGTCGGCGCGGTCGCCGAGCCGGTGCTGGCGGCGCTGCTGCTCGGCAAGGCCGCCCAGGCCAACGAGCGCGGCGTGGAACTGACCCTGACACCGGACAGCCGGATCGACGACGGGCTGCTGCCGCCCGGACTGCCGGCCCGCGATCTGGTCACCGTGCTGGGCAACCTCCTGGACAACGCCATCGACGCCGCCGCGCCCACCCCTGAGTACCGCGCCGCCGAGACGCCGCGGGTCCGGGTCACCGCACGGGCGGCGGCGGACGAGCTGCTACTGCGGGTGGCGGACTCCGGTCCGGGGGTGGCCGCGGACGCCGCCGAGGAGATCTTCCGCCGGGGCTGGAGCACCAAGACGGGCGGCGCGGCCGGGCCCGCCCGGGGCCGCGGGCTGGGCCTGGCCCTGGTCCAGCAGGCGGTACGGCGCAACGGCGGCACCGTCGCGCTGGACCGGGCGCCGGAGGGCGGCGCGCGGTTCACCGTACGGCTGCCGCTGCGGACGGGGGCCGCACGATGAGCCAGGCGCCGCCCTGCGCGGCCCGCGCGGCCGGGAGAGGATGGAGCCGGTGACCCCCTCCGACATCCGGGTTCTCGTCGTCGAGGACGATCCGGTCGCGGCCGACGCACACGCCCTGTACGTCGGGCGGGTGCCCGGCTTCACCGTCTCCGGCACCGCGCACTCCGGCGCCGACGCCCGCCGCCACCTCGAACAGCACGCCGTCGACCTGCTGCTGCTCGACCTCTACCTGCCCGACGGCCACGGCCTCCAGCTGGTGCGTACGCTGCGCGCGGCCGGGCACACCGCCGACGTCATCGCGGTCACCTCCGCCCGGGACCTGGCGATGGTGCGGGAGGGCGTCTCGATCGGCGTGGTGCAGTACGTCCTCAAACCGTTCACCTTCGCAACCCTCCGCGACCGGCTCACCCGCTACGCGGAGTTCCGGGCCGCCACCGGCGAGGCCAGCGGGCAGGACGAGGTGGACCGGGCGATCGCGGCGCTGCGCGCGCCGCGGCCGGCCGCGCTGCCCAAGGGGCTGACCGCGGCCACCCTCCAGGCGGTGACCGAGGTGCTGCGGGCCGCCGGGAGCGGGCTGACGGCCACCGAGGCGGCCGCCGACGTCGGCATCTCCCGGATCACCGCCCGCCGCTATCTCGAACACCTCGTGGAGAGCGGCCTCGCGGCCCGCGCCCCCCAGTACGGCCAGGTCGGCCGCCCGGAATTGCGCTATCGCTGGTCGGGTCACTGACCGGGAAAGGCGTAGCTTCCTACGAGTTCCAGGCTTGGCCGTCCGCACCATAGGTACCGCACCGCGCCGTCACTTACCGTGGCCCGGTGCATACGCAAGCCGGGGAGCCCCACCGGCCCCCTTTTGACGCCGAGGCCGCCCGCCGGCTCCGTGAGGCCCTCGGCATGACCCCCGCCCATGTCGCCTACGGCATGGCGGCCGCCTTCGGTCTGCGCGTCGCGCCGGAGACGGTCGCGTCCTGGGAGCGGGGGACGAGCGCCCCCACGGAGGCCGAACTGACCGCGCTGGCCGGCGCCCTGTGGTGCGCGCCCGGCGAGCTGCTCGGCGCACCGGGCACCCTGCGCGACTTCCGGCTGGCACTCGGCCTCGCCCCGGTGGACGTCGCGCTGCGGGCCGGGCTGGAGCCGCGCGCGTACGAGCGCCTGGAGGACGGCGGGGCCTGGCGCGGCACCGGCCGGCAGGCCGCGGCGCTCGCCGAGGTGCTGCGGCTGCCGTTGCCGGCGCTGCTGCGCTTCACCGGCCGGGACCGGAAGCTGGCCGAGCTGCTGACCAGCGCCGTCACCACCCGCTGGCAGGCCTGTGTGCGGCCGGTCGGCAAGCTCGTACCGCTGCCCGAGCGGCGGCTCCAGCAGGTGCTGCGGGACCTGCACGGCGAGTACCAGACGATCATGGCCGCCACGCTCCACTGGGGCGACGGGGGCAGCGCCGCGGAATCCGGGAGGGCGGGGCGCGCCTTCCTCGACGGCATCGTGGCGGAGTTCTGGGCCCGGACCGGCGAACCGGACGCCGGGGGCGGCCGGCAACCCTGACCTCTCCCGTCGGCCGCTGGGTGGACGCCCGTCCGTCCAGAGGATGACGGCGGGACCGGTGGTGGCACTTCCGGCCGGTGCGGCTTTCGGTCCCTGCGGGTGAAGACCGTGCCGGCCCGCGCTCCAAGAATGGGAACGTCGAATTCTTCCGTTCCTTCTTCAGGAGTCCCCGTGTCCCACGCGGCTGCCATCCCGGGCTTCCCCGGTTCCTCCGCCCCCGCCCGCGCCACCGCTGCCGTCGCCGCCCGCGCCACGGACCTGAACAAGGTCTACGGCCAGGGGGAGACCCGTGTGGTCGCGCTGGACTCCGTATCGGTCGACTTCGGCAAGGCCAGGTTCACCGCCATCATGGGCCCCTCCGGCTCCGGCAAGTCGACGCTGATGCACTGCATGGCCGGTCTGGACAGCGTCTCGTCCGGCTCGGCGCGGATCGGTGACGTGGAGCTGGCGTCGCTGAACGACAAGCAGCTGACGCGGCTGCGCCGGGACAAGATCGGCTTCATCTTCCAGGCGTTCAATCTGCTGCCGACGCTGACCGCGCTGGAGAACATCACGCTGCCGATGGACATCGCGGGCCGCAAG
The DNA here is from genome assembly GCF_042746015.1 of Streptomyces sp. NPDC058773. Lineage (NCBI taxonomy): Bacteria > Bacillati > Actinomycetota > Actinomycetes > Kitasatosporales > Streptomycetaceae > Streptomyces > Streptomyces sp. NPDC058773. Next base: position 134,092 of record NZ_JBHYPE010000018.1, read on the forward strand.
CCGGACCGGGAGTGGGTCGGCCGGGTCGTCGAGACGGTCGGCCTGTCCGGGCGGCTGTCCCACCGGCCGGCGCAGCTCTCCGGCGGCCAGCAGCAGCGGGTCGCGGTCGCCCGCGCGCTGGCCGCCCAGCCGGAGATCATCTTCGCGGACGAGCCGACCGGCAACCTCGACTCCCGTTCCGGCGCCGAAGTGCTGGGCTTTCTGCGGGAGTCGGTACGGGCCATGAACCAGACGGTGGTGATGGTCACCCATGACCCGGTCGCCGCCGGTTATGCGGACCGGGTGGTCTTCCTCGCGGACGGCCGGATCGTCGAGGAGCTGGACGATCCGACCGCGGACACCGTCCTGGACCGGATGCGGCTCTTCGACGCCAAGGGCCGTACCAGCTGACGCCGGCCGACCACCCGGCACCCCACCCTCCGTATCCCGCACCGGACCAGGACTGACACCACCACCATGCTGCGAACCGCGCTGCGCAACGTCCTTGCGCACAAAGCCCGATTGATGATGACCGCACTCGCGGTCCTGCTCGGCGTCGCCTTCGTCGCCGGCACCCTGATCTTCAGCGACACCGTCGGCGAGGCCATCAAGAAGGCCTCCACCAAGAACCTCGCGGGGGTGGCCGTCTCCGTCCAGGCCGTCCCCGCCGAAAACGCCCCCGTCACCGGAAAGGACGGCAAGCGCACCACCGCCCTCGACGACAAGGTGGCGGATGCCGTCCGCGCACTGCCCGGCGTGCAGTCCGTGCGGCGCAACGTCACCGGTGAGGCGACCCTCGCCGGCCCGGACGGCGTACCGATCGGCAACGACTGGCAGAACATGGCCGCCAACTTCCAGCCGGACAAGGACGGCCACGACGCCCGCTACCCGCTGCTGACGGGCCGCGGACCGGCCGCCGCCGACGAGATCGCGCTGGACGAGGCGACCGCGAAGGCGGCCGGCCACAAGGTGGGCGACACCGTGCGGTTCGCCACCGACGGTCCGGTGCTGACGAAGAAGCTGGTCGGCATCGTCTCCACCGACGACCCGCAGGTGACCGCGGGCGGCAGCCTCGCGCTCTTCGACACCGCCACCGCGCAGAAGCTCTATCTGCACCCCGGGCAGTTCGACGAGCTGGTGGTGGCCGCCGAGCCCGGCACCGATCAGCAGGCACTGACCGCCAAGGTCCGCGAGGTCCTGCCCGAGAAGCTCGCCGAGGCGACCAGCGGTGCCGATCTCGCCGCCGAGCAGGCCCGGCGGGTCGCCGACCAGAACAAGGCGCTGAGCTCGACCCTGCTGGCGTTCGCCGGGATCGCCCTGTTCGTCGGCGTGTTCATCATCGCCAACACCTTCACCATGCTGATCTCCCAGCGCAGTCGCGAGATCGCACTGCTGCGCGCGGTCGGTGCCTCGCGCCGGCAGGTCGTCCGCTCGGTGCTGGCCGAGGCGGGGCTGCTGGGCCTGGTCTCCTCGGTCGTCGGCTTCGCGCTGGGCGCCGGGATCGCGGTGGGGCTGCGGGCGGTGCTCGACGCCAATGGCGCGGGCTTCCCGGACGGGCCGGTCGTCATCAGCCCGGCCGCGGTGCTCTCCTCACTCGCGATGGGTGTCGTGGTGACCGTACTGGCCGCCTGGCTGCCGTCCCGCAAGGCCGCGAAGATCGCCCCGGTGGAGGCGCTCAGCACCGTCGAGGCGCCGCCGGCCCTGCGCAGCCTGGTGATCCGCAATGTGCTCGGCGCGGTGGTCACCGCCCTCGGTGTCGCGGTCATGTTCTACGTCTCCACACTGAAGTCCTCCGACGACCTGCCGATCGCGATGGCGGGCTCGATACTGATGCTGACCGGCGTCATCATCCTCGCGCCGCTGCTGTCACGGCCCCTGGTCTCGCTGGCGGGCGTGGTGGCCACCCGGCTCTTCGGCATCGGCGGCAAGCTGGCCACGCAGAACGCGCTGCGCAACCCGCGCCGTACGGCGGCGACCGCTTCGGCGCTGATGATCGGCCTCACCCTGATCACCGGTATGACGGTCGTCGGGAACTCGGCACAGCAGGCCATGGACAAGATGACGGCCAACGGGCTGAAGGCCGACTACAAGGTGCAGAACGCGAACTTCACCAGCCTGGACGTCGCACTGTCGAAGAAGGTGGCGGACCTCCCGGGCGTCGAGGCGGTGGCCCCGCTGCGCAGCGTCACCTTCCAGGCCGACGGGCTCTACACGGACCTCACCGGCACCGACCTCGCGGCGGTCGGCAAGGTCGCCCGGCTGGACTTCACGAGCGGCTCGCAGGCACACGGAGCCGACGAGATCGCGATCTCCCGGACCGCGGCCAAGGAGAAGGGCTGGCACACCGGCGAGACGGTGAACGCGACGTTCGACGACAAGAAGACGGCGAAGCTGAAGATCAGCGGTATCTACGAGGACAACCAGGAGCTCACCAGTGCCCTCGGCGCCACCTCCCTGGTGGACCCGCACATGGCACCGGTGAAGAACGACAAACTGCTGGTGAAGGCCCGGGGCGGGGCGACCGGGGAGCTGGAGAAGCAGATCCGGCACGCCCTCGGCGAGAGCCCGCTGCTGAAGGTCCAGGACCACGCCGACCTGCGCAAGGAGAACGCCGGAAAGATCGAGACCTTGCTCTACATCGTGTACGGGCTGCTCGGCATGGCCGTCGTCATCGCGGTGGTCGGCGTCGTCAACACCCTCGCCATGTCGGTCTTCGAGCGGACCCGCGAGATCGGGATGCTGCGGGCGATCGGACTGTCCCGCGCCGGTATCAAGGAGATGGTCCGGCTGGAGTCGGTGGTCCTCTCGCTGTTCGGCGCGGTCCTGGGGATCGGCGTGGGGGTCTTCCTCTCCTGGGCCTCCGGCAACCTGGTCAGCCAGGGGCTCCCGACCTACGAACTGCTGCTGCCCTGGGGCCGGCTGGCGCTGTTCCTGCTGATCGCGCTGGTCGTGGGCGTGCTGGCCTCGCTGTGGCCGGCCCGCCGGGCGGCCCGGCTGAACATGCTGGAGGCCATCGGCGCACAGTGACCGCCTGACCGCCACCCCCCACAAAAGCGGCGCGCCTGCCCTCAAC